>JACDEL010000002.1:984-84324 GCA_013816405.1 Chloroflexota bacterium | reverse complement strand
CCCGACCTCCACTCAAAGAGCATCTACGACAAGCTGAAGGCCCAGAACGGCGGGTCGTTCACGGACATTCGCAAGGCCGGCGACCCGCCAGACTACGTCAACCTGGTGATCCGCTTCGGCGGGGTGGTCGTCTCCGGCGACGTCAACTCGCCGATGCCCGCCTGGAGCACCGAGGTCGGCGGTCCGCTGACCGTCAACCAGATCGATGCCCTGACCGCGCTGGTTGAGACCTGGGCGCTGGAGGCGGGCTCCCAGCCGGACCAGGCTGTTCCCGACACGGTCGAGGCAGGCCAGAAGGTCTTCGTCGACGCGGGGTGTGGCGGATGCCACGGCGCCGATCTCTCCGGGGCCATTGGCCCGAGCCTGCTGAACATCGGCAACGCGCCGGTCACCGACCTACCGACCCCGATCACTCAGCTCGACAAGCTGAAGACGGACTACGCGGCTGATTCGCGCACCTTCCTTGAGCGCTGGATCCGCGACTCGGCGGTCAACTACAACGACGGGACCGCGACCGGCATGCCCGTGCATCCGGAGGGCACGATCAGCCCATCGGCCATGCAGGCGCTGATCACCTTCCTGCTGAGCCAGAAGCAGTGAACCGCTCGTGAGCACCGCTTACAGCGTCCCGCCGCGGCGTGACCTGATCTCGCGCGTCACGCACGAGATCGACGACTTCATGAGCTGGCTGCTGTACGGCAGCGAGACCTGGCTGGTCGCGCTGCTCAAGGGCGTGCCGCTCTTCCTGTTCGTCTACTTCGTGCTCGGCTACATCCCCAACTACGCCAACACCATCACCACCCTGTACCTGGGCTTCAGCAAGGACGTCGGGTTCCTGGTCGCCGTGGTGCTGATCGGTGGGCCTACCTTCACGCTGCTCCTGATCCTCGCTCTCTGGACCCAGGCGGCGCGCGGCCGACGCGGCTTCGCCTGGTCGTTGATCCGATTCCTGGACTTCCTGCAGTACCTGGCGCTAGTGCTTCTGATCATCCCATTCATGCTCTTCAACCTCGCCGGCGGGAGCCTGATCCCGCTTGTCTTCCCTCTCCAGGCACTGGCGCTTGGCGCCATCGCCGCCGGTGGGGGAGCCATGAGCCTGGCCTACCTGTATTTCGAGTATCGCCGCATCACCCGCCGTGAGGCCGAGGCCGCGGCTGCTGCCGCCGCCGCATGGAGATCCGGCGGCTAGTCCCCCCATCGCCATCTCGCGGCTCTTGCTCGCCCATCTCGCCTGGTCGCTGGTGGTGGTTGCTGCAGCGGCGGGATTCATCGCCCTGGAGTTATCCACGCCGTGCCCGCCGGGTGGGCCGCTGGCGCTGGGGGACTGCGTCGCGCTTCGGCCATTCACCCTCGGCGTGCTTGGCCTGGGCGCCGTCCTCTATGTCGGTGGCCTGTCGGCCGTCCATGCCTGGGTGAGTGGCCTGAGGCGACGCGGCGTGGCGGACGGGATTGCCGCTCGAGACTGGTACCTGCTGGCCGCCGCGGTGGGCCTCCCGATCGCGCCACTCCTCGCATTCACCCTCGTCTCGGCGCTCCGCTAGCATGGCCGCATGAGCGTGGCCAGCGCGCAGGACCTGCTTGCGGGCCTGGACGGGATCGCCCGCATCCAGGGGGCCCGCCTCCTTGTCGACGACGAGACCCGCATCCGCGGCGAGGCGATGGACCGACTGGTTGATGACGCCGTCTTCAATGCTGATGAGGCCGTGCGCGACGCGGCGCGCTGGCTGATCTGGAGCGCATCGCAGGCCCTCGGCTGCGGGTCCGCCAGCATCCACGAGCTGTACATGGCCCGCGGGCGCGGCGAGTTCGCCGCCACGAAGTTCACCGTGCCGGCAATCAACGTTCGGGCGGCCGCCTACCTCACTGCGCGACAGGCCTTCTCGGCGGCCATGGAGCGTGACGCCGGCGCGATGATCTTCGAGATCGCGAAGTCGGAGATGGCCTACACCGATCAGCGTCCCGCCGAGTACGCGGCCGTCATCCTCGCCGCCGCCCTTCGGTCCGGCTGGGTCGGCCCCGTCTTCCTGCAGGGCGACCACTTCCAGTTCAATGCCACCAAGTGGGCGGCCGACCCGGGCGCCGAGATGTCCGGCCTCAAGCAGCTCACCAGCGAGGCGGTGGCGGCCGGCTTCTGCAACATCGACATCGACAGCAGCACGCTGGTCGATCTCTCCCAGCCGACCCCTGCGGCCGAGCAGCTCGTCAACGTCGCCAACACGGTCGAGCTGACGGCGCTCATTCGGGCCATCGAGCCGGACGACGTGACGATCAGCATCGGCGGCGAGATCGGTGAAGTGGGGAAGAGCAACTCGACAGAAGGTGAGCTGCGGGCCTACCTGGATGGCTACTTCGGGATGCTGCACGGCACGGGCATGCCGGGGATCAGCAAGGTGAGCATCCAAACCGGCACCAGCCACGGTGGCGTGGTACTCCCCGACGGCAGCGTGGCGATGGTGACCGTCGACTTCGGCACGCTGCGGCGGCTCTCCGCTGTCGCGTGTGATGAGTACGGCCTGGCCGGCGCCGTGCAGCATGGGGCGAGCACCCTCCCCGAGGAGGCCTTCCACCACTTCCCCACGAACGGGACCGCCGAGATCCACCTGGCCACTGGCTTCCAGAACATCCTGTACGACGACGACGGCCTGCCCGATGCGCTCCGCGCCCAGATGATGGCGTGGTGCCTCGCCAACTGCGCCGATGAGCGCAAGCCCGACGAGACTGACGAGCAGTTCCTGTACAAGACGCGCAAGAAGGCGATCGGGCCGTTCAAGCGAGCGCTGTGGACCCTTCCGCCCGATGCCCAGGAGCAGGTCGGCGCCAACCTGCACACGAAGTTCGGGCTCCTGTTCGACCACCTCGGGATCGCCGGCACCCGCTCACTGGTCGACCAATTCGTCTCGATCCCGGATCAGCCGCGCCCCCTGCCAGCGGCGCTTGGCGGAGGGGAGCCACGGGCCGTCGTGGCCGGCGCCTCGGTCTTCGAAGATGACGGCTCAGGCGAGTAGCCGATGGGCAGCATGCAGCGCAAGTCACTCGACATGCCGGACGAGACGCGGACCATTCCACACGGCCGCACCGACATCTGGAACCTCGGCGACTTCGTGGTTGGCAAGATCACCTTCGAACCCGGCTGGAAATGGTCAAAGGACGTCAAGCCGATTGCCCAGACGGAGTGGTGCGAATACCACCACCTGGGCCTGATCATCGAAGGGACGCTGCACTACATCACTCCCGAGGGACTGGAGATGGAAGTGAGCCCCGGGATGTTGTTCGAGATCCTGCCGGGGCACGACGCATGGGTGGTTGGGGACAAGCCGGTGATCCAGTACGACTTCGCCGGGATGCGCACCTTCGCCCTGCCCGCCGCTTCGCGCAGTGAACGGATCCTGGCAACGCTGGTCTGCACCGATGTCGTTGACTCGACGGCGACCGCCGAGCGGGTCGGCCCCGCGGCGTGGCGCTCGATGCTGGCCGAGCTCAATGCCGTCAGCAGGCGCCAGATCGACAAGTTCCGCGGGAGAGTGGCCGCGAACACCGGCGACGGTCTGATCGCTCTTTTTGACGGCGCCGAGCGCGCGGTCCGATGTGGCGTGGCCATCAGCGCCGAGGCCGCTCGGCTCGGTCTTCGCCTGCGCTGCGGAGTGCACACCGGCGAGGTTGAGCTGATCCCCGACAACATCCGTGGTGTGGCTGTCCACATCGTCAGCCGGATCACCGCTCTCGCGGTACCGGGCGAGGTGCTGCTGTCAGGCACGACCCATGAGCTGGTGGCCGATGCAGACCTGCGCTTCGCAGACCGCGGCTCGCACGAGCTGAAGGGCGTGACCGGCGCGCGCCAGGTCTGGGCCCTCACTTCGAACTAGCGGGGGCGAGTCAGGCCGCGTATACCAATGAGATTGGTACAACAGCGCGATTGCGCTGCTTGATGCGTCGCCTTACCAATGTGGTTGGTGCGCCCACGTATGGGGCAGGCTCCGAGGCCCCTCAAACCCGCAGAATTCGGATGTAGCGGCAGTTGTACCAATGTCATTGGTAAGGACCCGCGGACACGAAGAAGCCCCGGCTTGGAGGCCGGGGCTGTTGGGCGCTGAGGAGGGGACTAGTGGCAGCCGCCTGCCTTGGCAGGGGAGCCATCGGTGTTGAAGGACTGCCCACACGAGCAGCTGCTCACCGCGTTGGGGTTGTTGATCGCAAAGCCGGAGCCCATCAGCGAGTCGACGTAGTCGATCTCGGCGCCGGCGACGTGCTGGACGCTGAAGGCGTCGATCACGATCGGCACGCCGGCGTGGTCTTCGACCCGGTCGTCGTCAGCGATCTTGTCATCGAACGCCAGGCCGTAGCTGAAGCCCGAGCATCCGCCGCTCTTCACGAAGAGGCGTAGGGCTGCATCGGCCTTGCCTTCGCGTGAGCGAAGCTCCTGCACCTTGACGGCGGCTGCGTCGGTCATGCTGACAAGCAGCTCACTGGCGGGTGCGGGAGCGGCCGACGGAGCCGATGGGGCTGTCTGCGGGGTCGATTCGGTCATCGTCATGGGATCGGTCTTCTCCTCTGGCGCGGTGTGCGCCGCGTTGCTCGGAAGTTCGCTTCGGAAAGTATAGCAGCGGTGCCTGTCAACTCCGCAATGGCCCGATCGGTACACTCATCCCCCACCTTACAGCGAGGCATGACGCGTGAAGCTTGCTGACCGCATGGAGCGGATCGGGACCGAGACCGCCTTCGAGGCAGCGGCGCGCGCCCGGGCCCTGGAGGCGACTGGCCGCGACGTGATCCACCTGGAGATCGGCGAGCCGGACTTCGACACCCCGCGCCACGTGAGCGAAGCGGCGATCCACGCTCTCCTCGACGAGAAGATGACGCACTACCCGCCGGCCCCCGGCATTGCACCGCTGCGCGCGGCCATTGCCGCGGACGTCAAGCACTGGAAGGGGATCGAGGCGACCGCTGACCAAGTGGTCGTCACCCCCGGTGCAAAACCGATCATGTTCTACGCGATGCTTGCCCTCATCAACGAGGGCGACGAGGTCATCTACCCCAACCCCGGTTTTCCGATCTACGAGAGCATGGCCCGATACGTCGGCGGGGTTGCTGTGCCGGCGCCGCTGCGCGAGTCCAACGACTTCCGGATGGACGTCGGCGAGGTGGCCTCCCTGGTGACCGACAGGACCCGGATGATCGTCACCAACTCGCCGCACAACCCAACCGGCTCGATCCTTACCGGGGAGGACGTGCGCGAGATCGCGCGGATCGCCGTCGAGTACGAGCTGGTCGTCCTGGCCGATGAGATCTACGGCCGGCTCCAGTACGAGGGCGAGCCGCTCTCCATCGCCACGCTGCCCGGCATGACGGAGCGGACGATTACGCTCGATGGCTTCAGCAAGACGTTCGCCATGACCGGTTGGCGGCTCGGCTACGGGATCGTGCCGACCTGGCTCATGCCGGCGTTCTCGGCACTCGTGATCAACTCGGTGAGCGGCACGAACGCCTTCGCCCAGGCCGGCGCCGTCGCCGCCCTGACCGGCCCGCAGGACGCCGCCCATGCCATGCGCGCCGAGTTCATCGCGCGCCGCTCGCTGATCGTGGACGGGTTCAACGCCATCCCCGGCGTCAGCTGCGTCATGCCCCACGGAGCCTTCTACGCATTCCCCAACATGAGCTCCTTCGGCCGCAGCAGCAACGAGATCGCGGACCACCTCCTCTACGACGCTGGCGTGTGCGGGCTCTCGGGCACGGCCTTCGGCAGCCACGGCGAGGGTTACCTGCGCTTCAGCTATGCCAACTCGCGCGAGAAGATCACCGCCGCGTTGGAGCGGGTCGGCGAGTCGCTGGCGAAGCTCGAGCGGACCGGCGAGCTCGTCGGCGCATCGGCCTAGCCAAGCCGATGACGACCATCCAGCAACGGACGGCTGACCGCCTCTATGACGAGGCGGTGCCGGAGTTCGCGCGGTGGGACGGACTGCGGGAGATCATTGACGAAACGATCGACCTGGCACTGAACTACCGGCAGAGCGGCCACCCCGGCGGCTCGCGCTCGAAGGTCCACCTGTTTCTGTCGCTCCTCCTCTCCGGCGCCATGCACTGGGACATCCGCAGGCCGTGGCGGCCCTTCGGGGATCGGTTCATCCTCTCCGCCGGCCACACCGTCCCGCTTATCTACGCGACCCTGGCGGTCCTCAACGAAACCCTGCGCGCCCGTGCCGAACGCGATCCCAACTCTGACTTCCAATTCCCCGACGACGGTCGCTGGGCGCTCACCTGGGAGGACCTCCTCAAGCTGCGGCGCCGCGGCGGGCTGCCGGGCCACGCCGAGATGGAGGGCAAGACCCTCTTCCTGAAGTTCAACACTGGCCCGTCTGGGCACGGCATGCCGCCCTCGGCCGGGGAAGCGGTTGCGCTCAAGCTCGCCGGCGCGGAAGAGGTCAAGGTCTTCGTGGTCGAGGGCGAGGGTGGCCTGACCCCAGGCGCCAGTCACGAGACGCGCAATTCGGCCTGGGGACTGGGGCTCAACAACCTGGTCTTCCTGCTCGACTGGAACGACTACGGGATCGACGACCCCGCGGTCTCGAGCGTGGTGCCGGGTACCCCCGAGACCTGGTTTGACGCCTACTCCTGGCGGGTGACCGGGACCATGGAGGGCTCGGAGTGGGGCCCGGTGACCCGCGCGGTTCTGGAGGCGGCGCGGGGCGAGAATCCGGATCGGGTCCCGTCGGTCGCGTGGTTCAAGACCCGCAAGGGACGCGGCTACGGCAAGTACGACAACAAGAGTCACGGCACCCCCCACCTCATGAACTCGCCCGAGTTCTGGGCGGTGCGCAAGGAGTTCATGGCGCGCCATGGCGTCGAGTACGCCGGTGTCGACGAGCCGGCACCCGCCGACGCGAAGGAGCAAAAGGCCCAGGCGCGCCACAACTTCGGCGTGGCGATGGGCGTCCTGCGAGCCAACACCGAGCTCGTCGATGCCATCAGCGATCGCCTGGTCGAGGTGGCGGGACTCGTGCCGGACCACATCGAGGGCTTCAACCTGGGCGGGCGCGGCGCAGAGATCTTCAGCGACAAGCGGCTGACGGACGTCCACGCCTACCCGCCGGAGATGTGGAAGCAGCCCGGCGACAAGGCTCCCAACCGCGCCGCGCTGGCGACCTGGGGCTCATGGGTCAATGCCTACGCCAAGGCCGAGTACGGGCGGCCGCTCTTCATCGTCTGCTCCGCCGACCTGGCCGAGTCGACCAACATCGCTGGCTTTGCCAAGGACTTCGGCGAGATGCCCGGCTGGGGCTGGTACCAGCGCGATACCAACCCGCGCGGCGCGCTGCTGCCGCAGCAGATCACTGAGTTCACGAACTCGGGTGTGACGGTCGGGATCGCCACCGTCAACCTGGCGGATGATCCGATGGCCTCCTTCAACGGGTTCTGGGCCGCCTGCTCGACGTACGGCTCGTTCTCGTACCTGAAGTACGGGCCGATGCGCCTCTTCAGCCAGCTCGCCCAGGACTGCGAGCTGAAGGTCGGCAAGGTGATCTGGGTGGCGGGACACTCCGGGCCCGAGACCGCCGAGGACTCGCGCACCCACTTCGGGATCTACGAGACCGGCGTCACCCAGCTATTCCCCGAGGGACACGTCATCGACCTGCATCCCTGGGAACACAACGAAGTGCCGGTGGTCCTGGCGGCTGCCCTGGCGACCGATGTGCCGATCGTCGCCCTGCACCTCACCCGTCCCACCGTCGACATCCCCGATCGCGCGGCGCTCGGCATGGCCTCGCACTTCGAGGCGGCGCGCGGGGCGTACCTGATCCGGGATGTGGCTGCCGGCACGCCATCTGCCGGAACGGTCTACGTGCAGGGGACGGTCACGACCGCCAACGTGGTGAAGGCGCTGCCGGAGCTGGACAAGCGCGGCATCAACGTGCGGATCGTGGCCTGCATCTCGCCGCAGCTCTTCCGACGGCAGGACGAGGCGTACCGCGACGGCATCTGCTCCGCCTCGGACAAGTGGAGCGGCATGGGCATCACCAACCGCGCGTTCAAGCTGATGACCGATTTCGTCGAGGGGCCGATCGCGAAGGAGTACTCGCTGGCATCGGATTGGGACAATCGATGGCGGACCGGCGGCACGGTCGACGAGGTGATGGACGAGGCCCACCTGGGGCCGGGCCACATCCTCGACGCGATCGAGCGCTACGCCGCGGATCGTGAAGCCCGACATGCGCGACTTCGAGAGATCGTGGCCGGCGTCGAGCGGCTAGGCTGAGGCAGCACATGAGCGAGCCGCATCCGCACGCGTACGAGCACCAGCCGCCGCGCCGGCCGTCGCACCTCGCCCGGCGCACCACGCCGCCGCCTCAGCGGCCCGCGCCTCCGAACCTTCGCTACCTGCTCTACATCGGGCTGGCGTTGACGACCGTGGTGGTGGCGCTCGCGGTGCCGTACATCATCGGCTACCTGCTCCAGCTGGTGACCGGCTAGGCCTTCGCAGTCCAGACCAGCACGGTCTCGCCCGAGACCTTGACCTCGGGTCGCACCAGCGGCGGCAGGTCGATCGGGTAGGCCTGCGCATCGCCGCGATACCCACTGCCCGACGACCGCCCCTCGCTCCCGTTGGCGAGCTCCCCTGACAGGTTGAAGCTGGCGCCGTGGCAGGGGCAGCGCAGGTCCCGCCACTGTGGCCGATAGGAGAGCGTGCAGCCCATATGGGTGCAGACGGAGCTCAAGGCCCGGATCGTCCCCGCGTCGTTCACGACGTAGCCGTCGAAGGCCACCGTGCTGAATCGAACCGCGGCACCCTCCGGCAGGTCGGCCAGCGTGGCGACCGCGACCCACTCACCGTCGCGCACCAGCGGGCGTTCGTTGCCGCTCAGCGGTGCGCGCGGGGGCGGTCGCAGCACCGAGATGGCGCCGGCCCCTGCCGCCAGTCCCGCGGCGGCTCCAAGGCCGACGCGCAACAGATCGCGTCGTGTCAGCCGGATGCGATGGAGCTGAGCACCCACCGGAAGCGTCCAGCCCTGAACCGAGGCAATTCCCGCGTCCGCATCGCGCATGCGCAGCCGCAGCTGCTCGACGAATGCCGGATCGGGCACGCCACGGGTCGGGTCTCCTGCGGCAGCAAGCTCGGCGGCCAGGCGTGCCATCGGCGCCTCTTCGCCGACAACCCCATCGGGCGCGGGGCGTTCACCCTCGAGCAGGGTGTCGATGAAGCGGTCGAGCGCCTCCGGCGCCTGGTTGCGGTCGTCAGCCATCGGTCTCGACCAGGAGCGCGGCCTTGCGCAGGGCGCGGTATTGCAGGACCTTGGCGTTGCCGTGGCTGATGCCCATCTGGCCGGCCGTCTCGGCGACTGACAGTCGATGCAGGAAGCGCAGCTCAAGCACCCGCGCGTACTGCTCCGGGAGCCGTGCCAGCAGGCGGCGCACCGCGGTCGAGGCGCGGTCGGCATCGGCATCGGCATGCGGATCCGGCTGGGGCATGACCGGCTCCCATGCGCCGGCCACCTGCTCGGCCCCGATCTGCGGCAGCCGGTAGAAGGCGCGCCAATAGTCGGCCACAGCGTTCTGGGCGACGCGATACAGCCAGGCGGAGATCTGCGGCGCCGGGCGGTCAATGTCGAGCTGCTCGACGGCGCGCATGAAGACCTGCCCGGTCAGGTCCTCCGCATCGGGGCGGTTGCCGACGCGCGCATAGATGAACCGATGAATGAGCGTGACGTGCTCGTCGTAGATAGCTTCGAAGCGGACGCGCGAGTCCTCAGCGGTGGCCATTCATCTTCGATACGCCGCGGGTTACGCGGCTAGGCGTCCCTCGGCCGAAGGGGAGCCAGAAGCGCGGCGATCTCCTCCAGGAAGATCGCATCGGTCTGGTCGTAGGCGGCCAGGTCCGAGCCGTCGATGTCGATCTCGCCGGTCACCTGGCCATCGGCGAAGATGGGGACCACGATCTCGCTGCGCGTGGTGCTGAAGCAGGCGAGGTAACGCGGATCCGCGTCGACGTCGTCGACGATTACGGTCTGGCCCGATGCCGCGGCCGCTCCACAGATCCCGACACCCACCGGAATGCGGGTGTGCTCGGTCGCCTCCGGACCGATCCATGGTCCCAGCACCAGCTCGGTGCCGTTGGGGGCGAGCCAGTAGATGCCGACCCAGTCGTAATGCGCGAAGCGGCCGTGGAGGAGCTCCACGGCACGCTGCGCGGCAGCCTCCGTGCCAGGGGCCTCGGCGATTGCGGTCCGGATCAGGTTGAGGGCGTCGCCGTGCTCGACGGGTCGCTCCTCGGCGACCGGGTGGCTCACTGGTTGGGCGCCCAACGATCCGCCCAGCGGTCGATCCCGACAATCGCGCGACGGAGGTCCGATCCCTTGGCGGTGAGCGAGTACTCGACCCAGGGCGGCACCTCGGAGACCATGGTGCGGTCGACAAGGCCCTCGTCCTCCAGCAGCTTGAGGCGCTGCGAAAGCGTTGCCGAGTTGGCGCCGCCAAGGGCGTCCTGCAGCTCGCAGAAGCGCTGGGTGCGCTCGCCCAAGGCCCGGACGATGCGCATCACCCACTTCTGGCCCAGCACGTTGAGGGCCGCGGTCGCCGCGCCCTCGCTGCGCAGGGCGGCCGCTCGGCGCTCGGCGCGGGAGCGGTGCGGTGCGCGAGGCGTCGACGCATGCGACGACGCGTGCGGGCCGGGCTCCATCATCAGGCGGCGGACGATAGCACCGCCCACCAAGAGGGTCAATCGAGGCTACTTGAGGGTGACGGCCGCGTTTGCGGTATGTAGTAGCCGGCCCAGATCCCATTGCTGATGAGGAGGTAGGCGCGCCGTACAGGGTCACACGCCAGCTCGTGCTGGCCGAAGAAGAGCTCGCCAGCGCCGCTCTCTTCGAGGCAATCACCGCACCTAGGGCGTCGAATTGCACCCCGGTGTAGGTGCCCGCGGCGAAGACCACTTGGCGAGTCGGGCACCATGTGTTGGTGATCATCAGGGCCAGCGCCTTGTCCGTCGGCCACAGCCACTGACGGCTGGTCGGCTGCGAGTCGTGGATCTTCCTGGCTTCAGCGCGGCTCACATACCGGTAATGCCATGGTTCGTAGGCGTAACAGGTCAGCGCCCGCGAGCCCTTGGGGTAGCTCATCACAAAGCCGTACAGCCAGGCGTTGGCGGCCAGCCATTTGCCAGCCCGTGCTCTGGTAAGGAGCGCCTGGGAGTAGCCGACGAGGCCCACCCATTACGAGAAGGTGGGGGCCTGGGCGCCAGCTGCCCGCGATATGGCCGACCCGGCCGTTTGACAGCTAGGCGTCGGTCCGGGAGGCGGTTGTGATCGGCAGGGAGTCGTATCGTTTCCAGCGGTAGATGAGCGTGGAGGCCGTCCAGCTCACGACGAAGACGCCGATGATCCCGACGCCGATGATCCCGAAGTCAAGGTTGCGCGCGAATTCCCAGAGGCCACCGTGCAGCTCGAACCGCTCCGCCACGATCGACATGACCTCGATCCCGCCGATGGCGAAGGCGATCAGCACCGACACGAGGGTGATGCTCAGGTTGTAGTAGAGCTTCCGAATCGGCTTCATGAAGGCCCAGCCATAGGCGCCCAGCATGAGGACCCCGTCCGTCGCGTCGACCAGCGACATGCCGGCCGCAAAGAGGGCGGGCAGGACGAGGATGAAGCCGATCGGTACGTGGTTGGCGCCCGAGGTCGCCGCCAGGCCCAGCAGCGCTACCTCCGAGGCGGTATCGAAGCCGAGCCCGAAGAGGAGGCCCAGTGGGTACATATGCCAGCTCTTGCGAATGACGCGCAACATCGGCCGGAAGAGCCGCGCCAGCAGGCCGCGCTCGTTGAGGAACTCCTCGAGTGTGGCCTCGTTGTAGGCGCCGCCGCGCGCCACGCGCCGGAACATGCGGTAGATGTCGATCAGGACGACCAGGTTGATGACGCCGATGAGCAGCAGGAATGCCGCCGAGACGGTCGTGCCGATCAGGCTGCCGATCTCCTGCAGGGCCGGGATGTCGGTGATCACCGATGCGAAGAGTGCGATCACCACCGAGAGAGCGACTACGACGGTCGAATGACCGAGCGAGAAGAAGAGACCCACCGCAACGGGACGCTGGCCGTCCTGCATCAGCTTGCGGGTGGTGTTGTCGATGGCGGCGATGTGGTCCGCATCGACCGCGTGGCGGAGTCCGAAGGTGTAGGCCAGGAACGCCGTGGGCAAGAGGATCGGATAGGAGATCGAGGCGAGCAGGGCCACTGCCCAAGCGACGATGTTGAATGCGACGAGGAACCCGTACATCCTCACGATGCGGTTCCGGACCGGGCCGGCCGTTCGCAGGAGACGCAGTGCGCTGTCGACCATCGGTTCCTCCGTCGCCGATTCTAGGCGGCGCCAGAGGCTTGCTGCAACCGGTTGCATTAGCGACGCGGCATCCAACGAAAAGGGCCGGCGCTGCCTGCACCGGCCATTCGCGACGTCGTGGGATGCCCTACTGAACGTGGACCTCCATGTTCATGGTCGAATGGACGAGGCAGGTGATGTGGTAGTCACCCGCGACTGTGAACTCCATGTCGCCCTGGTTGCCTCCAGCGACTGAGACCTTCTGGACCCGGGGGCTTGCGACTTCCTTCCCGTTCTCGCCCTCGGCCAGGATGTGGGTCACCGAATCCTGGTTCACGAAGGTCACCTTGCCGACTGGGACGGTGATCTCCGTCTCCGAGAAGGTCACGCCGCTCATCGTGATGGTCGTGCCGCCAGCTGCCGTGCTCGCCGCGACGCTGGGTGCCTGGCTGACCGCTGTCTGGCTGGCGGCTGCCTGGCTGGCCGGTGGCTCACTGGTCGTGCTACTCGCGCTGCACGCAGCGACACCCAGCGCGAGAGCGGCCAGGACCATCACGGTCGTTGGCGGCCGAGGACCGTGGGTCGCCGAGTGATCTGACATGGGGTCTACTCCTGCTGGTTGGTGATCTAATTGTTCATACGAGGTGGGTTGCACCGGCTCAACGCGCAGTCGCGGGAAGGATCGCTTTCAGGCTCGACTCGATCAGATCGCCGTTCATCGGTCCGAAATAGCGATCCCGGATGACGCCGTCGGACCCGATGAAGTAGTGCGTCGGCGCGCCCCACACGCCGTAGGCGTCCATGAAGCCTGTCGAGGTGTCGACGGCGATCGGGTAGGCGAGGTCGTGCTCGGCGGCGTAATCGCTGATGGCGGCAGCGCTGTCCCACACGTCAATTCCCAGCAGCACGAGTCCCGACTCACGATGCGCCGCGTACGCGGCGGCCACATCAGCCGCCTCGGCTTCGCAGGGTTGGCAGGCGGTCTTCCAGAAGATGATCCAGAGGGGCTTGCCACTGAAATCGCGGAGGGCGACCGGAGCATCCTCGAGGTCGGTCAGCTCGAGCCGGGGGGCGACTGGGGCATTCGCGGTCCCCGGGGCGACCTGGCCGATCTGCACGCCGGGCGCCGCGCTGCCGATCACGAAGAAGGATGGCTGCGGCTCACCGCCAAGCGGACGGGTTGCGACGTACGCGAACGTAACGGCCGCGACCGCGATGAGCGGGAGGGCGATGACCGGGGGCACGCGCCACCGCCGCCGGGTCGTCGGCGGGGTCTCGTTCAGCATGGCGGCCGCAGTGTAGCGGAGGCTGGACCGGCGCCCGTAGAGCGGCGCTAGCTCTCGTCCTGCACGAGGTGATGGTCCAGCGCGTAACGGGCGAGTGCCACGCGGCCGCGGACGCCGGCCTTGTCGGTCACGTTCGCAATGTGGCGCCGGACGGTATGCGCGCTGATGCCGAGCGCCCGGCCCGTCTCGGCAGCGGAGCGCCCCGCGGTCAGGAGCCGCAGAACCTCGATCTCACGCGCAGTCAGCCGATCGGCCTGGCGGAGCCATCGCAGCGAGTCGACCACCACGACCGAGGCAACCACGGGATGCACGTAGTGCTGGTTTCGGGCGACGGCCCGGACCGCAGTGATCACGTCGGCGCTTGGCGCTCCCTTGACCACATATCCCGCGGCCCCGGCCAGAAACGCCTGGCGCACCGTCTCTTCGTGCTCGTGCATCGTCACGGTGACGAGCCGAATGCGAGGATGCCTGCTGGTCAGGTCGCGGAGCAGAGCGATCCCGTCGGATCCGCCGAGCGTGAGGTCGACTACCATCACGTGCGGCCTGCCGCTGGCCGCCAGCGCGAGTGCACCCGCTTCGTCGGCCGCGTCTCCCACGACCTCGATGTCGGGCTCTCGCTCGAGGATCAGCCGAAGCCCGTCCCGAACCAGGGCGTGATCGTCGACGATGCCGACCCGAATGGGTTCCATCAGTGTCCCTTCGAGCTGATCGGCAGGTCGAGTGTCACCCGCGTGCCGCTCGCCACTGCGGACTGAACGGCAAGCCGCCCGCCCAGCAGCTCGGCGCGCTCGTACATGCCGGCAAGCCCGATCCCCGGGTCCACCACCGCACCTGGGTTGAACCCACACCCCTCATCGGTCACCTTGATCAGGAGCCTCCCCTCGCGGCAGCTGATCCAGACATGTGCCACAGGGGCGCCGCTGTGGCGGGCCGAGTTTGCGAGCGCCTCCTGGACGATCCGGTACACGCCCACGGTGACCGTCGGCTCGAGTGCCGGCGTCGGATCCCCGTGAGGGTCCACGTGAACCCGGACGGGAAAGCCGGATTGCCCCGCAAGGTCACGAATTGCCGCCGTCAGGCCCCGCTCTTCGATCCGGGCCGGGCGCATGCGATGGCCAGGTGGCGCACCTCGGCGAGGGCTGTCTCGGCCATGCGACGCGCCGAGCCGATGCGCTGGCCGGCCGCCTTCGCCCCGAGCGAGCTGTCGGCCGCGTCGAGCGTCAGCGTCATCGCCGTGAGGACCTGCCCCACCCCATCGTGCAGCTCGAGCGCGATCCGCCGCCGCTCGTCCTCCTCCACGGTGAGAAGGCGCTCGCTGGCCTGTCGGAAGAGACTCGCGTAGCGCTTGGCGGTCGTGTCCACGCGATCGGCCATCCATGCGACCAGAACGGCGATCACGAACATGAGCGGCCACTCGGACAGGTCGAAGCGGGGCTCGCTCAGGCCGAAGATGCGTGCGTTTGCGTACACCAGCAGCGGGATCGAGACGATGGCGATCCGCAGGAGCGTCGCGCGCAGGCCGAACAGAAATGCCTGCACCGTGAGCAGCACGAAGACGACGTGGAACATGACCTCCGCCGGGAAGAAGCGGTACGCGAAGGTCAGGACGATGGTGACGACCGAGGCGAGGTCGATGACCAGCTGCGCTGCGCGTCGGTTGACCCGGATGCGGGAAGTCCAGCGCTCCGCGCGCGACTGCGCGGCCATGCCGATCCCGGACGGATCAGCCGCCCACTCGGCACTCGGCGAGAGCAGCTCGGTTGCAACTGGCGGCGTGTAGCGTGGGATGGCCAAATGCGGTTCTCCAGAATGGCTCGTTGCGAGTATATGAGCGGACGCAATGGCCCCCGATGCTAGGCCTCAACGCGGCACCTGGCGGCGTCTCATGGTCATGCCATGCGCCACGTCAAGCGGCGAGGAGGAGAGATACGGAAATGGCGCGAAGAGTATTGGCGCTGATCGCGATCGGCGGTCTGCTTGTCTCGTGCACGAGTTCGGGGCCGTCCGCCGGTCCCGTCTCGGCGACCGTTAAGGAGTGGCAGATCACCCTGAGCTCGGCCAATCTCAAGGCCGGCTCGCTCACCTTCAACATCAAGAACGACGGCGACAAGGAGCATGAGTTCGTCGTCCGCAAGACGGACAAAAAGGCGGACGCGCTCCCGACCAACGCTGACGGCACCGTGGTCGAAGACTCGCCCGAACTGTCAGAGGTCGGCGACCCGAGCGAGGTTGCCGAGATCAAGTCCGGCAGCAGTGACCGCTCCCTGACGCTGACGCTCCAGCCCGGGCACTACGTCATCTTCTGCAACCTGCACGTCGAGGACCTCGTGCATTACCAGAAGGGGATGCACATCGACTTCACGGTCACCTGATCTGCCTCGTCCAGCGTGACCAGTCCTCGGCGCCACCTCTGGATCGCGGCCGCGGCCTGGGCGGTTCTCTCCATCGTGGGAATCGTCCTGGTCGCGGGCATCCAGATCATCCCCGTCATCGCCTCCCGAGAGGCGGTGATCGAAAACTCAGCCTTCGTGCTGCTGACCATCGTGTCGGTCCCGGTTCTCATGTTTGTGGTGGTAGGGCTTGCCTATTCGGCCCTGCGCTTTCGGGCGAATGGCGATGAGACCGATGGGCCGCCGGTCCATGGCAGTCGCGGCTTCCAGTCGATCTGGCTCGGCGTCAGCTTCGCGCTGGTGATCGGCCTGTTCGGCTACGGCGCGGTGGGGCTGATCGACATCCGCGGGGCCCAGAGCTCGGACTTCGAGGTCCAGGTGCGTTCGGAGCAGTGGGCCTGGCACTTCGAGTACCCCGACGCCGGCGTCGTCTCGAAGGAGCTCCACATCCCGCTCGGCGAGCGCGTCCACCTCGTCATCAACTCCGACGACGTGATCCACTCATTTTGGGTGCCCGCATTTGGCGTAAAGCAGGACGCGGTCCCGGGGCGGCCGACCCAGATCTACCTGACCGCGACGGTGGAGGGCACCTATCCCGGTCTCTGTGCGGAGCTGTGCGGCTTCGGCCATACCGACATGCATCTCACCGTCGTGGTGAGTGGCCGCGCGGCTCTCGAATCCTGGCTGAGCCAGCAACCGAAGCCGTCGCCGCAGCCGAGCGGGTCCCCCCCATGAGGATCCTGAGGCCCGGGATGCTGAGGGCCGTGCTGGGCGCCGCCACTGGCATTGCCGTGGGGGTTGGGTCACTGACGCTCGCTCGCGGCGCAGGTCTGATCATTGATGACGGCCAGGTCCTTGGCCTCGCCTACCTGCTGGCCGTGATCGGCTTCCTGTTCGGCATCGGCGCCTTCCGATTCTGGGTGACCTGGGCGGCGGGGCGCCAGGTGGATCCCGCCGAGGAGCACGCCGCTCATGGAACGGCGGGTGATTGGCGTCGCTACTTCCGCTTCACCACCGATCACAAGGTCATCGGCGTCCAGTACCTCGTCACCGCCTTCCTCCTGTTCCTGATCGCGGGCTCGTTCGCGATGCTCATGCGCTTCGAGCTGGCGCAGCCCGGCCTCGTGCTCGGCAAGGAGGCCTACAACACGGTCATGAGCACGCACGGGGCGATGATGATCACCGTCGCCCTGATCTCGATCATCGGCGGCCTGGGCAACTACCTGGTCCCGATCATGATCGGGGCGCGCGACATGGCGTTCCCCAAGACCAACGCCCTCTCGTACTGGCTCCTGCCGCTGCCCATCCTGCTGGTCGCGATCAATCCGCTGCTCGGTGGCTTCGACAGCGGCTGGACCGCCTATCCGCCGCTCAGCCAGCAGGCAAACCTGGGCCAGCAGGCCTACCTGATGGCGTTCGTCACCGTCGGTATCAGCTCGATCATCAGCGCCATCAACTTCCTGGTGACCGTGTTCCGCATGCGTGCTCCAGGTATGTCATTGATGCGGATGCCGATCTTCGTCTGGGCCCTGACCGTGACCGCCACCCTCGCCCTGATCGCCACCTCGGTCGTGGCCGCGGCCTTCACCATGCTCCTCTTCGACCGGGTCCTTGGCACCTCGTTCTTCCGACCCAGCCGCGGCGGCGACGTGATCCTGTTCGAGCACCTCTTCTGGTTCTACTCACATCCCGCCGTCTACATCATGGGATTGCCCGGTCTGGGAGCGATCCTGGAGGTGGTGCCGGTCTTCGCGCGCAAGCCGCTCTTCGCCTATCCGCTGGCGGTCCTGTCGTTCATCTCCATCGGCGTCCTGTCCTTCATGGTCTGGGCCCACCACATGTTCGTGAGCGGCATGGCCGAGTTCTTCCACATCCCGATCATGCTCACGACCGAGCTGATCTCGGTCCCGACCGGGATCGTGTTCCTGTCGGCGCTCGGCACGATCTGGATGGGCAAGCTCCACTTCAAGACGCCGATGCTGTGGGTCTTCGGCTTCATCTGGGCGTTCCTGATCGGTGGCATCACCGGCGTCTACCTGGCCGATGTGCCGACCGACATCACTCTCTCGGACACGTATTTCGTGGTCGCCCACTTCCACTACACGATCGTGGGCGGCACCATCTTCGGGCTCTTTGCGGGCACCTACTACTGGTACCCCAAGATCACCGGCCGGATGTATTCGGAGCGGCTCGGCAAGCTCCACTTCTGGTGGTTCACCCTGGCCTTCAACGCCACCTTCCTGCCGATGTTCTGGTTGGGGATCGAGGGGATGCGCCGCCGCGTCGCCGACTATCCCTCCCAGTTCGGTGGCCTGAACCTGTGGATCAGCTTCGCCGCCTTCAACATCTTCCTGTCGGTGGCGGTGTTCGTCTTCAACATGGTCTGGTCGTGGCGCCGGGGCCCCAGGGCGGCCCCGAACCCATGGCGCGCACACACGCTGGAATGGCAGATCTCGTCCCCGCCGCCAATCCAGAACTTCGACCACATCCCGATGGTCAGCGCCGGACCCTACGAATACGGCGGTGGTGTCGGCGTCCCGGCGGAAGGGCGAGCCGCCCAATGAGCGTTCACGCGGGATCGGCTCCTGGGGGCGCGCATGACGACCACATGGGCTTCGGCGAGGAGGACCCCGCCGCCAGCCGCAGCAACATGCTGCTCGGCGTCAAGCTCGGGATCCTGTCGGAGGTGATGCTCTTCGGCGCCCTGTTCGCGGCCTACTTCGTGATCCGCTCGGAGAGTGGCGGGTGGCCGCCGGAGGGCCACGAGCGGCCGGAGCTGCTCCTGCCGGGGCTGAACACGCTCCTGCTCGTGTCCAGCAGCGTAACAATGCAGTGGGCCGTCCGCGCGATCGGGCGCGGCGAGGTGGCGACCATGCGCCGGGCGCTGCGCGTGACACTCCTGCTGGGCAGCATCTTCATCCTGGTCCAGGGCTACGAGTTCGCGACCAACGGCTTCGGGCTGGATGCAGGGGTGTTCGGGTCTACCTTCTACACGCTGACCGGTTTCCATGGCGCCCATGTCCTGGCCGGCCTGGGCTTCATCGCGATCGTCGCCACGCGGGCACGCCACGGGCTCATCTCGGCTGAGCACCACACGGCGGTCGAGGCGGCCAGCTATTACTGGCACTTCGTCGACGTGGTGTGGGTGATCCTCTTCTCGACGCTGTACGTGCTGTAGCCGGCCCGACTCAGGGGAGGGCGGCGTCCAGGGCGGCTGTCAGCTCATCGGGGTAGGCCATCCCCTCGAACTTGGCGGCGACCTTGCCCTGCGCGTCCACCACGAATACGTACGGCTCGGTCGGAAGGCCCCACTCCACGGCGGCCCTGACCGGTTGCGGATGGCCGAGTGCGTCGAGCTTCGGCTGGGTTCGCCCATCGATCACCTGGAGCAGGTAAGGCTCGACGTGGATAAAGGTCACCCGGCCGGCGTAGTCCGGCGCAACCTGCTTGACGAGGTCGAGCGCCGGGCCGCACGTTCCGCTGGTACAGAAGAGCGGCGTGGCGAAGACGAGCACGAATGGCTTGTCGGTCGCGATGGCGCCCTTGACCGAGAGGCCGTAGAAGGCGGGATCAGGTGCCGTGTCGGTCGAGATCGCTGCAATTGCCGTCGGATCGGTCGCGGTCAGCGTGTCGGAAGGGGGCGCGTCCGCACCGATCGCCGGCGTATCCGTCTTCTCGCGCACTGAGAAGGTCGCGCGAGCCGTTCGATCCGGCTTGCCTGCCTCCTGGCCGATGACCTCGATTCCCCACTCGCCGGCACGGGCGAAATCGGCGGAGGAGGTGTAGATCGCCTTTGTGTCCGGAATGAGCCAGCGGAAGGTGCCGTCGACCTGGCTGACCGGCGTGTCGGTGCTGGCGGCAAGGTCGAAGAATCGCTCCTGAACCGTGACTGCCGGAGCAGCGAGCGAACGGCCGGCATCGTCCTGCAGCGTGATCATCAGGCGGCTGTGGCCGGTGCCGACCTCGGCCGAGACGATGACCGGAATGAAGTCGCCGTTGGCGACCACGGTGCCGCTTCCCGGCCAACCCGGGTATTGCCCAGCGTCCGAAGGCGCGACGCTGGCAGCCGGACCCGAACAGGCGACCAGGAGGAGACCGATGGCGGCGACGCATGCCCAGCCACGACGGCTAGCTGCCTTCAACTGACGCTCGCTCCACATCTTGGACGGCTCGCTCCCGGGTCCTGCGACTGCGCTTCTCATCGGCCCTCAGCCAGG
The DNA here is from genome assembly GCA_013816405.1 of Chloroflexota bacterium. Classification (GTDB taxonomy): domain Bacteria; phylum Chloroflexota; class Limnocylindria; order QHBO01; family QHBO01; genus CF-167. The sequence continues at coordinate 64,128 of JACDEL010000002.1, read as the reverse complement.
CTTCGATGGCGAGAACCAGCGCGCCCAGCAGGATCACGTCCCCGATTCCCCACATGACGATGCCGGCGAGCTGCTGGTCGGTGAGCGGATCGGGTCCCCAGGTCCTGCCGAGGGACGCGTAATGAGGGTACAGGATGGCCGGCGCGAAGTAGATCGCGAGCCCCACCGCGGTGTTGATCGGCATCTGCGCGACAAGGTAGACCATCCGCCCGATTGGGCTCAGTCGCCATCGCATCGGGTCGGCCCCGATCACCGGCCACCAGAAGAGCACGCCCGCCACCAGGTAGAGCAGGTGCTCGGCCGAATGTAGCGCTTCGTTCTCGAGGGCGGCATTGAAGAGCGGGCTGAAATGGGTGAGCCACATGACGACGGCGAACACGGTCCAGCCGACCGGGGGCAACGAGATCGCCCGCACTGGCCCGGAGTGGAGGATGGGGACAAGAATTGAGCGGCGGAGGTTGGCGCTCGCGGCCCGCAGGGCGAGCGTCATCGGCGCACCGAGCGCCAGGAGCGGAGGGGCAACCATTGCCAGCAGGAGGTGCTGGAACATGTGCACCGCGAAGAGGCTTTCGGCATAGATGTCGACCGCCGAGACCAGGGCAAGCGCGATCGTGGCCACGCCCGCCAGCCATGCGCCGATGCGCCATCTCGGCACCCGGGTCGCCGGGTGAGCTCGATCGACGATCCGCACCGCGGCCAGGTAAAGAGCCGTCGCCAAGATGATCCCGATCCACGGCATCGGGTCGGCGGACCAGGACGAGAGGATTGTTCCGAGGTCCGGCTCGCGAAGCATCCCTCATGATCGCCCATTTTCGGGGTCGCCCGAGTTGACGCCCATTATCCCGGGCCGCACACTCAGCCTCCATCCATCATCCGCCCCCGCCGTCGAGCATGCCGCAGACCACCATCTACGTCGCGCCCCGGCTCGCCGGGACGCTCGGGACCATCCCTCCGGCGGTTGCCACCGTCGAGCTGGCGCGCCTCTTTGGTCGCAGCGCCGCGCTCGCCGGGGTTTCGTTGACGGTCGAGATCGGTCGAACCGTCGCGCTCCTGGGACCGAATGGGGCGGGCAAGACGACCCTGCTCCGGATCCTCGCCACGGCCATCCGCCCGTCGTACGGCACCCTCGCAATCGACGGCATCGATGCCCTCCGCGAGCCGGAGCTTGTGCGTGGACGTGCCGTCTATCTATCGCACGCCACCGCGCACTACGACGACCTGACCGCAGAGGAGAACCTCCGCTTCGCGGCCACCATGTTCGGCTGGGGCGAGCGGGAAGGCGGCGAGGTGTCTCGCGAAGCCCTGGCAACGGTCGGGCTGGATGGCCATGCAGGTCAACGCGTGTGCACCTTCTCGGCCGGGATGCGCAAGCGCCTCGCGCTGGCCCGCGTCCTCGTGGCGCGCCCGTCGCTGCTCCTCCTCGACGAGCCGCACGCCGCCCTCGACGGGGATGGGATGGCCCTCGTGGATCGGCTCATCGGCCTCTGGAAGGAGGCGGGGGTGACCGTCATGGTCGCCTCGCACCAGGCTGAACGCGTGTCCAGCATGGCTGACGCCACGGTCCGACTGGAGGGCGGGCTGCTGGCGGAGGTGAGCGGTGCTGGAGCCAGCGCGGGGCCGGTCGGCGCCAGGCAGCGACCACGCGTGGCCGTCGCCAGGATGGACCGATGAACGGCCTGCGGCAGGGCCTGGCGGTGGCGATGGCGATTGCCCGCAAGGACGCCATTTCCGAGCTGCGCGGCAGGCAGGCCGCAGGCTCGACCCTCTTCTTCGCCGCATTGGTGCTCCTCCTCTTCGGCTTCGCGCTCGGCCCTGATTCACGGCGCCTCGCCGAAGCGGCGCCCGGCCTCCTCTGGCTGGCGATCGTCTTCGGCGGTCTGCTCACCATGGCGCGCCTGCACCAGCTCGAGGCCGATGACGGGGCGTTCGAGCAGCTCGCCCTTTACCCCGTCGACCGTCGCGCGATCTACGCCGGCAAGGCCCTGGCCGGGGCGGCTGTGATGCTAGTACTCGGGGGCCTCCTGCTGCCGATCGTCGCGATCCTGTATGCGATCCCGATCGGGACAGCCTGGCTGCCGCTTCTCATTGCGGTCGCGCTGGGCGCCATCGGCTTCGCGGCGATCGGCACGGCGTACGCGGGACTGACGGTGCGGATGCGCGCGCGCGAGGTGATGCTGCCGCTCCTGATGCTGCCGGTCGTCGCGCCGCTCCTCCTTGCCGCCGTGAAGGCTACGGCCGCGTCGTTAAGCGGCGATCCGCTCGGGGAGCTGGGATCGTGGCTCCAGCTGCTCGTCGCGTTCGACGTCATCATGCTGGTGGTCGGGGCCGGCACGTACGGCTTCCTGCTGGAGGACTGATGAAGACCCGCATCCTGGGGTTCGTGGCGCTGGCGGCTGTCATCGGGGCAGCGGTCAACGGGCTGTTCGTCGTGCCCGCCGACCTCAATCAGGGCGACGCCCAGCGAATCATGTATGTGCATGTTGCATCGGCCTGGATTGCCTATGCCTCGTTCGGCGTGACCGCGCTGGCCGGGCTTGGCTACCTCATCCGGCGCGACCTCCGCCTCGACGCGCTGGCGCTGGCCGGTGCCGAAGTCGGGGTTATGTTCACCGCCTTCGCCATCTGGGGCGGGATGATGTGGGGCCGGCCAGTGTGGGGCGTCTATTGGCAGTGGGAGGATCCGCGCCTGACCACGACCGCGCTGTTGCTGGCGCTGTACATCGGCTACCTCCTCCTGCGCCGGCTGACCGATGACCCCGCTCGCCGTGCAGCGCGCGCCGCGGTGGTGGGGCTCATTGCGGCGGTCGACATCCCGATCGTGCACTTCAGCGTCCTGTGGTGGCGCGGCCTGCACCAGGGGCCGACCATCGGCGACCCGTCGAAGATCCTCAATCCCAGCGCCCCGCTCCAGTTCGTGCTGGCGCTGCTGGCCATGCTCGCCGCGTTCACGCTGGTCTGGGCCTATCTCCTCATCCGGCGCTACCAGCTGGCGCGCCTCGAATGGCAGCTGGAAGAGGATGCCCGCCGCGGCCTTGTCCAGACTGCCCGCCTGGCGCTCCCCGGCGCCGCAGCCGCCGAGGAGCCGGCGAGATGACCAGTGCCGGATTCGTGCTCGCTGCCTATGGAGTGATCCTGGGCGGGATGGGCCTGTACGCCGCGCTTCTGGCGCGCCGGCTGCGCATCGCCCGCGACACAGTGCGGCGCAACAACGTCGACCTTCCTGAATGACCCTGGCTAGGCCGGTCCTGCCGCCCCTGCCGCCGCGTGGCCGTCGATGGGGCCTCCTGATTGGCGTGGCCATCGTGGTCGCCGTGATCGCCTACCTGGCCTTCAGCAGCGTTGGCAACGCGCTCGTCTACTACCTGACTCCGACGGAGCTGCTGGCGCGCGGGCCGGCCGAGGTGGGCAAGACGGAGCGGCTCGGCGGCCTGGTGAAGGTCGGGACCATCTCCGGTGAGGCGCCTGAGCTGACCTTCGTCCTGACCGATGGCACCACTGAGATCTCGGTGCATGCGGCCACCGCTCCGACCCGATCGTTCCGCGAGGGGATCGGGGCTGTCGTGGAGGGCGAGCTTGGTGCCGATGGCGTCTTCGAGGCATCCCAGGTGATTGTCAAGCACGACGAGAACTACGTCGCCCCGTCCCAGGGCGGGCTGCCGACCCGGGCCTTCGACCCCGGCTCGTGATCCCGACCCTGGGGCACCTCGCCGTGGTCATCGGCCTGGCGGCGACCGTCTACGCCGCCGGAGCCTTCATCCTGGGTGGCCGCAGCGGAGATGCGGCGGTGCTGGCCAGCGCCCGGCGAGCCATGTACGCGGCGTTCGCGCTTGTCGCGTTCGCATGCTTCGCGATGGTCGTCTCGCTGCTGTCCCACGATTTCAGCGTCCTGTACGTGGCGCGCAACAACGCGACCACGACGCCGCCCTTCTACTCCGTCATCTCCCTGTGGGCGGCGCTCGAGGGATCGATCCTGTTCTGGACCCTGCTGGCGAGCGGCTGGGCGAGCCTGGTCCTGTATCGGTATCGGGCCCGTTTGCCGGCCCTGATGCCCTGGGTCGGGGCGACCCTGGCGCTGGGGACGGCCTTCTTCTTCGCCGTGATGGCCTGGCCGAGCGACCCGTTCGTGCGCGTGACCCCGATCGGCCTCGAGGGAAACGGGCCGAACGCGCTCCTCCAGAACCACCCGTTCATGGGGCTCCATCCGCCACTCCTGTACCTGGGCTATACCGGCATGGCGATCCCGTTCGCCTTCGGCATGGCGGCCCTCATCACGCGCAGGACCGATGAGGAATGGCTGGCTGTGGTGCGCCGCTGGACGCTGGTGCCCTGGATCTTCCTTACCGCCGGGATCGTGGCGGGGGCCTGGTGGAGTTACGCCGTGCTGGGCTGGGGCGGCTACTGGGCCTGGGACCCCGTCGAGAATGCCGCGCTGTTGCCATGGCTGACTGCGACGGCCTTCATCCACTCCAGCATGGTTGCCGAGCGACGCGGCACGCTGCGCACGTGGACTCACGCCCTGGTGATCGCGACGTTCGTGCTCACCCTCGTCGGGACCTTCCTGACGCGTTCCGGGGTCGTCAACAGCGTGCACGCCTTCACCACCTCAGGGATCGGTGCGTGGTTCGCCTCCGCGATCCTGGTGACGCTTGGTGTCGCGCTGGCCCTCCTGGTCTGGCGCCTGCCCGACCTGCGGGACCGACGACCGCCGGGCGCCGTGGTGAGCCGCGAGTCGGCATTCGTTTTCAACAACGTGCTCTTCCTGGGTGTCACCTTCGCAATCCTGTTCGGCACGCTCTATCCGGTCCTGGTCGAGGCGACGACTGGAGCAAAGGCAAGCGTGGGGGCGCCGTGGTTCAACCGCGTCAACGCGCCGATCTTCGTTGCGCTCCTGTTCCTCACCGGGGTCGGGCCGGCATTGCCATGGGGCGGCGCGTCATGGGCGACGGTGCGGGAGCGCTTCGCCGTTCCGATCCTGTCCGGCGTCGGCGTCGTGGTCGCAGCCTGGGCGCTCGGGGTCCGCGACGCGGCCCCGCTCGGGATCTTCGGGCTGGCGACCTTCGTGCTGGTGGTGATGGGCGACGAAGTAGTGCGAGGCGCGCATTCCCGCGCGCGATCCCGTGGCGAGACCGCGCCCCTGGCTGTCCTCCGGCTGGCAACACGCAACCGGCGCCGATACGGTGGCTACCTGGCGCACGTCGGCATCTGCGTCATGGCCGTGGCGATCGCCGTGTCCGCCACGCTCGGCATCGACCGGACCGCGACCCTGGCGGAGGGGGAGACCCTCTCCATCGGCCCTTACACCCTGACCTACGACAAGCTGGTCACCGAGCCCCTCGCCTCGGATCCGCGCGTGATCGAGACGCGCGCCGAGCTCACCCTGGCAGGCCCGCAGTCTGGGCACATGGCCACTGCCCTGCGCGACTACCCCAACTCGGCGACCGCCATTGCCACGCCGGTCGTCCGTACCGCGCTTGGCGAGGACCTGTACGTCACGCTCCTCGGCTACAACCCCGACGCGCGGACGGCAACCCTCCGGATCTTCATCAACCCGCTGGTGATGTGGATCTGGACCGGCGGCGCGATCGTGGCGTTCGGCGCCCTGTTCGCCATCTGGCCAGACCGGCGTAGGACCGCGGTCGCGGCAGCCGTGGCGGGAGCCTGACCGATGCGAACCCGCTGGCTTCGCTGGCTCCTCGTGCCACTGCTGGTGGTGCCGGTCGGCTGGCTCCTGTTCACGGGGCTGGGGCACGACCCGCGGCTCATCCCGTCTCCGCTGGTCGGCAAGCCGATGCCCGCCTTTGCAGGGACGACCCTGGCAGGGGGCCAGTTCTCGTCAGCGGAGCTGGCCGGCAAGCCGGCGATCGTCAACTTCTGGGCCAGCTATTGCATTCCCTCGTGCGTGGACGAGCACCCGGTCCTGCTGGATCTTGCCGCGCGCCACGTCGGGGAGCTGCAGATGGTCGGGGTGTTGGTCAATGACACCACCGATGGTGCCCGCGCCTTCCTGGCTCGCTACGGACAGGTGAGTTGGCCGAATCTCCTCAACGCCGATGGCGGCGTCTCGATCGACTACGGCGTGACCGGTCCACCGGAGACCTTCTTCGTGAATTCGCAGGGGATCGTGGTTGCTCGCCACGTCGGTCCGCTCACCGCCGCCGTGGTCGCCGAGGAGCTTGCAGCGCTGGGGATAGAGCCATGAGGCGCCTTGCGCTCCCGGTGGCCATTGCTGCTCTGCTGGCTCTGGGCGGGGTGGTACTGCTCGAACTGGTTCGGCCTGCCGCTGCGCCCACCCAGGCCCAGCAGGCTCAGCAGCTGGCCCGGGAGCTGCGCTGCCCGGACTGCCAGGCGCTCTCGGTGGCCGAGTCGCAGACCGCCGCGGCCGCCAACATTCGACGCCAGATCGTCGAGCAGCTGGATGCCGGCCGGACGCCGGAACAGGTTCGCGCTTATTTCGTGGCCCGATATGGGGACTGGATCCTGCTGGTGCCCACTTCGCCATTCGTCTGGTGGGTCCCGGTCGTGGCAATCCTGGTGGGGGTTGGTGTCTTCGCCTGGTGGTGGCGACGAGGCGGAGTGGCCGTCGCGTCCGCGCTGCCGGCCCCCGGTCCGGGCCTCCGTGAGCAGGTCCGCGACGAGGTCGAGCGCCTCGATGTCTGACCTCGCGCAGTGGGCCCTCCTGGCGGCGATTGGGCTGGCCGTGGCGGCCGCCATCGCCTGGCCACTGCTGCGTTCAGGCCCGCAGACGGTCACCTTCGACACGCGGGCGGAGGCCGAGGGCCATGCGCTGCGCCACCAGGTCGCCCTGGACGCGTTGCTCGACGTTGAGGCGGACCGTCGGGCTGGATCGCTGGATGATGCATCGTATGAGCGGGAGCGCGCCGAGGCCGAGGCGCGGGCGGCGGAAACGCTCAAGTCAACGCCGGTCGAAACCTCGCCTAGCGCAGTGCCGCAGCGGCACGGCAGGGGAATGATCGTGGGACTCGGGGCGCTGATTGCGCTTGCCCTGCTGGTCGGCTTCGCCCTGCCCGGCTCCATCGGCCTGTCCCAGCGCACGGTTGTGAACCAGGCGCTTGCCGACGCCAGAGCGCAGGAGGCGGATCGTCAGGCCGAGGTCCAGCGGCTGCTGGACCTGTTCGCCGCGAACCCGCAGGACACAAAGGTGGTCTCCGACCTGGCCGATGCCTACCTGGCGGGTGACTCGTCGGACGATCTGCAGCGAGCGGCAGTCGCGCTCCAGATCCTGCTTGCCCTGCAGCCTGAGAACCATTCGGCATATCGGCGCCTGATCAACGCGTACCTAGTGACGGCCCACTACGACGACGCTCAGGCGGCGACCGATTCATACGCCACCATCGCCAGCCCCGATGAGCCGGACATCCCGTTCTACCTTGGGGTGATCGCCTTCCGACGGGGTGACAATGCGACGGCGGTGCGCCAGTTCGATCGGTTCCTGCAGCTGGCGCCTGGCGACGGTCGCGCGTCGATGGTCAGCAGCCTGCGAGCGGAGGCCGCCGGGGAGCTGCTGGGAGCAAGCGCGGCGCCGGGGGGCTAAGCCTCGTCGAGGACGCGGTCGAGCGTGCGCTGCAGGGCGTCGAGCTCGGCACGCGGGATGCGGTCGAGGAAATGTGCTCCCACTCCGCGGAGGTGAGTGGGAGAGGCGCGTCGCAGCCGCTGGTGCCCGGCGTCGGTCAGGGTCGCCCACGAGCCGCGCCGGTCGGTGGCGCACGAGGTGCGCTCGACCAATGAATCCGCCTCCAGTCGGTCGACCAGGCGCGTCACGCCGCTGCGCGAGAGCACTAGCCGATCCGCGAGCTCGCTCATGCGCAGCTGGCGGTCATCGGCGCGTGCAAGGAGCAGCAGCACTTCGTACTCGCCCAGGCCAAGCGATTGCTCAGCCTGCAGCTCCCGTTCGAGCTGGCGGCGAATCTGGGCATGCGCGACCAGGAACGACCGCCACGTCTCGAGGCGTGGGTCGCGGGGTCCAGGGATCGCGTGCTGGGTGCTCATGGTTGACCCGACAACTATATCAGGCGGGTCCTGCGAGCGGCAGCTCGACCCAGAAGACCGAGCCCTCTCGCTCGACGCTTCGCACGCCAACCGAGCCACCGTGCGCCTCGGCGATGTGCCGCACAATGGCGAGCCCCAGTCCGGCACTGCCCCCACCCGTCGCGTCGTCGGACTCCTGCGCCCGGGAACGGTCGACCTTGTAGAAGCGCTCGAAGATCCGCTGCTGGTGCGGCTCGGAGATCCCGATCCCGTCGTCGGCGACGGTGAACCGCACTCCGCCCGCGGATGACTCCCAGCCCAGCCGCACCTCGCCGCCCGGCCGGTTGTACTTGACCGCGTTGTGGGCAAGGTTGAGGAGCGCCTGGCCCAATCGGCCCGCGTCGGCGCTGACCCGGGCCTCCACCCCTTCAGGCTCGGGGAGGAGCTGGACGGCGATCCCTCTCCGTGCGGCGACCGGCCCGATTCGCTCGGCCACGTCGGCGATCACCGTGGTCGGGTCGACCGGCTCGAGCCGTAGCGTGGTCTCGCCAGACTCGATCATGGACAGGTCGAGCAGCTCCGCCACGAGTTGCGCCAGGTGATCCACCTCCCGCTCGATCTGGACGGCGAACTGGCCCGCGGTGGCCGCGTCCTCGACCGCGCCGGCGGACAGCGTCTCGGCCATTAGCTTGACGGAGGCCAGCGGCGTGCGGAGCTCGTGGCTGATGTTGGTCACGAAGTCGCGGCGCACGCGCTCCGCCCTGCGCAGGGCGGTGATCTCGTGCAGCGCCAGCACCAGCTCTCCTCCGGTGAGCGGGACGGCGTCGACGGCGAATGCCCGTCCGCCGCGCGGTCCCAGGTCAGCCTCGCCAAGCGACGGGGAGCGCTCGCTTGCCGCCCGTCGTGCCAGGGCATCCAGGGGCGCCGACCCGAAAGCGGCGATCAGGCTCATGCCGATCAGCTCCCCCGCGGGGCGCTGAGTAAGCACGGCAGCACCGGCGCCGGCCCGCGTGATGCGCAGCTGGTCGTCGATGATCAGGAGGATGTCGCCGGCGGTGCGCTCGAGGAGCGCCGCGAATGCGGCCGCGTCCAGCGGATCAGTCGACATCTGGGCGTGGCGAAAAGGCGTAGCCGACCCCGCGCACGGTCCGGAAGTAGTTGTGCCCGTCGAGCGCGCGCAGCTTCGAGCGCAGCCAGCTGACGTGCACATCGACGGTCCGGCTGTCACCCCCGAAGTCGTATGGCCAGATGCGGGTCAGCAGCTGGTCGCGGGTGAATATGCGACCGGGATGTGCCGCCAGGTGGGAGAGGAGCTCGAACTCCTTGGTCGTCAGGCGCAGGGGCGCGCCGTCGAAGGTTGCCAGGTGCCGGCCGAGATCGATCATGAGTGCGCCGCTGCGGACCTCGGCGAGCCGCTGGGCCTCACCCGCCTCGGATCGGCGCTGGCGGCGCAGGACGGATTCGACCCGGGCGAGGAGCTCTGGGCGGCTGAATGGCTTGGGGATGTAATCATCGGCTCCAACCTTGAGTCCAACCACCCGGTCGATCTCCCCTCCCTTCGCTGACAGGATCACGACTGGCGTATCGATACCGTCGCCGCGCATCGTCCGCAGCACCTCGAGGCCGCTCATGCCGGGGAGCATCAGGTCGAGCAGCATCAGGTCGACCCCTCCGTCACGCGCCGCGTCCAGTGCCTGCTCGCCGTCGACCGCGCTGCGGACCTCGTAGCCTTCTCGCTCGAGGTTGAAGACGAGCGCCTGACGCAGCGTGCGATCGTCCTCCACCACCAGGATGCGCCTCTTCACGCCGGGCAACCGAACCAGTTGCTCAGGGATTGAGGTCCTCGATCTGCCCGGTCACCAGGAAGACGACGTCCTCGCCGATGTTCGTGACTCGGTCGCCCAGCCGCTCGAGGTGATGCGCGGCGAAGAGCATGTGCGTCGCCTGCCGCGCCCGATCCGGGGACTTCTCCATCAGCGCGATGGAGGCTTCGTAGACGCTCTTGTACAGCGCGTCGAGCTCGTCGTCGCCCGCGCACACGTCGCGCGCCTGCTGCTCGCTGACGTCAACGAGGGCACGCATGGCGGCGCGGAGCTGGGAGCGGCATAGTCGCTCCATCTCTGGGATCTGGCGGAAAATCGGCTCCTCCGGCTCTGCGGCCAGCTGCTGGGCGAGCTTGGCGATGCTGGTCGCGTAGTCGCCCATCCGCTCGAGCTCCGCTGCCGCGTGATAGAGGGCGAGCAGCTCGCGGACGTCGCGGGCCACCGGTCCCTGCCGCGCGATCAGGGAGGTGATCTCCTGGTTGATCGAGCGCTGCAGCTCGTTGACGTCGGCGTCCTCCCAGCGGACCTGGTCCGCCAGCTCGACGTCACGCTCGACGAGCGCACGCGCGGCGCGCTCCACGGCTCGCTCCACCAACGCGCCGAGGCGCAGCACGTTGTCCTTGACGTTGGCGAGAGCCTGCTCGAAGGTCGGTCGCAGGCGCTCGTGCCCATGGCCAAGGCTGACCCCGGCCTGCCCGCTGCCTCTGTCCATGACGCGCCTCCTAGCCAAACCGGCCGGTGATGTAGTCCTCCGTCAGCCGATGCTCAGGTCGAGTGAAGATCTTGTCGGTGGTGTCCATCTCGACCAAATAGCCCGCACGGTCGTCGCCCATTGTCAGGAATGCGGTGACGTCGCTGGCTCTGGCTGCCTGCTGCATGTTATGGGTCACGATCACGATCGTGTAGTTCTGCTTGAGCTCGTGCATCAGCTCCTCGATCCGCAGGGTGGCGACCGGGTCGAGGGCGGAGCACGGCTCGTCCATCAGAATGACGTCGGGCTCGACCGCGATGGCGCGCGCGATGCACAGGCGCTGCTGCTGCCCACCCGAGAGGGCAGTCCCCGGCGTGGTGAGCTTGTCCTTGACCTCGTCCCAGATGGCTGCCCGGCGAAGCGACTGCTCGACCCGCTCGTCCATGTCGCCCTTGTAGCCTGCCACGCGGGGACCGAACGCCACGTTGTCATAGATCGACTTGGGGAACGGGTTGGGCTTCTGGAAGACCATCCCGATCCGACGGCGCACCTCCACCGGATCGACCTGCGGAGCGTACAGGTCGACCCCGTGATAGAGGATGTGGCCCTCCGAGTGCGCGCTCTGCACGAGGTCGTTCATCCGGTTGAAGCCGCGCAGGAGGGTGCTCTTCCCACATCCAGATGGACCGATGATGGCCGTGATCTGGTGCTCGCGAATCTGGAAGGTGATCTCCTTCAGTGCCCGGAACGCGCCGTAGTAGGCGCTGAACGCCTGCACGTCGAAGACGATCTCCGCGTCGCCCAGCCCAGGGAGCGGCGCCTCGCGGGCCTCGATTGTCATGCGCGGGCGAACCTCCACGGCTTGCCGCTGTTCGGTGATCGTCATGCTGGGGCTACCAACGCCTATCGTACCGATTGCGCAGCAGGATGGCCGTCCCGTTGACCAGCAGGATGACGGCCACCAGCACAACGATCGTCGCGGCAGTCAGGCTGCGGAACTCGTCCTGAGGCTGGCCCGCCCAGTTGAAGACGATGGTGGGGAGCGCGGTGTACGGGCCGGTGAGCTGTTCGATCAGGCCGCCGTGCACGCTGAACGTGCCCGCCACCGCGCCGACCATCAGCAGCGGCGCGGTCTCGCCGAAGGCGCGCGCCAGGGACAGGATGGTGCCGGTCAGGATGCCAGGCGCCGCGTACGGCACCACATGGTTGCGGACCGTCTCCCAGCGGGTCGCACCAACCCCCAGCGCAGCTTCACGGATGCTGGCCGGGACGGCGCGCAGCGCCTCCGAGGTCGTGATGACCACGATGGGGAGCACCAGGATCGCGAGTGTCAACCCGCCCACGACCAGGATTTCGCCCAGTCCCAGCAGGGTGACGAATACGGCAAGCCCCAGCAGGCCGTACACGATCGCGGGCACGCCGGCCAGGTTGCGGATGTTGGTGCGGACGAAGCGAGTGATCGGGGTATCGCGGGCATACTCCTCCAGGTAGACCGCAGCTCCGACGCCGATCGGGAGGGCGAGGAAGGCCACAAACAGCACCAGCAGCAGCGAACCGACGAGTCCCTGCGCGATCCCTGCGCGCGCGGGCCGCGACGACAGGTCGGAGGTCAGAAAGTCGAGGGGGCGCTGCGTCAGGACGGGGAGGGCCTTTACGGCAACATCGGCCAGCAGCACTAGCAGGATCCCGAGTGCGAGCAGCATCGCGAGCAGCATCGCTCCGTGCAAGACGTAGCTCTGCCAATCGAAGCCGCCGCTGCGCAGGCGCAGAGCAACCAGGTCAGCGGTGGAGGGGGAGGAAGCCGCGCTCATCAGTACTGCCTCCGTACGCGCCGCACGAATGCCTCACTGGCGAGGTTCAGGGCGAGCGTCATCAGGAACAGCAGCAGCCCGACAAGGAAGAGGCTCTCGAACGTCAGCGCCGCGCCGCGGACCTGGTCGGAGCCGATCGCCAGCGCGGTCATGGCCGCCGTCATGGTCTGGCCGGGCTCCAGGGGATTGAGGCCGAACAGGGACCCCCCGGTGGCGCCGGCGGCGATAGCGACGATCATCGTCTCGCCGATGGCGCGTGATACCCCCAGCAGCAACGCCGCGACGATCCCGCTCACGGCTGCAGGGACGACGACCCGTACGCTGGTCGTGCGCCGACGAGCACCGAGCCCGTAGGAGGCTTCCCTCAGGTAATCGGGAACCGCGTGCATGGCGTCCTCGGCCACCGAGCTCACGAGGGGCGTAACCAGGATCCCTACCGCGATCCCGGCCGACGCCATGCTGAAGAGCGGCGCATCGGTGAGCGCCTGGATCAGGTTGGGGCTGATCCAGGTCAGGGAGAAGAAACCGAGCACGACCGACGGGATCGCCGCCAGCAGCTCGAGAACCGGCTTCAGGATGCTGCGGGTACGCCGACCGGCGTACTCGGAGAGGTACAGCGCCGTCGCGATGCCAAGCGGTGCCGCCACCAGCATCGCGATGCTGGCGATGATCAATGTGCCCGCGACGATCGTCTTGATGTCGTACATGCCGCGGCGCGGGAACCAGCCATCCGACCAGAGCGCACCCAGGTCCACCTGCGCGATGAACGAGACCGCATTGCCGACCAGCGACAGGACGATCGCCCCGCTGATGACGACTGTCAGGCCGGCGGTGCCGGCAAAGGCGGCGCGAACGATCGCCTCACGTCGGCGGCGTCTCGGAGCCACGCGCAGGTCGAGGGCAGAGAGCCTCGTCATGGGATCATCATCCTAGCGAAGGAGCAGCGGGGGCCGGACGACGGATCGCCCGGCCCCCGCGAGGTAGTGGAGCAGCAGTCAGTGGCTGTCCCACGTGGAACGGGTTGCGGCCAGCTCCTCGGCGGTGAGGGCGATGTAATCGGCCTCGGTCACGGCGGCGATGCCGGCATCCGAGAGGTAGTAATCGACGAATGCGGTGATGGCCGGATTCGTTGCTTCCTTGTCGATGTTGACGTAGATGAAGAGCGGTCGGGACATCGGGTAGTCATTGGATGCGATGGTCTCCGGCGTGGGTGCCACGCATCCCTTGCCGCCATCAACCTCCAGCGACTTGACGCTATCGCTGCTCTCATCGGCGAAGGCGAACCCAACCCAGCCCAGCGAGCTGTCCGAGCCTGCGATCCCTTCAATGATGATGTTGTCGTCGGGAGAAGGGATGTAGTCGGGGCGCGTCACCGCTTCCTGCTCACGCTCGCCTGCGATCTTGCTGATGGCGAACTCCACGAAGCTGTCGTAGGTGCCGGACTCCTCGCCGGGGGCGGTCACTTCGAGCGCGACGTCCGGGTACGGGGCGTGCGAATCGCCGAAGCCTTCGAGGCTGCCCAGCTCGCCGGCCAGCGCATCCGCGTCGGACCAGTTGGCGAAGCCCTGCGATTCGGGTCCGAGCAGGGCATAGAGATCCAGGAAGCTCAGGCAGGTGACGGCGTCGTTGGCCGGGGAGGTGATGACGCTGAGCCCGTCAATCCCGATCTTCAGCTCGACGTAATGAATCCCCTTATCGGCGCACGCGGTGGCCTCTTCGTCCTTGATGGGGCGCGAGGCGTCGCTGATGTCGGTCTCGCCATTGCAGAACTTGGCAAATCCGTCGCCGGTGCCGGGTCCCTTGACGCTGTACTCGACATCGGGATTCAGCGCCTGAAAGTCTTCGGCCACGATGCTGCTAATCGGCTCCACGGTCGAGGAGCCGGAGATGGTGAGCGTGCCGCTAACCGGCGCCACCGATGGGCCGGAGGATTCGTCGGGTGATCCGGTGTTCGAGCAGGCGGCCAGGATGACGGCTCCGGCCAGGATCCCGGCCACGGTGGGCCGGACTCGTCGGGAAAGGGTCAACGGGATTCCTCCAAACATGTGCCTTGGATTCGCTCGGAGGATCCCGGTTCGGCCTTAACCGATCCTTATCGGAACATCAACGCCGTGTGAAATGTGCGCGTGTATCCTCGCCGCATTGGTCGTGGCCCGCCGCATACGAGGAGGCCCAATGGTTCAGCTGCTGGTCGTCGGTGGCATCGGCCTGCTGGCCGGTGTCCTGTCGGGTCTCTTCGGGATCGGCGGCGGGATCGTCATCGTGCCGTTACTGGTCCTAACGGTCGGACTCACGACCACCCAGGCGGCGGGGACATCACTGGCCGTGCTGCTGCTGCCTGTTGGCGCGCTGGGTGCGCTGGAATACTGGCGAGGCGGATTCGTCGACCTTCGTTTTGCGGCAGTGCTGGCGATTGGCCTCCTGCTCGGGGCTTACCTCGGAGCGAGGCTCGGCATCTCGCTGCCGGTTGAAGTTGTCCAGCGCGGCTTTGGCGTGCTGCTGGTGATCGTGGGGATTCGGTTCGTCTTCTTCAGCTAGCCCAGGGGCGGGATCAGCTGAGCATCGGCCTCAGCAGCAGGTAGGCGAGCGCCGCAACCAGCCCCGAGGCGGGCAGCGTCAGCACCCAGGCGATCCCAATGCGACGCGCCACGCCCCAATGCACCGCGCGGAATCGGTCTGACGAGCCGACCCCCAGGATCGCGCTCGAGATCACATGGGTGGTGCTCACCGGCATCCCGAGCGCCGAGGCGCCGAAGATGATGGTCGCAGCCGTCGTCTCCGCCGCGAAGCCATGCACTGGGTCGAGCTTGACGACCTTGGAGCCCATGGTGCGGATGATTCGCCAGCCACCCGCTGCCGTCCCCAGCGAGATGGCGCTGGCTGCCAGGATGATGACCCACAGGGGCACCTTGAATTCGGGGATGACGCCCGCCGAGAGGAGCGCCAGCGTCATCACCCCCATCGTCTTCTGCGCGTCGTTGCTTCCATGGCTGAAGGCCATGAAGGCTGCGGACAGCACCTGGAGGCGGCGGAATCGGTCGTTCATGGTCTTCGGATGTGCCCTCCGAAACAGGTTGAAGATGAGCACCATCAGGGCAAACCCGCCGATGAAGCCGACGATCGGAGATCCGATGAGGGGCAGGATCACCTTGCCGAGGATTCCGCCGACCTGCCAGGCACCGAATCCCACAGCCGCAGCACTCGCACCCAGCAGGCCGCCGATCAGCGCGTGGCTGCTCGAGGACGGAATGCCAAGGCGCCAGGTCAGCAGGTTCCACACGATCGCGCCCACGAGGGCGGCAGCGACGACCAGCCCGCCTTCAGCCTGCGGTGCGATCAAACCTGCGCCAATGGTCTTGGCGACCGCCGTCCCGGTCAGCGCCCCAGCGAAGTTGGCGGCGGCGCTCATCGCGATGGCGAGTCGCGGGCTCAACGCCCGCGTGCTGACCGAGGTGGCGATCGCGTTCGCCGTGTCGTGGAAACCGTTGATGTAGTCGAACAGGACCGCCAGGGCGAGCACCGCGATCAGGACCGCGGTGAAGCCCTCAGGCATGCTTGACGACGATCCGCTCGATCACGTTGGCCGCGTCCTCCGCGGAGTCGATCGCCTCTTCGAGCAGCGCGTAGACGTCCTTCCACTTGATCACGTCCATCGGGTCCTGTCCCTGCTTGAAGAGCTCCGCGACCGCCTGCCGCGCGATCCGGTCCCCCTCGTTCTCGAGCCGATGGATCTCGATCCAGAAGGTCTCAACGCCCTTGAAGTGGCGCAGCCGTTCGAGGCCCTGTGCGAGCTGCTCGCATTGACGCACGATGATCTCGGCCTGCTGGATGGCCGGCGGCGTCGGAGCGTCGATGTTGTAGAGGATGCAGGTATCGGCGACCTCCTCGATCAGGTCGATGATGTCGTCGAGGCGGCTGATCAGCGCGTGGATGTCCTCCCGATCGAATGGCGTGACGAAGGTCGACTCCAGCTTGCGGCCGATCTCGTGGCTCATCTGGTCGCCGGCATGTTCGGCGTCGCGTAGCTGGCTGGCTAGCCGCTCGCGGTCGTCGTAGTTGCGGAAGAACTGCTCGAGCAGGCGAGCCGCGCCCAAGACGTTGCGAGCGTCCTCGACGAACATGTCGAAGAACTTAGTCTCGCGGGGAATCAGCGAGAAACGCATCGGTCTCCAGGTGGCTGCAACCGTTGTGCCGGTCGGGGTCCGGGGCTCCGATGCGCAGCGTACCGGTTCTGTGCTGCTTGGGTATCTACGTCTCGGCACGCTCGCGACGTGCACGGCTGCACCGCAGCGAAGGCCAGTCCACCCGCCCTCGGCGTGTGTTCGGGGTGGCGTCTTGCCGGCGGATCGTGGACACTACTGAACGAACATCGAGGCGATTGGAGGACCAGGCGCATGTTGAACTTTGAGACGAACCGGATTCTGCACCGGCACGGCAACGACTGGGTTGAGATGAGGCCCGTCGACTCCCACTCTCCCGACGCACGCGACCCCGAGCGTGAGCTCATCCGGGGCCAGCGCCTCTTCCGATGCTCCGCGTGTGACGAGGAGATTCAGGTCACGACCGAGGATCCGCACGGCTGACAACCACCCGCGGCGATGTGGGCCGTGTGGGGATCGAACCCACGGCACGAGGATTAAAAGTCCCCTGCTCTACCACTGAGCTAACGGCCCGCCGCTGAGGATAGCCATCGGTTACGCCGATCGCGTGCGATCATCGAGGCATGCGCCCGCTCCTCCTCTGGATGGCCCGCAACCGCCTGCTGAAGCGTTGGCTGCCTCGCATCTGGTTCGTGCGTCGGGCGGTGCGCCGCTTCATGCCAGGGGAGACCGTGGAGGAGGCGCTGGACGCCGCGGAGTTCTTTCGACCGCACGGCATTGGGATCCTGTTCACCCAGCTCGGAGAGAACCTGGCGGACCTCTCCGAGGCTGAGGCGGTCGCTGACCATTACCACGGGCTGCTCGAAATGATCGCGGCGCGCGGCATGGATGCCGAGATCAGCGTCAAACCCACCCAGCTGGGCCTGGACCTCGACCGCGATGCCGCGGAGCGGCTCCTCTCCAGCCTGGCTGACCACGCAGCACAACGGAACGGCCTGGTGTGGCTCGATATGGAGGGGAGCGCGTACACAGATGCCACCCTCGATCTGTACCGGTCCCTGAAGGAGAAGCACCCGAACTTCGGCATCTGCCTGCAGGCCTACCTGCGGAGGACACCGGCCGATGTCCACGCCCTGCTGCCGCTCAAGCCGGCGATCCGAATGGTCAAGGGCGCATACGACGAGCCGTCCAGCATCGCCTTCCGGCGCAAGGACGAGGTGGACGGCGCCTACCAGTCCCTGTGCGTGCTGATGCTCCCGCACGCAGGGAGCGGCGATCTCCGACTTGGGATGGGCACGCACGACACGAAGCTCATCGAGCGGGTCGCGGCGCATGCCGAGGCGGTGGGAGTGGCGAAGAACGTCTTCGAGATCCAGATGCTGTACGGGATCCGCCAGAAGGAGCAGCTGCGCCTCGCGTTGGAGGGATACCGGGTGCTCGCCCTGGTCGCCTACGGCGAGGCCTGGTATGCCTGGTACATGCGACGCCTGGCCGAGCGACCTGCCAATGTCCTCTTCGCGCTGCGCCAGATGTTCGGCTGAGGAGAGAGTCATGCGCATATTGCTGGTGGGGATCGGCACGGTTGGCGAAGCGATCGCCCGCATGTGCGGGCAGCGGGAGTGGTGCGAGCTCATGGTGCTGGCCGATTACGACTTCGCCCGTGTTATGGCGCTCCAGGCCACGCTGGGCGACGCCGACCGCTTCCCCGGCGAGCGGATCGACGCTCGCGATTCCGTAGCGGTTGCCGACCTGGCGCGGCGGCACCGGGTCGACCTGGTGATGAACGCCGTCGACCCCCGCTTCGTGATGCCGATCTTCGACGGGGCGCTCGCGGCGGGCGTGCACTACATGGACATGGCCACCAGCCTGTCGCGCCCGCACCCCAAGGACCCGTTCCGGTTCCCCGGCGTCAAACTGGGCGACGAACAGTTCGACCGCGCGGAGGAGTGGGAGCGGGCGGGACGCCTCGCCCTCCTGGGGATGGGGATGGATCCGGGCCTGACCGACGTCTTTGCCGCGCATGCCGCCAAGCACCTCTTCGACGAGGTGCGCGAGGTCCACATCCGCGACGGGGGCGACCTGCACATTCCCGGGTACGCCTTCGCCCCGGTCTTCAGCATCTGGACCACGATCGAGGAGTGCCTCAACCCGCCGGTCGAGTGGGATGGAGAGCAGGGCGACTGGGTCACCACCCCACCGTTCAGCGCGCCGGAGGCCTTCCCGTTCCCCGAGGGGATCGGCCAGGTCGAGTGCGTCAACGTCGAGCACGAGGAGGTGCTGCTCGTGCCTCGCTACCTGAAGGGCGTGCGGCGGGTCACCTTCAAGTACGCGCTGGGGAGCGACTTCATCGCGAAGCTGCAGTTCCTCCACGACATCGGCCTCGACCGTACGGAGCCGGTGCGCGTCCGGGGTGTTGAAGTCTCGCCCCGGGACGTGGTCGCGGCAGTCGTGCCCGACCCGATCACCATGGGCGACAAGATGGTCGGCCAGGCGGTGGTCGGGACCTGGGTCATCGGCTCAAAGGATGGCAAGCCACGAGAGGTCTTTCTGTACCAGATGGCCGATGCCGCAGAGACCCTGCGCGCCACCGGCTCGCAGGTGGTCGGCTGGCAGACCGGCTTCAACCCGGTGATCGCCATGGAGCTGCTCGCCACCGGGGCCTGGTCGGGGAGCGGCGTGCACGCGCCCGAGGCCTTCGACCCGGACCCTTACCTGGCGCTGCTCGACCACTACGGGATCCATCACGCCATGGTCGAGATGGAGCCGGGGGCGCATCGGCCAACCTGAGGCACGCCCTAGACTGGGTCCCCCGACCGAACAGGAGACAGACCGATGAACGTTGACGAGCTGCTCAGCGGCGCGCGTGATGTGATGACCGTGAAGCGAGTGTATGGCGAGCCGGTCGAGCGCGATGGAGTGTTGGTGATCCCCGCGGCCAAGGTGGCTGGCGGCGGCGGGGGAGGCGGCGACAGCGAGACCAATGCCGGCGGCGGATTCGGTGTGAGGGCCACGCCTGCCGGAGCGTGGATCATCCGCGATGGCCAGGTCGCCTGGGAGCCGGCGGTGGATGCCACCCGCCTGGCAACGCTGGCCATGGTGGTGGCGATCGTCTTCCTGCTGATTGTCCGCTCGGTCGCCAAGGCCAACGCCAGGGCACGCAAGAAGACCGCCAGGCGCTAGGCGCGCGCAAACGGGAACGCTGCCTGGCGGGAGGCGGCGTTCGGTTTCTGAGGGTCTGTGGTTGCGGGGGACGCCCGACGCCTAACATCCAACTATCCGGTGGCTGCCGGTTTGGAAGAGGGGGATCCCGCGTTGAGGAGGAACCACCATCGCGAAGCCCACTTTGCTCGTTGTCGATGTTCAGAATGCGTGGGATGACCCCGCGTTCGGACAGCGGAACAACGATCCCAGCGCTGAAGAGAACGTCGCCCGGCTACTGCAAGCGTGGCGCACAGCCGAAGCACCCATCATCCACGTTCGGCATCGCGAGACGGATCCGGACTGGCCGATGCTTCACGAAGGCAACCCCGGGTTCGAGTTCATGGATGAGGTCGTGCCGCAGGAAGGGGAGCTCGTGCTCACCAAGGAGGTGAATTCCGCGTTCATCGGCACCGATCTCGAGGAACGGCTGCGCAGTACGGGGGCGACGACCGTGGTGATCGCCGCGTTCACCACCGACCACTGCGGTTCGACCACGGTTCGGATGTCTGGCAATCTCGGGTTTGAGACCTGGTACGTCGGAGATGCCTGCTCTACGTACGACCGGGAGGGTCCCGATGGTGAAGTCTTTCCGGCGGAGCTCGTCCATCGGACCGCGCTCGCAAGCGTGCATGGCGAGTTCGCGGATGTCATCACCACCGATGAAGCGATCAAACGCCTGGGGTAGAAGTCCCAGGGTCGAGCGCCCCTTTGTTACCCATCATCGAGAAGCGTGGCGGACGCCTACGTTGAGCCAGATCCACGCGATCTGTCGGTGCGTTTGTGAGCATTCTGTGAGCAGGCGATGTGGTGGAAAGGCGAACGCCGCCTGGCGGGAGGCGGCGTTCGAAGGTGAATGCGTGGTTGCGGGGGACGGATTCGAACCGACGACCTTCGGGTTATGAGCCCGACGAGCTACCACTGCTCCACCCCGCGGGCCCATGCTACGCACCGCGCTCGGATCGGTCAAACCCCTGAGGTCGGCTACAATGCCGCCGGGTTCGCCGTCGCGACCCATTCCGATCGATGCGAGGCTGCGCACGCCGATGGCCGTGAACCCCAAGAAGCTGCGACCCTACGACCAGCCACCCAAGGTCCGTCGCCCGATCATTCCCAACGAGCCGGACAATGCCGCGACCGCATTCCTGGTCGCTGCACTGGTCTGGTTCCTGGCCGCCGCGGGGATCGGGTTGCTGTGGGTGGCCTATCAGCTCTTCCCGGATCAGCTCACTCTGCACCTGGAGATGCCCACGGTCAGCGGAGTGCTCACCTTCGAGCTGAGCCCGGCAACCACGACCTCCGGCTTCTGGAACTCGCTGGTCTATGGCTGGCTCGGCAACGCCGGGCTAGGGGCGATCTTCTTCATCACGCCCCGCCTGCTCGGCAGGCGATTGGTCAGCGAGACGATGGCGGCCGGCGCCGCGGCACTCTGGAACATCGGCCTGGCTGCCGGCCTGGTGGCGCTCTACGTCCCGCAGCTCTCCGGGTCCGGGGCGCTGACGGAGTTCCCGCTGCCGGTGGCCGGCGTCCTGCTGCTGGCCCTGCTCCTCGCCAACGCGGCCTTCTGGCGAACCGTGCTGGCATCGGCGGAGCGGCAGCCATACGTCAGCATCTGGTACTTCGGGGTGGCGCTCCTCGCGCTCTTGGGGCTCTACGGTCTCATCAGCCTCGCGCAGCTGCTCAGCGTCGTGAAGCTGTTCAGCCTGCCCGCAACTGGGATGGCGCTTGCCACCGCCTTCTACGGGCGTGCCCTGGAGACCCTCTGCTTGGGCGGCATGGCCATCGGCACCCTGTATTACGTCATCCCGCGCGCTGCCGCCAACCCGCTCTACTCATGGGGCCTGGCCATGCTCGGCTGGCTGCTGTGGCTCGGGCTGAGCACTCTGGCGCCCCTCGCCAGCCTGGTGGATGTCTCGGTCCCGTTCGCGATCACCCAGATCGGCAACGTGGCGACCTTCCTGCTGGTTCTTCCCGCCTTCCTGGTCGTTGCGAACCTGCTCCTCAGCCTCAGCGGTCGCTGGACGCTCGTCCTCTCGCCGGGGACGATCCCGTTCGCGCTGGTGGCCCTCACCTTCCTGGTGGCCAACGCGCTGCTCGAGGCGCTCGGCTCCCTCGGCTCGGTGCGGGCACTCGTCGGGAGCACGGAGTGGGGGATCGGCGTCCGGCTCTTTGCGCTCCTTGGCACGGCCACGTTCGCGTTCCTGGCGTTGGCGGATCACGCCTTCCCGCGCCTGCTGCGACGGGATTGGGGAGGGACCCTGCTCGCCGAGGCAACGCTGTGGACCGCCTTTGCCGGGGCCGCCGTGGCAGGGCTGGCCCTGATCGCCGGTGGAATCGTGCATGGCTCGCTGCTGGCGCAGGCGGCGACGCCCGCGGAGATGGACGGGTTCGTCTTCTGGTTCCGGCTTGGGCTCGGGGCGGGAATCGGCCTCACCGCATTGGCGGCAGCGGTGCTGGCACTGAACGTGTTCCTGATGTACACCAGTGCCCGCCGCGCGGAGTACGCCATCGTCCTGGACGCCGCTGCCGTGCCGGCGGCGCACTGAGCCAATGACGGTCCCCACCCCGATCGAGTCACGGACGCGCGGCATCCCCGGTTGGGCGCTGACCCTGACGGGGGGCATGGTCCTCGCCGGCGCACTCTTCTTCGCCACCAACCCGAGCGGCTCCAATCCGCCAATCCTCGGAACGCCGCAGCCGTCGGGATCGGGCGGCCTCAATGCTCAGTCCATCATCAAGGCGGCAGGCTGCCAGGCCTGCCATGGCCCGGACCTGGCGGGACAGGCCGCCTTCCCGAGCCTCCATGGCGTGAAGAACGGCCCGACCAGCGCGAACCTGCAACAGCTGGGCAAGGACCGTCCCGATGACTGGGCCAACCTCTGGATTGCCGGCACTGATCCGGCGGTGGCCGGAATCGCCCGCAATGGCATGCCCGTCTTCGCCGGCCCGCCGACGAACCTCAGCCCAGAGGAGATCGCCACCGTCGTCGAGTACCTGAAGACCCTGCCATGACCGATCCGGCCGAACGGCCGGTACGCAATGTGACGGTCCTCATCGGCGGCGACGAGATGGCGCGCATCGATGAGGCGGCGCAGGGCCTTGGCCTGTCGCCCGATGCCCTGATGGAGAGCGCCGGCGCGGCCGTCACCGAGCTGGCCCTCGCTGAGCTGGCCACCATGACCGAGCCGGTCACCGGACCAGGGGGGCCGCTCGCCGCGGCCCCGTTGACGGTCGTGCTGTGCGGCCCGGGCAGCAACGGAGGCGACGGCTTCGTGACCGCCAGACGCCTTGCCTCGACGGGCCGCGCGGTGACCGCTGTCCTAGTGGGCGATCCCGCGCGGATCAGCGGTGTCGCCGCGGCACACAACTGGGCCGTGCTGCAGGCAATGGCATCGGCCGGCTCGCTGTCGCTCTTCGTGGCGCCCACCCCTGAGCTGCTGCTCAAGCTGCGGGCACGGCTCTCACCGGCGAGCCTCCTCGTCGACGCGCTGCTCGGCAGCGGCGCGGCCGGCCCGCTGCGCGAGCCGATCTCCAGCGCCGTGGACCTGCTCAACGCGATCGTGACCCACGCCCGGGCCGCCGGGCGGCCCTGCCGCGTCCTTGCCATCGACACCCCCACCCGCATCGACCTGACCGATGGCACCCGCTCCGATCCAGTCGTGGTCGCCGACTTGACCATCACCTTCCACCGCGCGAAGGCCGGGTTCGCCGTTGATCCCGAGGCGCGGCGCCTGGCCGGCCGCTATTTCGTGGCGCCGATCGGCATCCCCCTGGAGGCGGAGACCGCGATCGTCCCCCCGGATGGCGAGTTTCCCCCGGCGCGCATGACGCAGGTCAACTGGCAGGAGCCGGTGGTCAGCTAGCGGCGCTGCTCCCCGGCTTGACGACAGGCTCACCGCGCTTGCAGGACGGGCACTCGTCAGCGGTCCACGACGTGATCTCGATCCTGCCAAGCGATACGATCGGGCAGCCGATCTCCACCGGACCGGTAGAGCGGTCGACGATCACGCTCGCCACCAATGGCGTCGCCCCTGCCAGGCCGACGGCCCGCACGGTCTCGGCCAGCGACGCGCCAGTGGTCAGGATGTCGTCGACCAGCACGACGCGGTCGGCGCCGCTGACCGGCCAGCCGCGGCGCAGCGCGCGAGCCCCCCGCTCCATCGGCTCAGCGAACACGCCCCGCACGGTCCGGCCGAGCGAAACCTCCAGCTGGCGTGCCGTCTCGGCGGCGAGCAGCGCCCCGCCCGTGGTCGGCCCGACCACGAGGGTCGGATCGCGATCGATGAGGGAGGCGGCCAGCCGCCGGCCGATCTCGACCGCCAGGGACGGGTACTGCAGCACTGCGAACTTCTCCAGATAGCGGTCCGAGTGGCGTCCACTCTTGAGCACGAAGTGCCCGCGGCGCAGGGCTCCGGCCACCTCGAACAGCTCCTCGACTCCGGCCATGGTCAATGCGTCGCCCTGCGGAAGCCCCGGCGAGCTGGTGGCGACCGGAATCGGCTCCATCTGGCTATTCGTAGACGGCGGTGAAATCGACCGCGGGATAGCGTTCGGTGAGGGCATCGGTGACCCATTGGAGGACATCCGTCGGGTCGTACACGTCGGCGACGGTGCGAGCGTCGGTGACGGTCAGGCCCATGCGGTGCGGCTCGTCGTTGAGCGCCGTTCCGTTCGGCATGTCTGACAGGTCGAGGCTTGTCTCGAACCGACCATCCGCGCGCAGGACGAGGGTGTCGGTCTCCTCGTCAAGCAGGACCAGGTCGCCGGTCCGCGCCAGCACCTCCTCGGCGTTGGCAGCGAACTCACGCAGCACCTGCTTCTGCTGGTCGCCGATCTGGGTGCGATACGCGTCGGCCAGCTGCCAGAGTCGCTGCGCGGCGATCGTCTCCTGCTGGGCCGTCGACAGGTCCGCCTGCCAATCCTCGTCGTTCGGCTCGTCAGCGACCGCCTCGTGCGCGGCGAGCTTGTCGGCCGATATCAGGTGGTTCGTCGGGTCGCGGGCGGCGTCGATGAACCAGGAGAGAATGTCGGCCAGGTTATAGAGCTCGACCACCTCGCTCACCGCTTCGACCGTCTGCTCCTCGTCGTACCACTCGCTATCCGCCGGATCCTGGTAGGTCAACCGTGTGGTCCACACCTCGTCGACAGGATCGAACAGGAGGTAGTCCTGCTCGTCGTCGACCAGCTTGATGGGACCGATCTCGAGCAGGCGCTCACGGTTCGCGGCCAGGAAGCGGCGCAGCTGCTCGGTCGCCTCGTACACGAAGTCCCTGCGCTCGAGCTCAGCCTCGCCGGCCAGCTCGCGCAGCGCGGAGATGCGCGGCGCGCTCACGGCTTGTAGACCAGGTCCGGACCCATCCGCTCGCGCAGGAAGATGATGTGCTTCTTGTCGAAGATCGACTCGGCCACCCGGTGGCCCAGGCCGCGCGCGGCGGGATCCTCGTACAGGCGATCGAGCACCGAATACGTCGGCAGGTCCAGGATCAAAACGTTGTTCCATTCCGATCCCTCGGTGACGTTGAACCAGCCGATGAAGCGGATCCCGTATTCGGCCTCGTAGCGCTTCACCGTCCTCGGGAAGAAGTGGCGCATCCCGCGCTTGAAGAGCGCGTCGCGCCCCTTCCGGACGTTGAAGAAGGTGACCATCAGTGGCATCTACTCGGCCTCCCCCTCGTTCGTCGGCGGCTCACCTTGCTCAGGCGGCTGCACGGTGATGACCCGGGTCGGAGCGGCGGGACCGATGGTCCGTCCGCGACCCCGACGGCGGTCGGCGAAGAAGACGCGCAGCAGGAAGACGCTGGTCATGCTGACAAGGAAGAGCAGGACCATGTCGATGAAGAGGAGCACGACCAGCAGCCAGACCGGCCAGTTGAAGGTGAACAGGCCGATGGGGATGAGGAAGAGGAGGCCGGCGAACAGGAGCGCCTGCCAGACGAAGCACCCGAAGCCTGGTCCCTCATTCGGATCGAGTTCCTCGTTGGTGCGGATCGACATCCATCGCTCGCTGCGGGGTGGGCGGTCCGCATGGTCCCACATCCGGCGCTCAGTCGACGGCGGCGAGTCCGTCGCGGTACGTGATTCGCCCGCCCGCCACCGTCATTCGGACCACGCCGGGCAGCTCCACTCCGAGGAGCGGCGTGTTCGACGAGGCCGACGCCAGGCCGGATGCCTCGACCCGCCAACGGGCGACGGGATCGAAGACGACCAGGTCGGCGAGCGATCCTGGCTGGAGGGTCCGGACCTCGCCGATGAGTTCGGCCGGGCGGGTGCTGAGCGCTCCGAGCAGGCGCACCAGCTCCAGGCCGCCTACCTCGACCGCCGCCAGGCCCAGCGACAGGGCGGTCTCGAGCCCGATCATCCCCGGCGCCGCTGCGCCGAATTCGACTCGCTTCCGCTCGAGCGGATGCGGCGCATGATCCGTGGCGATGGAGTCGATCGTGCCGTCCGCGACGCCGGCCAGGAGGGCGAGCGCCTCGGCGCGTGGGGCGAGCGGCGGGTTGACCCGGCAGGCTGGGTCGTATGCGAGCGTGGCATCCAACGGAGCTCCGAACGGATCCGCGGCGACGCCGGTCGGCTCTTCCCATGCAAAGCCACGCCAGCCCGCCACCCACGCGTCGGTCAGGGCGAGGTGATGCGGGGTGACGTCGCAGGTCACCCGGATGCCCCGCTCCTTGGCGCGACGGATGGCATCCAGCCCGCCCGCCGTGGAGAGGTGCGTGAAGTGGACCCAGCCGCCGGTCTCCTCGGCCAGGGCGATGTCCCGGTCCACGATCGAAAGCTCCGCGCTGGCCGGCCAGCCGGCGAGCCCCAGTCGCGTGGCGGTCGGACCGGCGCGCATCACTGAACCCGCCGAGAGTGCGGGATCTTCGGCGTGCTCGATCAGAGGCAGCCCCAGCGGGGCCAGGTAGGCCAGCAGCCCGCGCGCCACCCGCGCCGACGCCACAACCGAGCCATCGTCGCTGACGCCGGCGATCCCCATTCGGGCCAGCTCGCCGATCTCGGTGATTCGCTCTCCCTCCCGGGCCCGCGTTGCGGCGGCGATGACCCGCACCCGGCACGCTCGGTTCCGGGCGCGTTCGAGAACCATCGCCACCCGTGCCGGCTCGTCGAGCGGTGGGTCGGTATTCGGCATGGCGCACACAGTGGTGAAGCCGCCGTGAGCCGCCGCGCGGGCGCCGCTCTCGACCGTCTCGGCTCGTTCCATCCCCGGCTCGCGCAGGTGCACGTGCAGGTCGCACAGGCCAGGCCCGACGACCAGGCCGCGGGCGTCCAGGCGCGGTGCATCGGATGGAGCCTTGGCTGGATCGACCAGCTGGCCCTCGACGACAGCGATGTCCCGAACGGCATCCTCATCGTTCCAGGGGTCGATGACCCGCACCCCCGTCAGCACGAAGGTCGCCGCCGGGTCGCCGAGCGACCCGAAGGAGCTCATTGGGTGAGGAGCGCCAGCACTGCCATTCGCATCGCCACGCCGTTCACCACCTGCGCACCGATCAAGCTTCGCTCGCTGGCTGCCAGGTCGGCTGTGATCTCGACTCCTTCGTTGGTCGGGCCGGGGTGCAGCACCGGAGCGCCAGTCTGGGCGACCGCAAGGCGCTCCGCATCCAGGCCCCAGCGGGCGGTGTACTCGCGCAGTGAAGGAACGCCGCCGCCAGCCTCGCGCTCGAGCTGGATGCGGAGCGTCATGACCGCATCGGCACCGGCAAGCGCGTCCTGGAGGCGGTCGGCGACCGTGACGCCCGGCCAGGCTTCGAAGCCCCGCACCCAGGCCGGAGGTCCCGCCAGGCAGACCGACGCCCCCAGCGCTGTCAGCGCGTGGATGTTCGAGCGGGCAACCCGCGAATGACCGATATCGCCCACGATCGCGATCTTCCTGCCTTCGAGTGATCCGAGGGCATCACACAGGGTCAGGGCATCCAACAGAGCCTGCGTCGGGTGAGCGTGCGACCCGTCCCCGGCATTCACGATCCGGACCGGCACACTCCGCGCGGCAAGGTAGGGAGCACCGCTCATCGAATGCCGCAGAATTACGGTCGTCACGCCGGTACGCTCGAGCGTGCGCAGCGTGTCGACCAACGACTCGCCCTTCGTGACGCTGCTGACGTCGATGGGGAGCTCGACCACCTGCGCCCCGAGCGCCTCAGCGGCCAGCTCGAAGCTGACGCGCGTCCGGGTCGATGGCTCGCAGAAGGCCAGCCCGACCACCTCGCCGCGCAGCAGGTCGAGGGTCTCGCGCCGCAGGCGCCGCTCGCGCATCTCGACGGCAAGGTCGAGGCAGGCCTCCATCTCACCGCGGGTGAGCTGATCGACGTCGAGCAGGTGCCGATGCGGCCAGGCGGTCGCAGGGGGTACGTCGGGATCGGGCCGGGACACGACAACGCCACCGGCAATGGGCCGATGGCGAGTGGTGTCACCGTTCGCGACGTCAAGCATCCGATCGCTCCTTGGCGGCCTCTCAGGACCGTCCTTAAAGGGTTTCAGGCAGTATAGCCACGGCGCTACTCTCAGTGCCCGCGGCGATGGATATGCAGCGCGACCGCGAGGCCGGTCAGGCGCTCGGTGTCGGCCAGGAACGGTCCGATGAGCTCCTCGATGCGCGCCAGCCGGCTGCGCACCGTGTTGTAGTGGACGTACAGGCGGCGTGCCGCCTCGGCTGCATTGCGGGTCGCGACGTACGCCTCGAGGGTGTCGAGCAGGTTCGACCGATGGGCCCGATCGTAGGCGGCGAGCGGCTCGATCATCGTGTGGCGGAAGGCGGAGAGCTCGGGGGCGGAGACGCTAGCCAACAGCCGGTCCAGCCCCATCCTCTCGAAGGTCACGACCTCGCCGGGGCTGCGCCAACGACCGACCTCGAGCGCGCGACGCGCCTCGGCGTGACTCTCTCGCAGCTCGAGCGGGTCACCCCGAACCCGACCGATGCCGATGCTGACCGGCATCGTCGGCAGGCGGCGGGCTGCCTCTCGCCGAAGGCTGTCGGCGGCGTCCAGCAGCGCCGCCGGATCGGCCCCTCTCGGGGCCACAAGGGCGGCGGCCTGGGTGCTCCGCTCCCAGACGATCGCGGCACCGCCAAGGGCCACCCGTGCTGCGTCGGCCAATGACCGCACGGTGTCGGCATCCCCACCGCTCGACGATCCGGCCTGCGCCAGAAGGACGGCGCGGGGGAGCGACAGGTCCCAGCCGAAGGCCTCGGCGCGCTCGGAGAGGACGCTCCGGTCGGTGAGATGACCGCTCACCAGCTCCTCCAGGCACACGGCCTGAAAGCGCCGGTCGCCCTCGACCAGGGCGCGAGCCTGCACCTGACGCAGCGCCGCCACGGTGGCCGCGAACTGGAGGGCCTCCAGATCATCGGTGCTCATCGTCTCGGCCGGCGCGAGAGCCGCGATCGCGCCGTAGGGCTCGCCGTCGACCATGATCGGTTGCAAGGTGGCCTCCCTGCCGCCGATCTTGACGGACACCCATCGCCCGGCTTCCGCGCCGTCCCCGTGTGCCGCCATCATCACTTCGTCGGTGAGCCGTTCGATGTCGAGCTCTCCCGACCCGGTGAGTACCTCGCCATGCTGATCCACGATCAGCACCTGCCGCTCGACGAGTTGGGCCAGGGTCATGGCGATCTCGCGCAGCCCGCCACCGCCCAGCACGATCTGTGTGAATCGGTCGTGGATCTCGGCGGCGCGCTGCAGGCGCAGCGACTGCTCGTTGAGGATCACGCTCAGCACCGCGCTGATGATCTCGTTGAAGCTGCTCTCGGGCGGCAGCTCGATCAGGGGAAAGCTGCAGGCGTCGGCGGCGATGAGCATTGCCGTCGGGACCTTCCCGAGGTAGCGATCGGGCTTGATCGCGATGCCGGCGAGGCCCTTGGCGGCAAGCTCGGGGACGAGCGTTCCCAGGGCCGCGTGGTCGTCGCGGAGGGGGTATGCCGTCGTCAACAGCAGCTCGTCGGGTTGCACCCACGGCAGGATGTCGGGTACTTCCATCACGTTGACGTGGCGCACTCGGTGCTCGATCCCGGCGTTCCCCGCCAGGACGCGGGCGTGTTGCAGGGGGGGCAGGTCGAGGGCCCGACGAAGGGTGATGGAGGAGTCACGCATCGCCTGTCATATTCTCACAGGCCAAGGGGCCGTGAGTGACACAGATTGCCAATGACTGGGCTGCGCGGTGACCCTAGCATGGCCCTCCGATGAAGGCTCCCGAGCCGATGACCACGGCCGCAGCAGGGGCGTTCCCGCTGCGACGATTCGCCGCAACCCGGATCAGTCAGTCCATTGGAAGCCGCCTGCGAATGCCGGGTGGCGAGGGGACCATCGAGGGTGTCTATCGATCGGTCGTCAACATCCGGTGGGGCGAAGGCCTGCTGACCGTGGCGCATGAGGGGATGGGAGGCGTCCCGAACGGGATCCTGGTGGATCCGCCGATCGCCTTCGACCAGATCGGCCTGGTCCTCGGGATGCGAGCCCAGTGCGACGGCACCGCGCTCCGCGTGCCCGGGGCCTCGATGGTCGTCTTCCTGGCCGCAGCCGCCAGCTGGTCACCCGCGATGCCAGTGGTCCGTGGGCTGACCATGGCCGGGCGGAGCGAGCGCGCCGAGCAGGCCCTGAAACTCGCTGCCGAACAGGCGCCCCCAGTCGGACTGGGACCTTTGCTGGTGGGGCTCATGGATGGTCGTACGAGCGTCGGATCGCTGGGACGAGCTTCGGCCAGATCGCTCGCCAAGGTCGTGGAAGCCCTGGCCGAGGGACAAGACGAGCGCGCCATCTCCGCCGCCCTCCCGCTGATCGGGCTCGGCCCCGGTGCCACGCCGTCGGGTGACGACCTGCTGGTGGGCCTCGCGGCGGGCCTGGCCGTCACCGACCATCCACTGGCTCCAGTCTTCGCAGCCGGAGTGGCGCGGAACGCCAGGGGATCGACGACCTCGGTCGCAGAGAGCTACCTCCTCCACGCTGGTCGACTCGAATTCTCCGAGCATGTTCATGCCGCGGCGGTGGCAGTCCTCACCGGGCCCGAGGCGGAATTGGGCC
Organism: Chloroflexota bacterium; assembly: GCA_013816405.1. Lineage (GTDB taxonomy): Bacteria > Chloroflexota > Limnocylindria > QHBO01 > QHBO01 > CF-167. The sequence continues at coordinate 33,504 of JACDEL010000002.1, read as the reverse complement.
GTGCGGTGACGGCGGCGATGGCGTGGGGTGCCACGTCAGGAGCGGACCTGCTGGTGGGCCTTTTGGTCGGCATCCAGTCATCCGCTCCGGGCGTGGCCGGCCGGCTCCGGGCGTGCGGCGATGAAGGCAACGTGGCCACGTGAGCGTCGTCCGGCAGCGGGTCTTCCGCAACGCCTATCGAGACTCGGTGGAGCTGATGCGCATCGCCGCCGAGGTCGAGCGGTTCCCCGGCGTCATCCGTGCCGGCCTGGTGATGTGCACTCCCGCCAACCTGGCGATCGTCGCCGAGGCCGGCCTGAGCGAGGGCCTCGATCCTACGGCGGGCCCGAACGACATGGCGGTGGCCCTGGCGGCCGACGACGACACCGCTGCTGACGCTGCGTTCGAGCGCGCTGCGACCCTGATGCGCGGCGCGGCTGCGGAGGCAGCGGGGGAAGGGCAGCGTTTCGTGCCCACAACGATCTCCGAAGCCCTCGCCGATCTTCCGGGTGCGAACGTCGCCCTCATCTCAACTCCCGGCACATACGCGACTGCCGAGGCGATGAAGGCCCTGAAACGGGGACTGCATGTCTTCCTGTTCAGCGACAACGTCTCGATCGAGGATGAGATCGAGCTCAAGCAGCTGGGCGTTCTCAAGGGGTTGCTGGTGATGGGGCCTGATTGCGGGACTGCCATCCTGGACGGCGTGCCCCTGGGCTTTGCCAACGAGGTCCGGCGCGGCGGGGTCGGGCTCGTCGGCGCGAGTGGCACCGGCCTGCAGCAGGTCACCTGTCTGCTCGATGCATTCGGGGCGGGCGTATCGCAGGCCATCGGGGTCGGTGGTCGCGACCTGCACGAGGAGGTCGGAGGCCTGATGATGCTGGCAGCCCTCGAGCGCCTGGTGGCTGATCAGGGAACAGAGGTGGTGGTGCTGGTCTCCAAGCCGCCGGCGCCCTCGGTCGCCGCGAAGGTACTCGCCGCGGCCTCGACTGCCACCAAGCCGGTCGTCGTCAACTTCCTGGGCGGGGATGCGGAGGCGATCCGCGCATCCGGCGCGCACGCGGGCACGACCTTCGAGGAGGCGGCCCAGGTGGCCGCGGGGCTGATCCTGGGCAGTCCGCTGCCGCCGCTCGAGGATGGCCACGGCAACCCAGCCGAGCTGGCCGCCGGTCTCGTGCCCGGCCAGGACCGGATCGCGGGCCTCTACTCCGGCGGCTCGCTGGCGAGCGAGGCCAAGGTTGTGCTGAAAGGGCTTCTCGGCGCCGAGGTCGCCGGGGCGCAGCAGATCATCGACCTCGGCGACGACGAGTACACCGTTGGTCGGCCCCATCCGATGATCGATCCGCGGCTGCGCAGCGAGAAGATCGAGGAGGCGGGCGGCGATTCCCGGGTGGCGGTGATCCTGCTCGACATCGTCCTCGGATACGCGTCGCACCCGGATCCTGCCGGCGCGTTGATCCCTGCCATCGAGGCCGCCCGCGAGGCGGCAAGACGTGACGGCCGCGGCCTGGCGGTTGTGGCCTCGCTGTGCGGCACGGTACACGATCTCCAGGGCTTCGTCGGGCAGCGCGCCATCCTGGCCGACGCCGGGGTGCGTCTCGTCGCCAGCAACGCGCGGGCCGCGCGCCTGGCCGGCCTCGTCGTGCAGCACACCGCAATGCGCGGGGTGCCCGCCTGATGCTGGCCAATGGCGTCCGGGCATTGAACATCGGGCTTGCCGGCTTCGCCGAGCCGATCTCCGCGGCAGGCGCGGCCGTCCTGAACCTCGACTGGCGTCCGCCGGCCGGAGCCGACGCGGAGCTGGGCATGCTGGTGGCCCGCCTCGAGGACGATCCGGACGACGCGATCGGCGCCGCGGTGGCCACGGCTAATCGGACAGCGCTCGATCGGCTCCTCGGCGCCAGCCCATTCCTGATCGACGTGCAGCCCGCAGGAGATGCCATCCCGGGTCTGCAGGGCCGGATGCTCCTGCACTCCGGGCCGCCGATCAGTTGGGAACGGATGTGCGGGCCGATGCGCGGCGCGATCATCGGCGCCTTGCTGTTCGAAGGCTGGGCCTCGACCCCCGAGGAGGCCGAGCGCCTGGCTGTGGGCAACGAGATCGCCTTCGACGCATGCCATCACCACGGGGCCGTCGGTCCCATGGCCGGGGTCGTGTCACCCTCGATGCCGGTGGTGGTGGTCGAGAACACGACGGCCGGCAACCGGTCCTTCGCCACGCTGAACGAGGGGCTCGGCAAGGTCCTGCGCTTCGGTGCCTACGATGATTCGGTGCTCGAGCGGCTGCGCTGGTTCCGTGACGCCTTCGGGCCGACCCTCAGCCGAGCGCTGGAAGCGACGGGCCCGATCGACCTAAAGAGCATCACTGGCCAGGCGCTGCAGATGGGCGACGAGGGCCACAACCGCAACGTGGCCGCCACCTCGCTCCTGGTCCGCAGCCTCGCACCCACGCTGGTGCGTACCGCCCGCGAAGTTGACGCCGTGGCCGCCCTCGACTTCCTGCGCGGCAACGACCATTTCTTCCTCAACCTGTCGATGGCCGCCTGCAAGGCCTCGCTGGATGCCGCGCACGGGGTCCCCGGCTCGACCGTCGTGACCGCCATGAGCCGCAACGGCGTGGACTTCGGGGTCCGTCTGTCGGGGACCGGCAACGCCTGGTACACCGCACCGGTCGGGGTCCCTGACGGCCTCTACTTCCCCGGCTATGGGCCGGAGGACGCGAACCCCGACCTCGGCGACAGCGCCATCACTGAGACCTGTGGAATCGGCGGTTTCGCCATGGCGGCCGCCCCCGCGATCGTCCGCTTCGTGGGGGGCACGGCTGCCGATGCCCTCAACTACACGCGTGAGATGTATCGCATCACGCTCGAGCGGAACCCTGCCTTCGCTCTGCCACCCCTCGGTTTCGCGGGCTCGCCGACCGGAATCGATGCGCGTCGCGTGGTCGAGAGCGGCGTCCAGCCGGTGATCAACACCGGGATCGCCCACAAGCTGCCCGGGGTGGGCCAGATCGGCGCCGGGATTGCCCGTGCCCCGCTGAGCTGCTTCGCCGACGCGCTGCGGGCCCTCGCCGCGCAGCTGCACGTGCCAGGAGCGACCTGATGGAGCGCAGCGCGGTCATCGCCATCGGCGGCAACGCCCTGATCCTGGACGGGCAGAAGGGGTCGATCGCCGAGCAGTTTGCAAATGCAACCGATACGGCCGGCCACATCGCCGCCCTGGTCGCCGATGGTTGGCGGGTCGTCGTCACCCACGGCAATGGCCCGCAGGTCGGCTTCATCCTGCTCCGCTCCGAGCTGATCGGGGAGTCGTCCGGGATCCCGCGCCTCTCGCTCGACATGAGCGTCGCCGACTCACAGGGCGGGATCGGTCACATCCTGGGCAATGCGCTCCTCAATGAGCTCGGCCGGCTTGGCCAGACGGATACGGTGGCCTGCATCCTGACGCACGTGGTGGTCGACCCCAGGGACCCCGCCTTCGGCGAGCCGACCAAGCCGATTGGCCCTTCCTACAACGCCGAGGAGGCGGATGCCAAGCGCCGCCACGAGGGCTGGGCGATGGTCGAGGACTCCGGCCGCGGCTACCGGCGCATCGTGCCCTCCCCCCACCCGCTGCGGATCGTGGAGGCGCAGCAGATCAGGACCCTGGTCTCGTCCGGGTTCGTGGTGATCGCCGCCGGCGGGGGCGGGATCCCGGTCGTCGAGGTTGAGCCCGGGGGCTATCGGGGCGTGGAGGCGGTGATCGACAAGGACCTGGCATCGGCAATGCTGGCGAGCAGCCTCGGGATCCCGCTCCTCGTCCTGTCGACGGGGGTCGAGCGGGTCGCCATTCATTTCCGGCAGCCGGACCAGCGCTTCCTGGACCGGCTCTCCGTCACCGAGGCGCGCAGCTACCTGGCCGAGGGCGAGTTCCCGAAGGGGAGCATGGGCCCCAAGGTCGAAGCTGCGATCACATTCCTGGAGCGAGGCGGGTCCGAGGTGCTGATCACCTCGCCGGCCAACCTGGAGCAGGCATTCGCGGGCACGTCGGGGACGCGCATCGTCGCCGACGCCGCATTGGCATCGGCCAGTCCATCGGGCAATTGAAGGAGGTCCAAGTCAACGCATGCTGAGCATGAAGGCGGAACCGTACGACTTCGAATTCGATCCCAAGAAGACCGCGCTGCTGATGATCGACTTCCAGCGCGACTTCGTGTACCCCGGCGGCTTCGGTGAGTCCCTCGGCAACGACACGTCGTTCCTGCTGGCGGCGCTCCCGGCGGCACAGCGCGTTCTCAAGGCCAGCCGCGAGGCTGGAATCTTCGTGATCCACACGCGCGAGGGCCACCGCCCCGACCTCTCCGACCTGCCGCGCGCCAAGTACGAGCGTGGCAATCCCTCGATCCACATCGGCGACGAAGGACCGATGGGCCGCCTCCTCGTCCGCGGCTCGCACGGCCATGACATCGTCGAGGAGGTCTACCCGATTGAGGGCGAGCCGGTCGTCGACAAGCCCGGCAAGGGGGCGTTCTACGCGACCGACCTCGACACCATCCTGAAGATGAAGGGGATCGAGCGAATCATCGCCTGCGGGGTGACGACCGAGGTCTGCGTGCAGACCACGGTGCGCGAAGCGAACGATCGCGGCTACGACGTCTGCGTGCTGTCTGACGCGGTCGCGTCCTACTTCCCCGAGTTCCAGCGCGTCGCGCTGGAGATGATCAAGGCCCAGGGCGGCATCTTCGGCTGGGTCAGCGACTCCGCCGCCTTTCTCGAGGCACTCGGCAAGCCGGCGATGGCCGGCGCCTCCGCCTGACGCCGGAGGAACTGATGCCCGACGCCGCCGTCAGCCATCCGCCGTAAGACCCGCGTCGATCGTCAAGGGGGAAGGAGGGTAGAGGAGAACCAATGACAGCCAATAGTGAATACAAGCCGAAGCTGTGGGTTCCGGGCGACTGGAACGCCTTCTTCGGGCTGGGGACCAACGTCCTGCTCAACGTGCTGGTCCTGTCAGGGCTGATGCTGTTCGTCATCAAGCTCGACCCGGACACCATCGTCTTCGGGCGCATCCTGCCGGCGCTCGCCATCGCACTGCCGCTCGGCAACATCTGGTACGCGTATCTCGCGTATCGGCTGTCCCAGAAGGAAGGCCGCGACACGGTCGCCGCCATGCCCTATGGCCCGAGCGTGCCGCACTACTTCTTCGTGACCTTCGTGATCATGCTGCCAGTCGTCATCAAGACCGGCGACGTGATGCAGGCCTACGAGGCGGGCTTGGCATGGGCCTTCTTCATCGGGGTGGTGGTGCTGATCGGCGCCTTCATCGGCCCCACCATTCGTGCCTACACCCCGCGCGCGGCGATGCTCGGCACGCTGGCCGGCATCTCGATCGCGTTCATCAGCATGGCCGCGGCGTTCCAGATGTTCACGGCGGCGTGGATCGCCCTCGCCACTTTCGCCATCATCCTGCTCTCCTGGACGGGCGGGGTGCGCCTTCCGTTCGGGATTCCGGGCGGGCTGGCGGCAATCGTGGTCGGCACGGCGCTCGGCTGGCTGTCGTACGCCGTCTTTGGTTGGCAGGGGCTCGACCCGCAGCAGGTGAGTGACTCCTTCCAGCAATTTGGGATCCACCTGCCGGTCTTCGGCACGGAGGTGATCTCGGGCCTCTCCGACGCAGCCCCGCTGCTGGCCACGGCGATACCTCTGGGCGTCTACAACTTCACTGAGGGGATGAACAACGTCGAGAGCGCCTCGGCGGCCGGTGACAACTACAGCCTCCGCTCCATCCTGCTGGCCGATGGCCTGGGAGCGGTGGTCGGGTCCTTCCTGGGAAGCCCCTTCCCGCCGGCCGTCTACATTGGCCATCCCGGTTGGAAGGCCGTCGGTGGTCGGATCGGCTACTCGCTGGCGACCGGCGTCGTCATCGCGCTGATCTGCTTCACCGGACTCGTCAGCTTCTTCCTTGCCGTGATCCCCGGTGCGGCCCTCTTCCCGATCCTGCTGTTCATTGGGCTGGTGATCGGCGCACAGGCGTTCCAGACATCGGTCGCTCGGCACGCGCCGGCGATCGTGCTGGCCCTGGTGCCGAACATCGCGCAATGGGCGCAGACCCAGATCGACAACTCCCTGGCCGCTGCCGGCACGAACGCCGGGTCGATCATGGACGCGCTGAATGGCAACGGCGTCGTCTACCAGGGGATGGCCATCCTCGGGTCCGGCGCCGTGCTCGCGGGGTTGATGCTGGGGGCGATCGCCGTCTTCATCATTGATAAGGCCTACTCGCGGGCCATCTTCTATTGCGTGGCAGCGGCGGTTCTTGCGGCCGTCGGCCTGATGCACGACCCGGCCGGGTTGATCTTCCAGTTCACTGACGGCTTCAGCGTGCGAGCACCAAACGAGGTGTGGATCGGCTACCTGCTGGCTGGCGTCGTGATCTGGATCGTGGCCATGCGCGAGGGCGGAGTCGGGGCCTCGGACCTCATGAGGGCCGTCACCACGCCGCCAACCGAGGAGGAGCGGGCGGCCTGACCGCATTCTCCCGTTCAATGCGGCCGGGTCCCTCGAGGGCCCGGTCGCAGCCTCAGCCAAGGAGGGGAGATGGCCCTCGAACTCTTCGTGAACGGGACCCTCATGCGAGGGTTGAAGCTGCACGACAACCTGGACGGCGCTGAGTTCCTGGGTGAGTTCCGAACCGCCCCGAAGTACCGGATCTTCTCGATCGGCGACCTCCATCCGGGGATGTACCGAGCCGAGCGGGGCGGAATCTCGGTCCCGGGCGAGATCTACCGGCTCCCCGACGAGGTCTGGGCCCGGGTCGAGGCGGGGGAACCGCCTGGACTCTACAGAGGACCGATCGAGCTCTCCGACGGCCGCTGGGTGGACGGCATCCTCTTTCCCGAGGCGATGACCGGCGGCCAGCGCGAGATCACATCGTTCGGCGGCTGGCGTGAATACTGGGAGGCGTTAGAGCGCGGCGAGGTCGCCTAGTCGCCAGTTCGCTCGAGCACAACCTCGTCGCTGCCGTCGTTCTCCATCACTCGGACGTGGACGATCTCCTCGCGCGAGGTCGGCAGGTTCTTGCCGACGTGGTCGGGGCGGATCGGAAGCTCGCGGTGGCCGCGGTCGATGATGACCGCCAGCCGCACCGCCCGCGGCCGCCCGTGGTCCGTCAGGGCATCCAGCGCGGCCCGCACCGTGCGGCCGGTGAAGAGAACATCGTCGACCAGGACGACCGTCTGCCCGGCGATCTCCGGCATCGCCTGGGTCTTCTTGACGATCGGCGCATGCGCCACCTTGGTCAGGTCGTCGCGGTAGAAGCTGATGTCGAGTGCCCCGACCGGCAGGCTCACACCCTCGTGCTGCTCGATCAGGCCCGCTAACCGTCGCGCCAGCGGCACCCCGCGGCTGCGCACGCCCACGAGCACCAGCTCATCGGTTCCGCCGTTGCGCTCGACGATCTCGTGGGCGATCCGGGTAAGCGCGCGTCGCAGCTCATCCGCGTCGAGGATCTGCCGTTCGCTCATTGCGCCCGAGTGTAGCCCGATGGGTTGACCGCGCACCCGATCCCCGGGTCAATACCCGTAGACCGCCGGCCCGTTCCACGGCGGCGCGTCCGTGCCTCCGCCGATGCCATGCGGCGCGCTGCCGTCCAGCGGAACGATCTGAAGGAGAGCGGATGGGGGATCCCCGATGCCCGCAGAAGGGAGGCCGAGGGTTACCGCGACCGAGGTTCCGTCCTGGGCGAACGCGATGGCGACAAGGTACGCATCAGCGGGTCGGACGAGGGCCAGCGCAGAGGCGCTGCTCAAAAGGCCACTGCTGAAGCTGCCGACGTAGGCATCAGCCTGGTTCGGATAGGTTCCGTCAGCACTCTGCGGTGTACCCGTCCAGGCACCATCCCAAAAGGCGAGATGATCGTTATCGGGACCCCACGCGAAGTCGCCGGATGCGAACGCCTCACCGCCAACCGGCGTCAGGTCCGTGAAGAGTGGCGTCCCGACCCACGGGGAGGCAGGGCCTGCGGCCCGGAAATCACCGGAAAGTTGCGGCATCCCGCCCACTGAGAAGTGCCACGATCCGCCATTCGAGGTCATCGTCCCGCTCCAGAAGATCGCACGGCTGCCGTCCGGCGAGAAGAGCGGAAGGAAGATGTTGCTCAGTCCTGCGCCGTTGATGTCCGCTCCTACCCCGAATGCGCCACTCCCGGGGGTCTCGGAAGCGATGCTCACCCAGAGCACTGGGACATCGGCGACGCTCATAGGCTCGAAGTCCGCCGCGTACGCGTTACCCCGGTTGCTGAAGTTCGATCGTTGCCCCGTGGACGTATCGAACAGCCAAGCGTCGGCGCCATCGGTCGGCTTCTCGCAACCCGCATCGGCGCCCAGGTCGACGCCGACCAGGGTGTAGGCCAGGTACCGGCTGTCGGGCGACCAGGCGAGCCGATTCGTGAACGGCGCGGCCGAGGAGCAGCCCAAATGCGTGATCTTTCCATCGTTCAGGTGAAGGGCCCAGACTTCGTTGGCTCCGGTCTCTCCCTTCTGGGTGATGTATGCCAGCCACTGGCCGTCAGGCGAGAGGGCGGCGGCAATCGGCGGGCCGGAGACCGTGCCGGCATCCACCGAGGCGCCAGTCGCATCGGCGATGAACGACAGGCGCAATGCCTCGAGGGGTGCGCCCGTCAGGGAGAGATACCCGAGCCCGCCCGGTCCCAGGAAGGTTGGCGCAGTGGTAGGCCCGACGCTGGGGGCGACTGACGCGACGGCACTGCTGGAGGGAGCGGCCGAGACAGATGCCTTCGGCGATCCGCTCGCTTGCCCAACCGGGCCCAGATCGAGGTTCTGGAAGACAACGACGGCGAGGATGGCGGCGGCAACCACTGCCGCCGAGGCGCCGATGGCGATCAGACCCACCGGCCGGCGCCACCACGGGGCGAGCCGACCGGACTCGATCCCACTGCGAACCCGCGCCCCGAGGTCGCGAGGCGGCTCCGCAACTGGCAATCCGGACAGGATGCTGCGTTCGGCGGTGAAGGCGGCGAGGGTGTTGCGACATGTCTCGCAGCGAACGAGATGGGAGTCCAGCTCGACGCGCTCCGCGTCGGTCAGGTCGCCGGTCAGCGATGCGCTGATCAGCTCGTCGACGTGGTTGCCACGGAGTCTCATCGGACCAGGCCCTCCGCCGCCAGCCTGCGGCGCATCTCACCCCGGGCGCGGCACAGCAGGACACGCACCGCGCCATTCGACATGCCCATCACCTCGCCGATCTGCACCGCGCTCATGTCCTCCACGTCCGACAGGATCAGGCACTGTCGGTGGTTTGGCTTCAGATGGAGCAGGGCGCGACTGATGCGCTCGTCCATGAGGCCGCTCAGCACCTGGGTCTCCGGGCCGGGACCGCCGTCCGCCTGCTCGACCGGGCGGTCCTCGTCGGCATCCAGCCTGACGACGTTCCGGCGGCGGCGCATCTCGTCGATCGCGGTGTTGGTAGCGATCCGGTAGAGCCAGGAGCGGGTCGAGGAGGCATCGGTCAGGGTGTCAAGCTTGCGGTACGCCTTGATGAAGGTGTCCTGCGCGATGTCAGCCGCCCGATCCGGGTCACCCACCATACGCAATACGTAGTTGTAGATGGGCGCCGAGTATTCCGTGAAGATCCGATCGAACTCGGCCTTGCGCGCGTCGGAGCCGTCCCGCGGAACAGTCATCTCCGCGGAACGCCATGCGAGCCGTGATGCAAGCGCCATTGGTGCTGTGGACGCCGCTCGGCAGGCACCTGTTACACGCTCCCCTTGCCAAGGTGCTCACGCAGCAGGCCGGCCGCGTATTCCGGTGCCGCCGGGTTGACCGCGAGCGCGGTCGCGCGCTCGAGCCCGGCGATCACGCGCAGTCGCGGATGGACCTCCCAGTGCCAGTGGAAGGTCTCGTCCAGTCGCTCCCCGACGGGAGCCGTGTGCAGGAACAGGTTGTACGGAGGGTCGCCCAGGGCATCGAGCGCACCCAGGGTCCGCTGCAGGGTGGCGGTGGCCGCCGCGATGTCGTCATCGTCGAGCGTTGTGAAGTCGGCGGCGTGCGCGCGCGGCACGATCATCAGCTCAAATGCCGAGCGGCTGGCGGCAGGCGCGAAGACCACGAAGCGCTCCTCGGCCAGGACGAGTCGCTCCCCCGATTCCTCTTCGCTCCGGGCGAGGCTGCACCACACGCAGGAGCGCGTCTTGATGACGTATCGAGCGCCCCCACCGATCTCCTCGGCCACCCAGTGGGGGACCTGCGGGATCGAGTACAGCTCCATGTTCAGATGGCTGCTCCGCGAGCCGGCCTGCATGCCGTAGCTCTGCACGGCCTGGATGTAGCGAGGCTCGTCGTCGGGCCGCGGCTCGGCGGCCATCTCGCGCATCGTGTCGCGCAGGGCCCGCAGCAGGTTCACCGCGAGTCGTGGCGGGGCATCGGCCAGGCGCTCGTGGTGCTCGCGCGGCGCGACCAGGATCTCCCACGAGCCACTCGCGGCCATCGCCTGCTCGACGGAGAGCTGGCCGGTCCGCTCCTGGCCGGTGTCGATCCGGTGGAAGGCGTCCTGGCGGAGCGTGACGCGCCGGATGGCGGTCTCCTCCGCGGCGTCCGCGGAGGGCGTTGGGTCGTCGTCACAGTGCCGGCAGTGGGTCCCCTCGATCGGGGTTGCCTGCACGACGAACGAGGCGTGCTCGAAGGTCCGGTCCGTGACGATCGCCGACCACCAGCCGGTGACCGGGTCGCGACGCAGCTCGAACACCTACGCTCCGTGGTCGGTGATCGGCTCGTCCCACGGCCGGGAGCGTGGCTGCGACGCCCACTCCTCGCGCAGGAGGGACATCCGCACTACATCGTGGAAGGCCCCATCGGAGAAGTGCGCGTGGCGGAGCGTTCCCTCCTTCACGAAGCCGGCCTTCTCGTAGGAGCGCTGGGCGCGCCGGTTCGGCTCGTAGACGTCCAGCTCGATCCGTTCCAGGCGTAGCTGCCCGAAGCCGAAGTCGCAGATGGCGCGCAGCGCATCGGTCCCGTAGCCCTTGGACCACTCCGCCTTCTCGCCGATGCTGATGCCGAACGAGGCGTTGCCGTCCTCCTGGTTCACATGGTGGAAGCCCGCGGTGCCAATCGCCCGATCGTCGGCCAGCAGGCAGATGACAAAGTGGTAGCTTCGCCTGCCCTGCTGTTCGAGCATCGAGTCGAACCAGCGCTCCTCCATCGCCTTGCTGAACGGGGCGCGCGTGGCCAGGTAGCGAGTGGTCTCGGCATCGGCAAACCAGCGCACGAACAGGTCGATGTCGTCCCGCTCGGCGGGGCGCAGGTAGACCATCTCGCCGCGGATGCTGGGGATGGGTCGGGGGAGGCTTGGCTCGGCGCTCGACATCGGTCCTGCGTGCGGTAGGCTGAAGTCCCCGCAGGATACAAGGAGGACCGATTCAATGGCCGCCGTCCGCACCGCCACCGTCACCTGGCAGGGCCCGCTCGCCACCGGCGACGGCACTGTCACCGCCGGCTCATCCGGCACCTTCACCGATCTGCCCGTGTCGTGGGCGTCGCGCACCGAGGCGCCCGATGGCCGCACCTCGCCAGAAGAGCTGCTCGCCGCCGCGCATGCCACCTGTTTTGCCATGGCCTTCTCGGCCGACCTGGGCCGGGCGGGCCATACGCCGGAGGAGATGCATGTCGAGGCCGAGGTGACCTTTGACAAGATCGACGGCGGCTGGACGGTCACGCGCTCCGCCCTCACCGTCCTCGGTCACGTCCATGGGATCACGCCCGAGGAGTTCGACCGGATTGCGGAGGGCACGAAGGACGGCTGTCCGATCTCGCGGGCACTGGCCGGGAACGTCGAGCTCTCGGTGGACGCAACACTCGAAACGGATGGCTGAAAAGGAGGCTCGCACTTCCGAACGGGAAGCCCTGGGGGCCGTAGGTCACGTCTTGGCCGCGGTGGCCGGAGCCGGCTTCGAGCTCCAGCCGATCCTGGATCGCATCTCCGCGGAGGCCGCGGCGCTGTGCCGGGCAGAGATGGGATTCGTCTTCTTGCGCGATGGCGATCTGTTTCGATTTGCCGCGGCGACCGGCGGCACGCCCGAGCACTGGGCATATGAACGCGATCACCCGGATCGAATCGGCCGAACGTCCGTAGTGGGCCGGGTGGCTCTCAGCGGCGAGCCCGTGCACGTTGCAGACCTCGCAGCCGACCCGGAATACGAGGCGGGTGGATATCAGGTAGGGGGCGTGCGAACCATGCTGGGCGTGCCGATCCGCACTGACGAGGGTGTGATCGGCGCATTTGGCCTGGGCCGAACCAGGGTGGAGCCCTTCACCGACGAGCAGATTGAGGTCGTCAGCCTCTTCGCCGATCAGGCGGCGGTGGCGATCCGGCTGGGTCGGCTGCTGGCGGAGACCCACGAGGCGCTTGAACGGGAGACGGCGGTTGGCAATGTCCTGCAGTCCATCAGCCGCTCGACCTTCGAGCTGGACGCGGTGCTCCAGTCGGTGCTCGACAACGCCGTCCGTCTCTCCCATGCCGACCAGGGCAACATCACCCGCGAGATCGGCGGGGAGTTTCGCGCACGGGTCTTCAGCGCGGAGGTGCCAGAGGATTTCCGGGAGCTGATGATGGGGTTCGTCCCCGCACCGGGCCGAGGATCGGCCATGGGTCGTGCCCTGCTCGAACGCGCACCCATCCAGATCGAGGACGTCCTGGCCGATCCGGACTATGAGCTGGCGGAAGCGCAGCGCCTGTCCGGTTTTCGAACAGTGCTGGGGATCCCGATGTTCCGCGATGGAGAGCCGATCGGCGTCCTCTCTGTCTGGCGACGGCACGTGGAGGTCTTCACCCCCTCCCAGATCAGCCTGCTGAGCACGTTCGCCGACCAGGCCGTGCTGGCCATCGAGAACGTCCGGCTGTTCGAGACGATCGACCGGCAGCGCACGGAGCTGGCCCGCTACGCCCCGCAGGCCGCCCAGCTGCTGTCGAGCGCTGAGGGCGAGCAGCTGCTTGCCGGCCACCGGCGCGAGATCACCGCCCTCTTCGCCGATCTGCGTGGCTTCACGGCCTTCGCAGAGCAGGCCGAGCCAGAGGAGGTGCTGGGGGTGCTGCGGCAGTACCACGAAGCGGTCGGCGAGCTGGCCGTCGCGAACGGCGGGACGGTGGAGCACTTCGCCGGCGACGGCCTGATGGTCTTCTTCAACGACCCGCAGCAGGTGGCCGATCACCAGCTCGCCGCGGTCCGCACCGCCTGCGACATGCGCGAGCGATTCGGCGTGCTGTCCAATGCCTGGCGCAAGCGCGGCTACGAGCTGGGACTTGGGATCGGGATCGCGTCGGGGTTCGCGACCCTCGGGCGCATCGGCTTCGAAGGGAGATACGACTACGCGGCGATCGGTAACTCTGTGATCCTCGCCTCGCGGCTGTCGGACGCGGCGAAGGCCGGACAGATCTTGATCAGCCAGCGCGTCCTCGCCGTGATCGAGGAAGCGGTAGTTGCGGAACCGGTCGAAGACCTGACGCTGAAGGGCTTCAGCTACGCTCTGAAGGCATTCGCCGTCGAGAGCATGCGCGTACCCGCCGCCTAGCGGACTGCGGCGACGATCTCCGGCGCCAGCCCGGAGTACCCCTCCAGGAACTCGATGCGTTCGTGCTTGAGCCGCTCGACCCAGCCGCGATACTCGTCCGCGCGACCCGTGCGCTCATACAGGAGCCGAGGCTGGAGCAGCTCGAGGTCATCCACGCCGGGCAGGAGCGATGCTACGAGGTAGCCGAAGTCGGGATCTGCCTCCCACTGAATGGTGCCTTCCGCGATGGCCTTGACGATCGCCCCTGAATGCTCGATGGCGACCTTCTTGGAAGACGGGTCGCCCTCGCCCCCACCCACCCGGCCGGTGTTGAGCAGGAAGACGTCAAAGTCGCTGCTCGCCATCAGCTCCAGGAACCGATTCGCCTGCTGCTCATCCCGGTACGGGTAGAAGGGATTGGTGCCGGGCACACGCAGCGCCCGACCCTCCTCGGCCGCTCCGCCCGCAGACGTCCCCTGCGTCTCGCCGAGCATGAAGTAGGCCGCCGCCTGCTCCCGCGACAGGCGCGCCACCGCCGGGATGACGTTGTCGTTGCGGTTCAGGATCAGCAGATGGTTGACGGGGCCGATCTCACGCGGATCGCGCCAGATCCCCAGCGACGACATCGGGAAGGTTGCGCGTCCATTCTTGGTGTACGAGGTGTCGAAGAAGTCGACCGGCCCATCGGCTTCCTTCTGCGAGACGTTCTCGAGGTAGGCATCGGGCTTGACGACGGCGCCATGGATCGCCGGCTCGTGGGCCGGGTCGAGGCCGAAGGTCTTCGCGAAGCAGCCGTTCTCGGTCCCCACCACCTTGCCACCCTCGAAGAGGCCGATGAAGTCATCCTGAACTGGCTGGCTGTTGTTCTGGCGGGTGAAGGTGGTGGTCGTCTTGCCCGTTCCCGACAGGCCGATGATGAGCATCGTGCGCTCGCCGCCCTCCGTCGGGACGACCTTGCAGCCGGCGTGCATGGCGAGGCCGCCGCGCTCGTAGACGAGGGCGTTCCACATTCGCAGACCGCCCTTCTTCGACTCCCCGAAGTAGTCGGAGTTCATGACGCGGGTCACGCCAGCCTCGACGTCGACCGAGATCAGCCGGTCGTCGGGGTAGCCGGGCATCGGCAGGTTGGGGGTGTAGATGAGCGACAGCTCGGGCACCCACTCGTCGGCGGGCGCATCCGGCGGGAAGTAGAGCTGCTGCTGCATGCCGGCGATGTTGGCGTTGGCTTCCTCGACGTAGAGGCGGACCCTGGATCGCTGCTCCTCATCGTTTCCCAGGTAGCCATCGATGACCAGCATGCTGGTCTCGGCGACGTACGCGTCCTGGAGGCCGCCGATGCGGGCAGCCTCAGCCCGCGAGATCGCCTTGCCGGTCGTCTGCGCGGGGTCATCGGTCACCAGGTAGGTCGATTCCTTCGATCGGCTCACGACCCTGGTCTGGACGTTGTAGTTGGCGAAGCTGGTGCGGCGCGCCTGTGGCATTTGGCTGGTGAGCGCCTGGAGCTCCTCGGGGGAGGGGTTGTATCGGAAGCTCCGCGCGGGCGGGAGGCGGCGTCCATGCGGTCCCATCGGCGGGGGGGCGGTCGGGCGCTCGGCGAGCGTGCTCATCGGGTGCGGCGGTCTCCTTGTGCGGGCCAATGCGAGCGCAGGTCAATGGTGGCGCTCGAGCGGGGTGTTCGCGCCCATGCTACCAACACCTGATTCCTTCGCGCCCACTTTAGGGTTGGTCGGGCACGGCCAGTTGCCAGAGGTCGCCGAACACCACGGTGCTGT
The DNA here is from genome assembly GCA_013816405.1 of Chloroflexota bacterium. Classification (GTDB taxonomy): domain Bacteria; phylum Chloroflexota; class Limnocylindria; order QHBO01; family QHBO01; genus CF-167. The sequence goes on along the minus strand of JACDEL010000002.1, from coordinate 18,216 downwards.
CGCGTCCTCCAAAGAGCAGGAGTCGCCCACCGTCGGCGTCGGCGATAAGCTCGGCCCCAGACCGGGCCGAAGGACCCGTTGCGTCGACCTGCTCCCAGGCGGTGGTTGAATCGGCCAGCCACCAGGTGTCGGCCAGGTAGTCGCCATCGGCCCCCTGGCCTCCGATGACGAGGGCCCCGTCGCCCCAGTGCGAGGCGGCGTAAAGGTTGCGGGCGGGTGGCATCCCCTGGACCACGTCCGTCTGGGTCCATGCATTGGTGCCGGGTCGTTCGCCGCGCGTCAGCTGCCAGAGGTCGCCGAGCGCAATCGTCCGGGTGGTCTGGCCACCGTACAGGCGCAGGGCGCCGTCATCGGTCCACCAGCAGGCGTGCAGGCATCGCTGGATCGGCGCATCTCCCGCAGGCGTCTCATCGGTCCAGTTGCCTGCCACGAAGTCGTACGCACGCGTGTCCGCGAAGCGTTGCCCCTCGCTGGTGAAGCCGTGGCTCATCCAGAGTCGGCCATCCGGCCCGACCGCGGCGCAGCTGCCATATCGCGCAACGGGCAGGGACCCGCTCGCGGGGAGCGACCGCCATGCATTGGTGGCGGGATCGTATGCCCACAGGTCGTTGAAGAAGTCGCCGCCGGCCTGGCCCGCGAAGATGACCAGCCCGATCCCGTCGGCCCATGCTGCGTTGTGGCCAAATCGTGCCGGTGGCTCCTTGCCGGAGACTGCCACGGCACTCCACGTGTTGCTCCCAAGGGAATAGCTCCAGAGGTCGCCGTAGACCGTTCCGCCGTCGCGCCCACCGAACAGGTACGCGGTGGCGCCGTCCGGGGAGATCGTCCAGGTGTGGTCCTCGCGGGCGGCCGGTACGGCTCCGGCAACGGCGAGCTCACTCCACCCGACGATGGCGGGCGAGGACTGCCCCAGGGTCGCCGTCGTTGCGGGCTCGCTGCCCATCACACTCGGGGATGCCTGTGCGGCCGGGCTGCAGCCGCTCAGCACCACGGCGAGCGCGAGGATCGCCACCATGCGCGCTGCCATCGGCGGGGCGGGCGGCATTCTTGCAGCTAGGCGATGGAGCGGGAGACGGGATTCGAACCCGCGACATTCTGCTTGGGAAGCAGACACTCTGCCAACTGAGTTACTCCCGCGTAACGGCGCGATTGTACAGTCGGGCAGGACGCGCCCTCAAACCCAAGCAGCTCGACCCGGGGGCACACCGGCTATCGCCTCTCCCAAGGTCCTGAAACGCGGCCCACCTGAGCCGGCTCTCCGAGCGCACCAGCCACGGTTGTCTACCAGCGGGCGGATCCAAGGTCAATCGCTGTGGGGGTTAGTAGATAAGGCGCTCGAAATGTCGCACCTGGCCGGGCCGGCGCGGGAGGGCGGGCGCGGACGGTTGGGTGCTAGCCTCACCGCATGCGAGTGAAGGTCGGGTCCGTAGCGTTTCTCAAGGCTGCCGGCAGCGGCTACGGCATCGGGCTCGATGACGATGGACATCGCGTCGAGTTCCTGGGGGACTGGCGAGCCCTCACTGAGCTCGAGCCCGCCCTCGAGAGAGGGGATTCCCGTGTATATCGACCTCGAGACCTGGCAGGTGTTGGCCGTCGACGATGACCTACGCTTACCGCTTAGCCGCGAAGGGGTCGCTGAGCGAGCTGGGTTCATCCGGTCGGCACTTGGACGACTACTGTAGGGCTTGATCACGGCCCCTCGTGCCTTACTAGGGGGTGAAGTGTGAGCGAAAGCACAAACACAGACCTCGTTGTTCTGGTGGGCAATGGACTCTCGATTGCCGTCAACCCAGATTTGCGCCTTGATGTCATCACACAGAGGTTCTTAGAGCACCACGCCAGCGACCGTGTGGATCTCGATCGCCTGCTTGCCGAAGTACGGCTAGGTGACCTCGACCCCTCAGCGGATTTCGAAGGCGTTGTCGCCGGACTTGAGGCCGCCACTGAGGTGATCGCTGCGTTTCTCAACCTGGCAAGTCGATCGTCACATCCAGACCTTCGAGACGCGGCGGAGCTGCTAACTGAGCGGGGGATCACAGGGCTCGTTCGCCGCCTCTATTACGCGTACTGCGCAGAGATTCTGTCGGCGATCGGTGAAGGAGCTCGCGTTACTTTGCCCGCCGACGTCGAACGTTTTGGGGCATGGCTACGAAACCTCTACCGAGCACACCAGCGTATGGGCGTATTCACCCTCAATTACGATCTCCTTCTCGAGCGCATCTTCATTAGCGACGACCTTCTACGGCTAGGCCCAGCCGTGACAGACTTCTTCTCCGGGCTCGATCCCCGAACCGAGCAGGTAACACTGGTGGCCGGTGCCCCATCCATGACGGGCCGCCTCTATTATCCTGAGGATCCGCCGCCGAGGCCGATCCAGCTCCACCACCTGCACGGATGCCTCACGCATTTCAGACGAGAGTCTGACGGGGCCGTGTTGAAGTTCGATTCTGTCGCCATCCGAGATGGAGACGTCTATGGACGATTGGCTGTCGCCGAGGCAAGCGATTTCAGCCCATCCGTCATCCTCGGCTCACGCAAGGTCGCCAAGAGCCGCGAGTGGCCTTTCGCTTATGCGTTCCTTGAATTGGAGCAGCGAGCAAGATCCGCTCGCACGGTAGTGGTCGCTGGATACAGCTTCCGCGACGAGGCCGTCAACGTCAGGCTCCAAGCCGCCGCTCGAGGGGCCGAAAGACGGTGGATAGTAATCAATCAAAAGGCCGGCGCGGAAGCTGAAGCATTTCGGGCAGTCGTGGACGGATGGCTGGCACCCGCACGGCCGGAGTATGTGCTTCATGGCTTTGGTGGTGACCTTCCGGAAGCGATCTAGTGCGCCGGTGGGTAAGGTAGATTCGAATAGGTGGGAGTGACCTTTTGCCCCAAACGGTGATCGAGAACCCGATTCTCAACTCGCCTTTCCGCGAGCCTACGCGGCATTTCCGGTTCAACGACGATGGGATCACGAATGAAGTGACCGACGGCCGCCGCCGGAGCACGTACTTCATGCCGATCCCGAAACCCAAGACCACAGGCGGCGCTCAGCTCTCCCTGCCCGGGGATTTTGTCTCCGAGCGAATGACGGACAACGACTTCATCAACCAGGTGCGCGAGCATGTCGGCGCGTGGCGGAGCACCCGATATCCGGGAATCACCGCGGTCACTCGCGATTTGCTCGCGTACTGGACTGAACCATCACGGGACAAGCCGCTGTTCTTCTGCCAGATCGAGGCCCTCGAGTCCGCTATCTTCCTGACTGAGGTCGCCGGGCACCGCCAGCCGTGGATCGAAAACAAGCTGCGCGAGGATAGCCAAGCACGCAACCCTGGCCTTTATCGGATTGCCTTCAAGATGGCCACCGGTTCGGGCAAGACCGTCGTCATGGCCATGATCATTGCCTGGCAGACGCTCAACAAAATCGCTAACCCCAAGGACAAGCGCTTTAGCGACACCTTCCTCGTAGTCACGCCAGGCATCACAATTCGCGATCGACTCCAGGTTCTTCGGCCGAACCTGCCTGGCAATTACTACCAGGAGCGTGACCTCCTGACGCCAGACCAACTTCACGCTTTGCAGGCCGTGAAGATCGAGATCGCCAACTTCCATGGCTTCATCCGGCGAGAGACCTTCGAGGCAGCCTCGCTTACAAAGAAGGTTTTAGCCGGCCCCGACGGCAACACCGACCAGTTCAAGGAAACCCCCGACCAGATGGTCCGGCGGGTATGCCGTGTGTTCGGGACCAAGCGCAACATCGTCGTCCTGAACGACGAGGCCCATCACTGCTACCAGTCGGCGCCGCAAAGCGAGGAGGAGACACTAACAGCCGACGAGCGCTCGGAAGCACGCCGTGATGAGGAGGCGGCCCGCGTTTGGCTCAACGGCCTTCGTGCGGTTGGGACAAAGTTGGGTGTCCGGGCGATCTATGACCTGAGCGCGACCCCGTTTTTCCTCCGCGGCTCGGGCTACAAGGAGGGAACTCTGTTCCCCTGGGTTGTCTCGGACTTCAGCCTCATCGACGCGATAGAGGCTGGGATCGTGAAGATCCCCCGCGTCCCGGTCTCAGATGATGCGGTTGCCGGAACCTCCCCGACGTACCGCGACCTCTGGGTGCGGATCCGCGACGACCTCCCCAAGAAGGGCCGAGCAACCGACGAGATCCAAGGCGAACCAAAGCTGCCGAAGGAGCTCGAAGGTGCTCTCCGCAGCCTGTACGGCAACTACCAGAAGTCGTTCGACGCCTGGAAGACAAGCGGGACGGGCACGCCGCCGGTATTCATCATGGTCTGCCAGAACACGAACATCAGCAAACTCGTCTTCGACTGGATCGCGGGCTGGGAGAAACGTCTGCCCGACGGCTCAACTGCCCCGGTCCCTGGTGCGCTTCCGATCTTCAGCAATGTCGAAGGTGGGGTGTGGTCGGAGCGGCCCAATGCCTTGCTCATCGACTCCGCTCAGCTCGAATCAGGCGACGCGATGGATCCGGCTTTCAAGAAGATCGCCGCAGCCGAGATCGACGAGTTCAAGGCCGCGCACCAGGCTCGCTTCCCTGGTCGTTCGGTGGATGAGATTACCGACGAGGATCTTCTGCGCGAGGTGATGAACACGATCGGCAAACGGGACCGACTCGGTGAGCAGGTCCGCTGCGTCGTCTCTGTTTCGATGCTAACTGAGGGCTGGGACGCAAACACCGTCACGCACATCCTTGGCGTGCGAGCCTTCGGGACGCAGCTCCTGTGCGAGCAGGTCGTCGGGCGCGGTCTTCGCCGGGTGAGCTACGAGCCCGGCCCTGACGGCCACTTCGCTCCCGAATACGCCGAGGTCTATGGCGTCCCGTTCAGTTTCCTGCCGACAAGTGGGCAGACCGGGCCGATTGTCCAGAAGGAGATCCACCGCGTCCGGGCTTTGCCGGAGCGGGCAGAGCTCGAGCTCACATTCCCGCGCCTGCTTGCCTACCGCTATGACCTACCGACCGAGCGCCTGAGCGCTGCGTTCACGCCCGATTCGATACGGACCCTGGCGACAGACGAAGTCCCGGTCGTCACTGTGCTCGACCCGATCGTTGGGGAATCGATCGAGACCAACCTCGATGACCTGAGGCTGCGGCGGCCACAAGAGGTTGCTTTCCGGATAGCTAAGCGCGTCCTCGACACGTACTTTCGGGCGGCTCAGGATGCCGAGCAGCCCTGGCTCTTTCCGCAGCTTCTCGCGATCACCGAGCGCTGGCTCGCCGAGTGCGTTGTCCTCAAAGACAGCGCCTTTCCACAGATGCTCCTGATCGCGGAGTGGGAGCACGACGCCGCGGACCGCATACACCGCGCGATCCTGCGCGGCACGGCCGGCGAAAAACGGATCATGCCCATATTGCGCCCGTATGGCCCGATCGGCTCGACCCGCGACGTCGACTTCACGACCACCAAGAAGGTTTACGAGACAGAGCGGAGCCATCTCAACTTCCTCGTTATGGACTCCGGCTGGGAGGCGAAACTCGGGCAGGTCCTCGACGACATGGACGAGGTCGTCGCCTACGCGAAGAACCAGGGCCTGAACTTCAAGATCCCGTACACGTTTGAGGGCGAGGCGGCGAATTACATCCCCGATCTCCTGGTACGGATCAACGCCGGCGGAGCTGAGCCACTCAATCTCATCATCGAGGTGACAGGTGAGCACCGCCGCGATAAAGCAGCCAAGGTCGCTACTGCTGACGCCTACTGGATTCCCGCTGTGAACAACCACGGAGCCCTCGGCCGCTGGTCGTTCCTGGAGGTGTCCGACCCTTGGGACGCGGCAAATCTCATTCGAGCGCACGTGCATTCGCTCGTGCCGGTGTAGGGAGGACGTCGGTTGGTCAAGAGGATATCGAAGCCCGCAGGTCCAAAGGCCATCGAGGCCGTCCGCCATAGCGGAGACAGTCGATCGAACATCCCGACTGCGGAGACGCAGTCGCTGGTCACGGGCGACGAGACGCGGCCGCAAAAGCTCCGCTATCCGCGCGACCCGTCTCTTGATCCGCAATTGGTGTGGAAAGGCAAGGATGAGCAAGACGGTGAAGATCTTGTCGTCCAAGCGGTGCCGATTTATATCCAGGAACAGATCAGCCCGAAGGCGATCATTGAGGACCTTCGGGCGACGACCGCTGCAGGCCGTGACACCCAACTCGACCTCTTCTCAAGCGATTTCAACGGCATGGGCTTCGATGAGCGGGTGGACTTCTACCGCCATCCCATGAAGTGGTCGAATCGGATGATCCTCGGGGACTCACTCCTTGCGATGAGCTCGCTGGCCGAGAAGGAGGGTCTAAAGGGTCAGGTTCAGACGATCTACATCGACCCGCCCTACGGGATCAAGTTTGGCAGCAACTGGCAGCTCAGCACCCGCAAGCGCGAAGTGGGTGACGGCAAGGACGTCGACCTGACCCGACAGCCTGAGCAGATTCGGGCATTTCGCGATACATGGGAGCTTGGTATCCACTCGTACCTCGGCTACCTGAGAGACAGACTCGTGATATCCCGAGAGCTGTTGACCGAGACCGGGTCCGTATTCGTCCAGATCGGTGACGAGAACGTGCATTTAGTCCGGAGTTTGATGGACGAGGTCTTCGGAGCCGAGAACTTCGTAAGCCAGGTGACCTTCGCGACCACGACAAGTACGACTGGTGAACTACTTCCGGGCACAACCGACTATGTGCTCTGGTTCGCTCGGGAAAAGAGCGAGGTTAAGTACCGGCAGCTATTCCGGGATAAGTCGCTCGGGGGTGAAGGATCGGCCATGTACGGTTTCGTAGAGCTGCCGGGTGGTCTTCGCCGTCGGATGACCTTGTCGGAGCGATCCGGTGCCGATCCACTTCCAGACCACGCACGACCGTACCGCTTGAGCGGGATGACGTCATCCAGGGTTAGGGAGAGCCGCTCGGGCTACTTCCCGGTCGAGGTTGATGGGCACTCCGTTCTCCCTGGAAAGGGTGAGTGGAAGACGAACGCCGAAGGCATCGAGCGATTGAGGCTGGCCGGGCGGTTAGAAGGATCGTCACGGACCATCAACTACGTGCGTTTCATCGATGACTTTGCCGCGTTCCCTCTAACGAATCTCTGGTTCGACGTTGGAGGCGCAAGCGACAAGACTTACGTGGTACAGACCTCCAACACCATCATCCAACGGTGCGTATTAATGACCACGGATGCTGGCGATCTCGTTTTGGACCCAACCTGTGGATCCGGCACAACCGCATACGTCGCCGAGCTGTGGGGTCGGCGCTGGATCACGATCGACACCAGCCGAGTCGCGCTCGCGCTCGCTCGAACACGCCTGATGGCCGCGAAGTTCCCCTACTACGTCATGGCGGACACGCCCGATGGCCAGCGGCGCGAGGCCGAGCTCAGCGGCGCACCGCCGCTCGGCTCGACAGAGGGCGACATCCGCAAGGGATTCGTCTACGAGCGCGTCTCGCACGTCACACTGAAGTCGATCGCACAGAACCCCGATATCCGCGAGGGCTTGACGCGCGGTGAGATCGATGCCGCGATATCCGGCAACGCCGACACGGAACTGCTATTTGACCGCCCGTACGTCGACAGCAAGGTGGTCCGGGTCGCCGGGCCGTTCACCGTCGAGAGCCTTTCGCCTCATCGTGTCGTCGCCGATAACCCGGAGGACCTCATCAACCCGCCGGCGCCGGTCGAAGATTCCGGCCGCTTCGTCGAGACGATCCTCGATAACCTCCGATCCTCCGGCGTCGACAATCGGGTGAAGGGAGAGCGCCTACGCTTCGAGACGCTCGAGCCCCTCCCTGGGCGCTTCCTCCAAGCAACTGGCACGTTCCGCGAGGGTGATGTTGACCGACGCGTCGCTGTAGCACTTGGCCCCCAGTACGGGACCGTAGGCCCGGACCTCGTTCGAGAGGCGGCACTCGAGGCTGGCGGCTACTTCGACCTGCTGGTCGTTTGCGGCTTTGCCTTCGACGCTCTAGCTGACGAGGAGACCGGCAAAGCCATGCGCTACGGTCGACTAACAGTCCTCACGGCAAGGATGAACCCTGACCTCGCAATGGCCGATGAGATCCTCAAGAAAACGCGCAGCGGAAACTTGTTCACTATCTTCGGCCAGCCCGACATCGACATCCGTTCGGCGGGCGACGGTCTACTCCAGGTGGACATCCACGGCCTTGACGTCTACGACCCAACCACAGGCGTCGTCCGCAGCGACTCGACTGCTGACATCGCCTGTTGGTTCATCGACACCGCTTACGACAACCAGCAGTTTTTCGTCCGCCACGCGTACTTCCTCGGCGCCGACGACCCTTACGAGAAGCTCAAGGGTGCCCTGCGTACCGACATTAATGAGGCCGCCTGGGCCTCGCTCAACTCCGCAACGTCGCGTTTTTTCCGGCGTCCAGCCTCAGGGACCATCGCAATTAAGGTCATCAACCACTACGGCGACGAGATCCTCAAGGTCTACTCGGTCTGACCCACCGTCCGAACAAGTGGTTCCCACCAGCGGATGTGGCGTCCGCAGTCCGCGCCTGATGAGCGCGCAATAGCTGACCGATAGCCCAGTCAGGGCCGCCAATTTGCGTACCGGCACCGCTTGGATCAGCGGCAAGATTTCATGCTGACACTCTGCCGCTACGCGGCTGAACTCGGAGAAGCAACGTAGGTCGAGCACGACGACGGGTATTGGGGCAAGCAGCCAAGCATGGTGGACCGTGTCAGACCTCGCCGCATGGCGCCTCCCGCTCGGGATTAGCATGAACAGCCAGGCACGAGGAGGCCAACCCCTGTCCGACCCGCCCCTGAGGATCGAGCACTCGCTGAGCGATGACCTGCGCGCGTGGCTCACCGCCGAGCTGCGGTTTCCGGTGCTGGCGGTGCTCAATGATGAGGGGAGACCGACACAGTCGGTGATGTGGTTCGACCTGGATCCGGACCAGCCGGACACGGTGCTGCTCAACACCATGACGGGGCGGGCAAAGTTCCGCTGGCTCAAGCGCGACCCTCGGGTCAGCCTTTGTTTCGAGGACCGCTATGAGTGGGTTGCCCTGGAGGGAACCGTTGAAATAGACGAGGATTCGGAACGCGGAATGGCCACCATCAAGGGGCTGGCCGAGCGCTACGACGCGGATCCAGAGCAATTCAAGGGCGAACCGCGAGCGACGATCCGTCTGCGGGTCGAGAAGGTCATCCGCTACTAGGGTCTTGAACGCGCCTCTGTGCGGGAGGCCTCGAAGCCAGAGGTGGGCGGCCTCTCTAGGCCGCGGCCATATAGCCCTCGGTCACTTCGTTCTTGTGTGCCGCAAAGGCGTCGACCGCGGCGGTGCGCATCGGCATCCGGGCGCCTTGAGCCGGCGGCGCCGCGGTGGACGCTAGCACCGCAGCTGAGTTCGTGGCTCCGCGCTGCCGATGCATCGTCCGTGTACCCTCCCGCGCATGGCAGATGTGCTTCGCGGCCGCGGCTCGCTCTAAGAAGTTCATCCGATGCGCCAATGCTGAGCCGGCGGGTTACAAATGCGCGCGATAGCGTTTGCTGGCGTCCACTTGTCCCCGGCTGAGCATCATCCCGGTCCTTTGGCAACCCTCGCAACCGCCACTATTCGCCCCTTTTGCTACCGGCGTTGCTACCAGCCTCACTCAGCAGGTCGCTCGCCTGGTCGAGGGTGAGCGTTCGCCCTTTCTGGTAGCTCCGCTCGAACGCCTCGTCGCCCAGGCGCGCGCGCGATGCGAGGGCGGGATCCTCCATGCCAAGCGTCGTCATTGGCGTGGCCATCTCGCCGAGCGGCTCGCGGAGGACATCTCCCGCGCCGCTCAATGTCGCGGCACGCTCCAGGTCGCCCTCCAGGACGGCCGTGGCAGCCGCCATGATCAGGACCCTGACCATGCTATGCGTGTCACCCACTGCGCGGAAAGTGCCCAAGGCTTCGACCTGGAGCTCGCGAGCGAATGCAAACTCCCCGTCCTTCGCCCGGAGCAGCGACAGCATCGGGGATCCGATTGCGACGCGGAATGTCTCGGCGCCCTCTCGGAAGGCGCGAACGTTCTCCTCCTGGAGCGCGCGAGCTTCGGCAAAGTCACCCTGGAGGAATAGGAGGAAGCTAAGGGCCTCGCGCAACCGCAGCACCCCGGGCAGATCGCTGAGGCGCGTGAAGATCTCGAGGCTCTCTTCATACATGGCGCGCGCAGTCGCGTGATCCCCGCCGATGGCGGCCACGAAGCCGGAGTTGTAGAGCGCATCCGCAAGGCCGCTCGGTTCCTCCAGGGCTCGCTCGATGGCCAAACCCTCGGCGTACGCCTGCCCCGCCGCCACCATGTCGTTCTGCCAGTAGGTAACGCCGCCGAGGCCCGCCAGCGCTCGGGCGCGAGCCTGCGTCGGGGAGGCGGCCTCCGGCCGACCGAGCAGCCCCTCAAGCGCGGTTCGCCCCTCGGCAAGCTGCCCGCGCCGCTGCCAGAACCGCCACAACGCGGCGCCCAGTCCGAGCGCCAGTTCAATCCGGCCGTCGTCGGCGGCGTGCTGGAGTGCCGCTCGCAGGTTGTCGCGATCGGCATCCAGCCGATCGACCCACGCCTTCTGCTGTGGACCAAGCAGCTCGGTGGCGGCCTGCTCGGCGAGGCCAGCAAACAGATCCTCGTGCCGGCGCCTGACTGGCTCCGCATCGTCGCTGGCGGCCAGCCGTTCCGCGGCATATTCGCGGATCGTCTCGAGCATGCCGAAGCGTGGCTCACCGTCGTCTCCCGTCGCCTGTGTCAGGAGGCTCTTGTCCACGAACGAGGCCAGCCCGTCGAGCATGTCGATGCCCAGCGCGCCGTCCGGATCGCAGACCGCCTGGGCGCCATCGGCGGCGCAGCCACCGACGAAGATGCTCAGCCGGCGGAACAGGGTCCGCTCGGTGGTATCCAAAAGGTCATGGCTCCAGTCGATAGCGCCCCGCAGCGTCCTTTGCCGCTCCGGCAGGTCACGCGCCGTGCTGGTCAGGAAGGCGAGCGTCTTCTCGAGGTGCGCCAGGATGGCGCTCGGAGCGAAGAGCTTGACGCGCGCCGCTGCCAGTTCGATCGCGAGCGGCAGGCCGTCTAGGCGGGCGCAGATGGCGGCCACCGCCGGCGCGTTGTCGTTGTCGACCGCGAAGTCCGGGCGCACGGCCCTGGCGCGATGAATGAACAGCGCCACGGCGTCGTATCGCGAGAGCGCCTCGAGCGGCGGCAGCATGGCGAGGTCCGGCAGGCCGAGCGGCGGCACGGGATACTCCTGCTCTCCGCGCAGGTGCAGCACCTCGCGGCTGGTCACCAGGATACTGAGCTGTGGCGCGGCCTCCAGCAGGTGACCTACCAGCGGAGCGCCCGCCTGCACCTGCTCGAAGTTATCGAGCAGGAGCAGCAGCTGAAGGTCCCGGAGGTGCGCCTGCAGCGACTCGAGCACCGGCCGATTTGGCTGCTCGCGCAGTCCGAGCGCGGCGGCAATGGTGGTCGGGATGAGCGCAGGATCGACAATCGGGGAGAGATCCACGAAGAAGGCGCCGCCGCCAAATTCCGCTCGCAGCTGCGCGGCGACCTGCAGCGAGAGGCGTGTCTTGCCGGTGCCGCCCGGTCCGCTGAGGGTCACCAGGCGCGAGCGACGGGCCAGCTCGGCGACCTCCTCGGCTTCGCGTTCGCGGCCGATGAAGGTCGTCATCTGGGGCGGCAGATTGGATGGTGTCTCGAGCGTGCGGGGTGACGGGAAATCCTCGGGCAGGCCCTGGACGAGAAGCTGGGTCAGCCGCTCGGGTTGCTCGAGGTCCTTGAGCCGATACTCGCCGAGGTCGCGGAGCCGAAGGTCGTCGGAAAGCGATCTTGAAACCAGCATGCGCGTGCTCTCCGAAATGACTACCTGGCCACCGTGTGCGGCGGCCGCGATCCGTGCCGCCCGGTGCACGTCGATGCCAACGTAGTTGTCCCCGCCGAGCGTCCCCTCGCCGGTATGCAGGCCCATGCGCACGCGAACGGCATCCGCCGCGGGCGCCCATGGCTCGGCCGCGAGGGCGCGCTCGGCAGCTGCGGCCGCGGCCACGGCGGAGGCTGCGCTGCGGAAGACCACGAAGAACGAGTCGCCTTCGGTCGCCACCTCCACACCTCCGGCCGCCTCGAACGCGCCGCGCAGCAACGCCTGGTGGCGTTCGAGTAGCGGGCCAAAGGCCGCGCCCAGCGCCGTTAGCAGCCGGGTCGAGCCCTCGATGTCAGAGAAGAGGAAGGTCAGCGTGCCTGTCGGCAGAACGCGGACCCGTGCCCGTCTGGTCGGTCTCGCCACCGATGGAGGATACCGCCCGCGGCGGACGTCGGGGGTCGCGGCGGCAAAGCCACAGCGAAGTGATCCCAAAAGGGGACCCCCGAAGGCTGGCCGATTTGTGCTTCGCGCGGAGCCGCTCTCGGGCCGATCAGAAAGAGGTCTTTGCGGAACTATCCGGCGCGGGCCTCGGCTCGGCTCGACCTCGACGTAGACCTCCGAGCGCCGGCTTTAGGTCAGCCAGGCTGCGCCACTCGCCCAGGAAGTCAGCACCCTGGTCGGCCCCCACCCTGACCCCTGATCTGACCCCTAAACGCAGCGGTCTCCAGCGGCATCTAGCGGTCGGGAGCGTCGTCTCCGCGCTCGCAGCGGTCTGTAGCGGGCTCCAGTAGCGAATCCGGTATGCGGTACCAAACTTCGACCGTGCATCGCACGCGTAGCAGCGAAAGCGCCAGGACGTGAACGATGGCAGCTCCGGGCGATTGACGCGGCTAGCCAGACCCATTGCGGCCGGGCTTGTCCGCAGGTAGGGAAGCGACGCTCTGCGGCGTCACGCGAGATCGTTTGGGAGGTCCCAGACCGCCCTCCGCAGGCCCGACCCTGCAGGGTCTGTCAGGAGGCCGTCGGACTCGATGGGGGAGCCTCGGCCGTCGGGCCCTCGGCGGCCGCGATGTTGACCTGGCGCTCGGCGATGTTGACCTGCAGAGCCGGGATGAGCAGACGCCGGACGTCCGCGAGGCTGCGCAGGGCCCTGAGTTACTGCCGGGCGGCTCGATCCTGGCGTCGCTGATGGAGTTCCACCACCCTAGGCGGCATTTCGCTCGACCAGGAGCTTTTCGAGCGGCGAGGGGCGCGGTCCCGCGAGTTCGACCCGCATATTCGCGAGCTTTCGTTGGAGCGCCGCGCGCGTACCGGTGCTGCGGCCGGCGTACAGGTCGACCAGCGCGCTCTCGGCTGCAGCCGCGATGTTCCCGTACACCTCGCACAGCTCCGGGAGACCCTCCAGAAGCCAGTTCTTTCGTGAAGGAGCAAACTGTTGCTCCGATTCGATGTGCGAGCCTGTAGGTGGCTCCAAGACGGTCCGAGTCCGGCGAACGGAGGGAGGCAGCTGGTACTCGATTTCGACATCGTCATCGTCGGCGGAGGTGCCGCGGGGTGCGCTGTCGCGCGGCGCCTCGCCGATGCAGGCGAGCACTCGGTTCTCCTCCTCGAGGCGGGGACCGACCTCGGCGGTCAGGTTCCTCCGGCTCTGCGCGACGGATGGAACAATCCCAGTGGCTCCGACTGGACGCACGACTGGGGATTCGAGTCCGAGCCCGACGGCGCCGGTGCGACGAGCAAGCTGCGACGCGGACGGCTCCTCGGCGGAACCTCGTGGCTCACACGGTTTGGAGTCCGCGGCGTGGCCGCAGACTTCGACGCGTGGGCCGCACGCGGGAATCCCGGCTGGCGCTACGAGGACGTGCTGCCGAGCTTCCGTCGCCTCGAGACCGACGCCGAGTTCGGCGATCGTCCGTGGCATGGCGATCGTGGTCCGCTGAACATCAACAGATACCCCGAACTCGAGCGATCCCCGATCCACGCCGCGGCGCTCGAGGCGCTGAGCGCGCTCGGTTTCCCAAGCGTCGAGGATCACAACGCCCCCGATGCGGTCGGGGCCGGCCCGATGCCGATGAGCACGAAGGAGGGCCGACGGATCACGTCGCTCGACGCGTACTTGCCGCCCGATGCGAGGCCGGCGAACCTCAAGATCCGCACGGGCTCACCGGTCGCGACGGTCGTGATCGGAGGCCGACGCGCGACAGGCGTTCGCCTCGTCGATGGCACCGAGGTCGGCGCCCGCTGGGTGGTCCTCTCGGCCGGAACGTACGGGAGCCCGTCCCTTCTGCTCCGCTCGGGCGTTGGGCCGGCCGGTCACCTCCGCGAGTTGGGGATCGACGTGCTGGTCGACCTTCCGGGCGTGGGCGAAAACCTCGCCGACCATCCTGGAACTGAGCTCGACACCGGATGGCGCGGCGATCCGCCGGCGGGTGCGCCGGTCCTGCACACGATCGCCACGTTCCGAAGCTCCACGCAACCTCGAGACCGCCCGCCCGACCTCATGTTCTGGGTCACCGACCCGACCCCCGGGCAGCCGGCGTTCTATCTCGACCCGATACTCCTGAAGCCCACCTCGCGTGGTTCAGTGCGGCTCCGCTCGAGTGATCCGGAGGACAAGCCGCGGGTCACGCTCCCAGGCTTGCGCGAGTCCCACGATGTCGAACGCCTGGCGGAGGCGTATCTGCTCGGGCTCGAGCTCGCGATCTACCCCGCGGTCCGAACGCTCGCGAACGAGCCTGCGCCGGCCCCGCCCGGATCGCACAAGGAGCTGCGTGCCCAAGTCATCGCCGGGTCGTACTCGAACCCGCATGTCGTGGGCACGTGCCGGATGGGCCCGTCGCCGGCGAACGGCGACGTCGTCGATGCGCTCGGCCGCGTCCACGGCATCGAGCAACTCAGCGTCATCGACGCATCAGTGATCCCTGACGCGCCATCGGGGTTCCCTCACGTCATCACGCTCATGGTCGCCGAGCATCTGTCGGAGAAGCTGGCGAGGCTCCTCTAAGGGCCTGTGTACGAATGTTCTCGCTCAGTTCGGGGGATTCGTGCCACATGAGCTGTCGCGCCCGGCCTGCACGCTGCCGCCAATGGGGTTCACGATCGAGCTGACCGACGAGCAGTGGTCCCGGGTGGCGGGCCTGTTCGATCCGCCCGGTCGACGTGGCTCCCCGGCGCGTATCCCGCGCCGGCAGATGGTCAACGCGATGCTGTTCCTCGCTCGAATGGGCTGCCAATGGCGCTACCTGCCTAACCAGCGAGCCGCGCCATCGCCCGCTTTTGCCCGAGCCCCATATCCTTGCGTCAATGCCAGCCAACTTCGAGATCGTTGACTCGCGCACGGTGCGCGCGGAGGACGGCCGCGAATACGACGTGTTTGAGGCGATCGGTGCGCTCCCGTGGGTCAGCCAGCTCTGCCCGCTCATGCCGCACCAGTACGCCGTCAGTTTCAAGTCGCCGGCATGGGCGTGCGACGTGGTCAACGCGATGGTCAAGGCCACCAATCCAGAGAGCTAACGAGCCTACCTCCGCGGCTACCAGGCGCCGAACCGCTACTGGGACGCGCCGGACGGCTTGCGGTACTGGCGCACTAGGGAACTCAACCGCTGCCGGCCTGACAGCGTCGAACCCCGTACAGGGACGTGAACGAACGCTGGAAGTCCAGCGCCTCGGCGCGCTCCTTGGCGGCCAGCTCCTCGGGCATCAGCAGCGCGAAGAAGAGGGCGTGCTCGGCCAAGATATCGGCCGCGAAACGCGCGTCGGCCCACGCGTGGTGTGCCAGGTCGGTGTCGTCGCGCTTGGGCAGGATGACGACCTTCTCGTAGGTGCTTTCGGGCCCCGCCGCACCGGCCGAGCGAGTCAGCACCTCCATCCCGTTGGCGCCCGCCAGCTGATCCGTCTTGTCCGCCATGGTGGATACCCTCCTCACTTCATCGACTTGGATGGCGGTCTCAATGCCGCGCTTCTCGTCCATGATTCCGTCGTAAACCTAGGCCTCGCAAAGTTGCCCGCCGTCCTTGCGCGGAATTCAAGCGGCCGAGGAGCATCATCGCTAGGACGATCGACCCCAGCTCGATGGCCTTGGCGATAATCGCCAAGAGCGTCACCGGCTCCCCGGCCCCCAGTCGCAGGCCCTCCTCCATCCCGCCCGCCGCCTGGCTTGCGAACGGAAGCCCGACAGCGACCGCCACGCCGTAGGCAGCGATCAGACCCGCACTCGAGACGCCGACGGCCAAGAGTGCAAGCCGGCTCGGGCGGTACAAGAGCGCGACGGCGAGCAGCAGCTGCAGTATTCCGGCGGCCAAGAAACCGGTACCCACGATCGGCGACTCCTCGAAATGCTCAGGAGTGAGCCACAGGTGGATCCCACCCGCAGCCAAAAGCGCGGCGACCAGCGTGCCTCGCACCAGATCAGTCTTTGGCCCGAGGCGACCCGTCATGGATGAAGGGTCGCGACGAGGACGTGCGGCTTGGGCCCGACCATGAAAGGGGAAGAGGCCCCGAGCAACACCCGGGGCCTCTTCAGATACTGTCGCTGCGGTCGGCTAGCGGCTTCGCTGTCGCGCCAAGCGCAACACGACGCCAGCCGCAGCCACCGCCGCCAGGATCGCCACCAGAGGGGCGATTGGCGAGTCGCTGCCCGTCGAGTCGCTCAGCGCAGCGTCAGGAAGGGCCGATGCGGTCGGCTGCGGCGTGGGTACCGGGGCTGCCGCCTGGGAGAAGTTGTAGACGTGCATCATGATCATGCCGTCCGCGTCGTTGGTCGTGTCGAGCACGATCGTGCCGTTGGCCGCGGAGACGAGGCTGGCCTCATCGCCACTGCCGGGGGTGAAGCGCACCGCACCGAAGTCGAAGCCCGTCGGTGGGGAGGTCTCGGTGACGGTGACGGTGCCATCGTTAACCGTGAAGGCGTGATGGCTCAGATCGAGGCAGACATTGGCGTCGAGCGTGCCGTTGCGATTGGCGTCATAGCTAACGTCGGTCTCGCAGGCGGCGGCCTGCGTGAAGGTGCCGTCGGCGCTCAGGGTCTGGGGCGCGCCGCCACCAGTCACGCTGAAGTCGAAGCTGGAGGTCCCACCGGCCACCGCGCCGGGGGTTTGGGTCTCTCCCGAAAGGACGACCGTCGGGCACTCGAGCACCGTCTCAACGGTCTTGCCGAAGGCAGCCGCCGGGGTCGTCGGGTTCGTCGCGGCGCGGGCCTCGACCGCCAGGAACTGGGCCTCGGTCATGACGTTTGCGCAATTGTGCTTCATGACCTGGACGGTCACGCTGCGCGGGGCTGCCGCCTGGGAGAAGTTGTAGACGTGCATCATGATCATGCCGTCCGCGTCGTTGGTCGTGTCGAGCACGATCGTGCCGTTGGCCGCGGAGACGAGGCTGGCCTCATCGCCACTGCCGGGG
>JACDEL010000002.1:0-884 GCA_013816405.1 Chloroflexota bacterium | reverse complement strand
AGGCAGCCGCCGGGGTCGTCGGGTTCGTCGCGGCGCGGGCCTCGACCGCCAGGAACTGGGCCTCGGTCATGACGTTTGCGCAATTGTGCTTCATGACCTGGACGGTCACGCTGCGCGGGGCTGCCGCGCCGGTGTCCTTCGCTGCGGTCGGCTTGCCGGCGGATGCGAAGATGGGAGATGCCACGGCCATCAGCAGGGCGGCGGCGGTGATGATCGCCAAGCCGGCTCGCGGCACGCTGTGGAGCGCTCGTGTCGATACGCCCCTGTCTTCGACTGTCTGGACCATTTTGCGACTCCTCTTCTCAAGATCGGTAAGGCTCCCCGCCAACGCGTTGGAGCCCGTGGCTGAATAAATGGCCGCTTGCGCGGAACGGATCTCACGCTATCGGCCTGGACCGGCCAATCAAATTCCTAGGCCCCCGGGTGGCATACCAGCGCCATTGCAACGGGGCAGAGACATCAATAGTGCGAGCGGCAGAGACGCCCACTGAACTCGGGCGGTGCAGACACCGCTCCGGTCTCAACGGAGCGGTGTCTCTCCAGAGAGTTGCCGTGGATCGCTCAGTCGATTGGGCCGCAGGCGACCGGCAGCTCCGCCTCCAGGGGGATACCCATGCCGAGACTCGAAACGGCACCGTCATATCTGCCGTTGTCGTTCAGGTCTTCGCCGTGAATCACCACGTGGAGATCGCTCAGGTTGGCGGCGATGTTGCCCTTGAGATTGATCTCGCGCTGGTAGAACAGGTTGCCATTGCGGTCCGAGCGGGCAGCCACCTCGAGATTGAACGCAGCCGCGGCGCTGGTGTCACCTGAGGTCGAGAAGGTCACGAGGACCGGGCCGTAGGCGGGCAGGCCTTCAAGCGTATCGATCAGCCCGTTGCGAT
>JACDEL010000075.1 GCA_013816405.1 Chloroflexota bacterium | reverse complement strand
GCGCTGCGCCGCTCGCCGACGTAGGGATGATTCGGACGGACCGCCCCCGATCATGAGCAGCCGGGCCGCGGGGTCCGTTGCGGCGACATCGGCGAAGGCGTCGAGGACGAGGTCGACACTCTTCTCCGGCGCCAAACGGCCAAGGCTCGCAACGACCACCGCGTCGGCGGGCCAAGCGGCCGCCGGCCGCGGGTCCACGGCGGGCAGCACGGCCAATGCCGCCACGTCGATGCCGGTCGGGATCGTCCGCACCAGCGGCCGCGGCGTGCGGCCCAGGCGATCCCCGATCTCCCTCGACAGCTCATTGCCTGGGGCCACGATCGCGGCGCAGCTCCGCCAGAACCGGCGCAGGTACGCGTCCATCAGCGCGGAACCGGGAACCGCCATCGGTCCGAGGTAGTGGCGGTAGTCGCCGAAGCGGGTGTGGTGCGTGAAGACGAACGGCGCTTGGAGCCGGCGCGCCAGGCGTCGCCCCATCACCCCCGACGTGAACGGCGACTGGGCGTGGACGATCTGCGGCGCGAAGGCGGTGGCTGCCTCGAGCGCGGCGGACGGAATCGGCTTCGGCACCCGATATCCGCTGGGGGCCGACCCCGGCGCCTGGAATGAGGGAAGCCAGGCCATGCGCGGCTCAGGCCCCGACGTCCCGGCAGTCCCCGGGTCCCTTCCACCGGCCGGCCGCGGCACGACCAGCAGCACCTGGTGCCCGGCGGCGCCCAGTCCACGGGCGAGTGCCTCAGTCGAGACGGTCACGCCCGACAGGTATGGCAGGTAGGTCTCGCCAAAGATGGCGATGCGCAGTGGCTGGTCGCCGGTCATGGCAGATCCCCGGCCGTCTCCGTCAGTGGGATCTCGCCCCGCTCCGGATCACGAACGCCCGGAACGAACAGGAGAGCTCCCATCAGGAGTGAGCCGACCAGCCCGGCCGCAATCATCGTGGGCCCCGGTCCGAGCAACGCCGCAACCGGGCCTGTCAGCGCGAATGAGAGCGGGACGAGGCCGGTGGAGACCAGCCAGTCAAGGCTGGACACGCGCCCGAGCAGCTCTCGGGGCACGAGCGTCTGGAGCAGGGTGATCCAGATGATCTGACCCAGCTCGAAGAGCGCCGCAGTGACGAAGCCGATGACGAAGGCCTGCCACACCGAGTTCATGACGCCGTATCCGGCGAAGAGGGCGACCCCACCCGCCCAGGCTGCGTACATGATCGTGATGCGTCGCCGCGGAAGACCCCAATGACCCACCGCAAGGGCTGCCGCGATCGAGCCGACGCCTCCCACCGCGAAGATCGCACCGAGCGCGTCCGGCCCCAGGCCCAGCTGGTTCTTCACGAGGAATGGGAGCAGCACCTGGATCGGGCCGATGAAGACGAGCAGGCTGAACATCGCCGAGAGGAGCGTCGCCCAGCACCACGGATTGCGCCGCACGAAGGAGAGGCCCTCCCCCACCTCGGCGATCGCCTGGCGCAGGCCGTGCGAGACCACCTGCCGGCTGGGACGGGTGCTGATGAGGGCGATCGCGACGGCGGACAGCACGAAGCTGGAGCCATCGACCAGGAAGGCCGTTCCAGGTCCGACGCCGGCGACCACCAACCCGCCAACCGCTGGTCCTACGAGGCGGATCATCATCGGGCGGACCAGCGCCTGGAGCGCGTTTGCCTGCGGCAGCTGCTCGTCACGGAGGAGGTCAGGGACGATCGCCGTGGAAGCCGGGTTGAAGAATGCGTCGCCCAGGCCGACGAAGGCGATCAACACAACGATGTGCCAGATCTCGATCACGCCGGCGATCGACAGGACACCCAGTACGCCGATCGCCGCGGCCCGCACGCAATCGGCGCCGATCATCATCCACCGTCGGTCGTACCGATCCGAGAAGACGCCGCCGAGCAGGACGAAGAGGACCACCGGCAGGGTCCAGGCCACCCCGACGATGGAGAGGGCGGTGGGCAGATTGCTGATCTCGTACACCTGCCACGCCAGCGCCACGCTGAAGAAGCCATCGCCCAGCAGGGAAACGAGCGATCCGGTAGTCAGGAGCGCGAAGTCGCGCTCCTGCAGGGGCTCGAGGAGCCGCATGCGCAGGATTCGGGCGCGCAGAGATCGGGGGAGCAGCGGCATCGATCAGCCCCAGCAGGGAAAGGGTGGTGGGCGATACTGGATTCGAACCAGTGACCTCACGGATGTGAACCGTGCGCTCTAACCGGGCTGAGCCAATCGCCCACGCGGGGTTCGCAGTATACCGATGGGCCTCCCGGCCCTCAATCGCCGAGGGCTACAGGCGCACCGCCAGCCTGAGCAGGAACCCGAGCACCAGCATCGCGATGAGCGGCGCCCAGTCGAGTCCCCCGCTGGGTGGCACCACCCGTCGAATCGGCGCCAGGATCGGCTCGGTGGCCTGGTAGATGAAGGCGACCAGCCCTCCGCCCCCGGTCGGGGCCAGCCAGCTGACGACGACCCGTGCGAGCACCAGCAGCATCAACGCGCTGATGAGGAGCTCCAGGAAGTTGACGATGACGAGCGGCATCTCGACCTCGAGGATAGCAGCGCGTGCTCAGGCGGGCCGCGGACCGAAGATGGCCGTGCCGATCCGGACCAGGGTCGCTCCCTCGGCCACGGCCGCATCGGCGTCCGCAGTCATACCCATCGACAACTCGGGCAGCGGGAGCCCGGTCAGCTGCTGGAGATCATCCCGCAGTCGTCGCAGCGTGGCGAAGACTCGCCGCGACTCCTCGGGCGCGGCGCCGGCCGCCCCGATCGTCATCAATCCCGCCAACCGGAGGGCGGCGAGGCCCTCCATGGCAGCCGAGAGGGATCCCCGCCGCCGCGCCGCCTCGTCGAACCAGTCGAGCGCGAAGCCCGCCTTGCTCGTCTCCCCTGTCACGTTGACCTGGAGGAAGGCCATCGGCGCGCGCGACTCCTCGGCGGCGATCCGGTCGAGACGGGCCAGCAGCTCGAGCGAGTCGACCGAGTGAATGGCGGCGAAGCCCCGCACAACCGGCCTGGCCTTGTTGGCCTGCAGGCGGCCAATCAGGTGCCACTCCGCGTCGGGCGCAGCCGCCATCTTGGGGATCGCCTCCTGGACCCGGTTCTCGCCGAAGCGGGCCAGTCCGGCGGTGGCCGCCTGGCGAATGAATGCCGTCCCAAAGCCCTTGGTGACCGCCAGCACGCGCACCGCATCGGGGTCCCGGCCGGCCGCCTCGGCGGCCGCGTGCAACCGTCGCAGCACCCCTTGGTGCCGCGACCGGATCAGCTCCGCGGTGAGCGGCGGCTCGTCGACGGGCAGCATCGCAGCAGCGTGCGCTGGAGATGCGAACGCCCCGGCCGGACGGCCGGGGCGCATCGGTCCACGGCGGACGCTATTCGCTCTTGCGCCGCAGGAAGGAGGGAATGTCGAGGTCGGTCTCGCCGTAGCTGGGGCGATCAAGTCCGCTGCCACGCACTGGGATCGGCTGCCGCTCGCCGCTGCGGGCGGTCGTCTCGGCCGGCTTCTCACCGACGGCGAAGGGCGACGCCTCGGGCATCTGGTCCTCCAGCGCCTGGCGCTCCGCGCGGTCGCGCTCGATCTCGGCCAGGATCTCGCGGCTCCGCTCGTCGAGCGACGCCTCGATGCCGGTGGCCACCTCGCTCGCGGGGGTGACGGCGCGGCCGGCCGGTCGCGGCTTGCGAGTCGCGTCGAAGCCGGTGGCGATGACGGTCACCTTGACCTCGTCCCGCATCCGGTCGTCGATCACGGTGCCGAAGATGATGTTGGCCTCCGGATCGGCGGCCTCCTTGATCACTTCGGCCGCCTCGTTGACCTCGAACAGGCCAAGGTCGCTGCCGCCGGTGACGTTGAACAGGATGCCGCGGGCCCCGGTGATGTTGACCTCCAGGAGCGGGCTCATGACGGCCGCGCGGGCGGCCTCGACCGCGCGGTTGTCGCCGGTGCCGGTGCCGATCCCCATCATGCTCGACCCGGCGTCCCGCATGATCGTCTTGACATCGGCGAAGTCGAGGTTGATGAGGCCCGGCACGGTGATCAGGTCGCTGATGCCCTGGACGCCCTGGCGCAGCACGTCGTCCACCACCCGGAAGGCGTCGAGGATGCTGGTCTTCTTGTCGACCACCTCGCGGAGGCGATCGTTGGGGATGGTGATGAGGGTGTCGCACTTCTCCTTGAGCAGCTCGCTGAACTGCTCGGCCACGAGCTTGCGACGAACCCCCTCGAAGCTGAACGGCTTGGTGATGACACCGACCGTCAGCGCGCCCAGGTCCTTGGCGATCTCGGCGATGACGTGTGCCGCGCCGGAGCCCGTGCCACCGCCCATGCCGGCGGTAATGAAGATCATGTCGGCGTCCTTGAGCGCCTCGTAGATCTTTTCGCTGTCCTCCTCGGCAGCACGCTGGCCGACCATCGGGTCCGCGCCTGCGCCGAGCCCTCGGGTCAGCTTGTCACCGATGCGAATCTTGTGCGGGGCGTCGCTCTGCAGGAGGGCCTGCGCGTCCGTGTTCACCGAGATGAACTCGACGCCCATCATCTCGGCGCGAATCATCCGGTTGACGGCATTCGACCCGCCGCCACCGACTCCGATGACCTTGATCAATGCGAAGTGCTCGGCGTCCGAACGGAGCGGCATGGGGGGTTCTCCTGCACGAGGGTGCTGGCGGCTTGCTGGGCGAACCCGGAGCTCGCGCGGGTCTGATCGATTCTACCGACCCGGCACAGGCAGCGTTGCCGATTTGTCCACATACGCCCGCGGAGTTGTCCACAGCCATCGAAATCACGGTGGACCGATTGGCGCTTGCTCCACACGGCGACGTGCGGCTCCGACGACGTATCAGCCGGGGAAGAGGCCTCGCAGCCAGTCCACGAAGCGGCCGACGCCGCCGCCGATGGGCGACCCAACGGTGAAGCTGATCGGCTCGCTGCCGATGTGGTGAGCACCCCACAGCAGCAACCCGATCGACGTGCTGAAGGCCGGATTGGAGAGCTGATCCATCAGCCCGCCAACGCCCTGTGGCGACGCCACCCGGACCGGCATCTGGAGAACCTCGCGGGCCAGCTCCGCGACGCCGGCGAGCCGCGCACCCCCGCCCGTCAGCACGACGCCAGCCGGGAGCATGCCGGCGTGGCCCGAGCGCTTGATCTCCTCGCCGATCAGCGAAAAGATCTCGCTCATGCGTGCCTCGATGATCTCGCACAGCTTCTTCCGCTGGATCGTCTGCCCGCCGCCCTCGCCGAGAACCGCCACGTTCAGCAGCTCCTCCGGCGCGATCTCGGCCAGGTTGGCGGAGCCGTGCTTGATCTTGATCTCCTCCGCCAGGTCGAGGCTGGTGCGCAACCCGATCGCCACGTCGTTGGTGACATTGATGGCGCCCACTGGCAGCACGGCCGAGTGGTAGACGGCGCCATCGGTGAAGATCGCCAGGTCGGTCGTGCCACCGCCGATGTCGGCGATCATCACCCCCAGCTCCTTCTCCGTGTCGGTGAGGGTCGCCTCCGCGGCCGCCAGTGAGCTGATCACCAGCTCGTCGATCATGACGTTGGCGTTGGCGATGCACTTCGACAGGTTCTGAACGGAGGTTGCCGCCCCGGCCACGATATGGGTCTCGACCTCGAGGCGAACCGCGCTCATCCCGAGAGGGTCCTTGATCCCCTCCTGGCCGTCCACGATGTAGCCGCGCGGAATGACATGCAGGATCTCGCGGTTGGACGGCACCTGGATCGCCTTGGCAGCCTCCGTCGCGCGCGCCACGTCCTCGCGGCTCACCTCGCGCTTGTGGCCGGAGACTGCCACGACGCCACGGCTGTTCTGGCTGCTGATATGGCTGCCCCCGACCGCGACGAAGGCCGAGCTGATCTTGTAGCCCGACAGGCGCTCAGCCTTCTCCAGGCTGGCGGCGATCGAATTCACGGTCTGGTCGATGTTGGCGACCATCCCCTTCTTCATCCCGACCGAAGGGGCGATCCCATAGCCGATGATGTTGACGTCGCCACCTCGGCTGACCTCGCCGATGAGGGTCGTCACCTTGGTCGTGCCGGCGTCGATGCCGACCAGGACCGTCTCCCTGTCCAAGCTACCTCCCGTAGGTCCCGCCGCGATTCCGCGGCACGGGTGCTTCCGAGCCTACAGGAAGTGGCGGCGAATGAGTGCCACGTTTTGGAAGATGCGCAGCCCGAAGGCGAACAGGGCCACCAGGTACAGATCGATCCCCAGCCGGTCGCCCACGAAGGTGAGCGCCGCCGCCACCAGGGCGTTGGTCACGAAGCCGGTGATGAAGATCCGGTTGTCGTAATGCGCGTCGAGCTCTGCCCGGATCGCGCCGAGGACGGAGTCAAGCCCCGCGAGGATGCCGACCGCGCTGTAGCGCGCCAGGTCCGGGCTGACGTTCACGTTCAGCGCCAGGCCGAGCGCCACGCCTAGGGCCAGGCCTCCCAGGGCAAGCCACATCGGAGATGCATCCTGCGTGCGCCGCGCCGGCCGGTCTCGACCGAGCCGCGGATTCTACGGGCGCCAATATACCCTCCGGGGGTCGCGAGCATCGATCCAGCCGATCGTCGACTCACCCTCGAACGAGAAGAGGGTGCGGACCGCCGTGACCTGTGCCTCGACCCGCTCCTGGAGCGCCCCGGGCTGACCGAAATCGGAGTCCGGGTAGAGGCCGAAGTCGGCCTGCCAAGCGGGCTGAGCCGATACCAGCAGGAAGCCGTCGTTGTCGGTCAGGCGCACGTCAAGGTCGACCGCGGTGGATCCGAGGGCAGCCGGCTCCACGTCCGACAGGTGCAGCGCCGCGGCGAGGCTCGAGGAATCGATCCGATCGCCCACGATGAGGCGCCGGCTCTGCGCACGACGGTCGTCGATCAGCGGCAGCGCGGCAAGGTCGACCGGCAGATCGCCCGCCAGCGGGAGCTGGCCGATCAGCATGCCATCGGCCACGCCCACGAGGCGGACGGCGCTCGTCTGCCAGACGAAGGTCGGCACCTTCTCGACGATGTGAACGCGGACTGCGTCGGGGAGGACCGCCTCAACCGTTGCCCGCGAGACGGCCGGCAAGCGCTGGATCTTCGATGCCACCGCTGTGGCATCGACCGTGAGCAGGCCGATCCCGTCGAGCGACGCCAGCGCACGCTGCAGCTGGGCGTCCGGCGTGAATCGCTCCCCCGCCCAGGCGACCCTGCCGACTCGCAGCCACGGCCCATTGACGAGCGCCAGCAGCGCGCCGATGAGGACCGCGGTCAGCACTCCGGCCGCGATCCGACCGCGGGCCGGGAGCGCGCCTCGGACGCGCCTGCCAAGCGGTGGGCGGGGACGGCGGGCATGAGCGGATGGGCGCCGCCGTGACGTCGTCGAGCGGCGCGTCATTCCTCGCTCATCGGATCGCCGTTCCCAGGCGTTCGCCCCTCTCGCGCGGATTCAAGCCCGAGGTCGATCAGCCGTCCGATGAGGTCCGGGAAGGCGAGGCCCGCCAGCTCAGCCTGCTTCGGGTACATGCTCGTCGCGGTGAACCCCGGCAGCGTGTTCATCTCCGAGAGGTAGACCGCACCGGGCGGAGCGAGGAAGTCCACGCGCGCCAGCCCGGCGCAGTCGACAGCCCGATAGGCGGCCAGCGCCAGCTCCTTGACGCGCGCCGCCAGCTCCGGATCGACCTGCGCCGCGGGCACGACGTCGGCCAGCCCCGGCACGTACTTGGCCTCGTAGTCGTACCACTCATGGTGGCTGATCACCTCGCCGGGCTCGAAGACGAGCTGGTCATCGTTGCCGAGTACACCGCATTCGAGCTCGCGGGCGCCTGCGACGTACGACTCGACGATCACCTTGCTGTCATAGCGAAACGCCTCGTCGAGCGCATCGGCAAGCTCCCCGGAGCCGTGGACCAGGGTCATCCCGACGCTGCTCCCCAGCCGCGCAGGCTTGACCACCGAACGCTCCCCCACCGCCTCGGCGATGTCCCGCAGCACCCGCTCGGGCGTGCGCAGCCAGGCCGCGCGACGGAACCAGGAGTAGTCGACGACCGGCAGGCCGTGGCCCCGCATCAGGTCCTTGAAGACGACCTTGTCCATCGCCACCGCGCTCGCCATCACGCCGGCCCCGGTGTACGGAATACCGGCCATCTCGAGGAACCCCTGCAGGGTGCCGTCCTCGCCGAACGGCCCGTGCAACGCCAGGAAGGCGACGTCGATCGCCTGGGCTAGGGAGCGGAGGACGGCCCGCGGCGCGAGCTCAGCGCGATCGTCGGCCACGGTGATCGGCAGGTCTGCGTGAGCGCGCAGGAGGCTCGTCTGCTGTGCCGGCGTGGAAGCTCCCAGGAGTTGCGCCAACGGCTCCTCGCCGAGCATCGGCGCTGGGCCGGCGGGCAGATGCCAGCGGCCGTCGCGGTCGATGTATACGAGGTAGGGCTCGAATCGGTCGCGATCGATCGCCCGCAGGACGGCATCGGCCGAGCTGACGCTCACCTCGTGCTCGGCCGACCGGCCACCGGCGAAGATGCCGACCCGGAGGCGCCCGGTCATGCCCCACCGACCGCGCTGGACCAGGACGCCCAGTCGCCGACGAACTCGATCTCGTAGGCGAGATCGATCCCGAAGCGCGCGCCGACCTCGGCGCGGATGCGGTCACCGAGGGCCCGCACGTCGGCCGCACGGCCGCCCCGATCGGTCACGATGAAGTTGGCATGGAGGGTGCTGACACTGGCGGTGCCGCTGCGCATCCCCTTCAGGCCGGCCGCCTCGATGAGACGGCCGGCATGGTCGCCCGGCGGGTTTCGGAAGACGCTCCCTGCGTTCTGGTCGGCGAGCGGCTGGGTGGCCACCCGCTGCGCCTGGTTCTCCGCTACCCGGCCGGCAATCGCTTCCGGCGCATCGCGGTCGAGGGCGAGGGTGGCCGCCACGATCGCCTCGAGGATGTGCTTGAAACGAGACTCGCGATAGTCAAAGCGGCATGCCGCCGCGTCCAGGCTTGTGACGGTGCCGTTCGCGGGATCCCAGGCCTCGACCGTCGCGACCACGTCCCGCATCTCCCGGTCATGCGCGCCGGCGTTGGCCCAGACGGCGCCGCCCAGCGTGCCCGGGATACTCGTGCCGAACTCCAGGCCGGCTAGGCCGGCGGCGGTGCAGCGCCGGACGAGGAGCGCCATCGGCGTTCCGGCGTCGGCGTGCAGCTGCTGCCCGTTGATCGTCACGCTCCTCGCCCGGTTGCGGATCACGAGGCTGCGGATGCCCGGGTCGGCGACCACCAGGTCGCTGCCGTTGCCCAGGACGAACCAGGGAACCTGCGCGTCCCGCGCAAGGCCGAGCGCAGCCAGCAGCTCGTCGCGGCTTTGGACCTCGACCAGGCGGTCGGCGGCTCCCCCCACGCGC
>JACDEL010000074.1 GCA_013816405.1 Chloroflexota bacterium | reverse complement strand
GTGTGCGCCAGGGCCGCCGCTTCGGCCGCCGCCATCGCCCCGGCGTAGTCCGGCGCCAGACCGAGCACCTCGCCGGTCGAGCGCATCTCGGGACCGAGGGTCGCATCCACCCCTGGCAGGCGCCAGAGTGAGCCGATGGGTGTCTTGACGGCAACGAGCGGCGCGTCCTGCGCCAGGCCGGGCCGCCAGCCGGCCTCCGCCAGCGTCGCGCCCAGCGCGCAGCGCACGGCGGCGGCGACGACGTCATGTCCGGTCGACTTGGCCACGATCGGCACCGTCCGGCTGGCACGCGGATTGGCTTCGATCACCACGATCCGCTGCTCGGCAACGATCATCTGCACGTTCAGGATCCCTCGCACGCCCAGCCGCAGGGCGATGCGTCCGGCCGTTTCCGCGGCCGCCTCCTGGACCTGACGCGAGATGCGCTGCGGAGGCAGGACCGCGACCGAATCTCCCGAGTGCACCCCGGGGGGGTCGAGCTGCTCGAGGATCCCGGGCACGCACCAGTCGTGACCGTCGCTGATGACGTCCACGTCGAGCTCGATCCCGTCGACCATCGGGTCCACCCGCAACGGCCAGCCGATCTCGGTCGCGAGCAGGTCCACGACGTCAGTCTCGCTCTGTAGGACCGCGATCCCCCGCCCGCCGATCACCCAGGACGGCCGGACGATGACGGGCAGCCCGAGCTGGCCGACCGCGGAGCGCAGCTCGGCCGTACCGGCTGCCAACCGCCCGCGCGGGCCCTCGATCCCGAGCTCGTCGAGGAGCGCAGCGAAGCGCTCCCGGTCTTCGGTCAGCTCGATTGCCAGCGCGGTCAGCCCGGCGATCGGCACATCGGCATACGCCAGCTCCTTGGCCAGGTCGATCGCCGTCTGTCCCCCGAAGGTGAGGACCACGTGCGGCGGCTCGCCGGTGAGCGCCCGCTCATGGTCGATCACGTCCAGCACGCTCTCGGCGTCGAGCGGCTCGAGGTAGAGGCGCGAGCAGGCGTCGTAGTCCGTCGACACGGTCTCGGGGTTGTTGTTGATGACGACGGCGTCCAAGCCCATCTCGCGGATCGCCCATGCGGCTCGCACCGAGCAGTAGTCGAACTCAATTCCCTGCCCGATGCGAATCGGTCCGGAGCCGACCACGATCACGCTGCGCCGATCGGTCGGCGGCGCGACCTCGGGAACCGTGTGCGACGAGTAGAAGTACGGCGTCTCGGCCGGGAACTCGCCCGCGCAGGTGTCCACCCGTCGATAAGCCGGGCGGATCCCGGCTCGCACCCGCGCACGGCGCACCGCAACCGCCGGCACGCCGGAGACGGCCGCGATGTCCGCGTCGCCGAAGCCCAGCTGCTTGGCCCGGTCCAGCGCCATGCCAACGAGGCCGCGCTCCGCCTCCACCAGCTCCGCCAGACGCTCGCTGAACCACGGCGCGATCCCTGTCGCTTCGCTCAGCCCGGCGGCGTCGGTCCAGCCATGGCGCAGGAGACTCACCAGCCGCCACAGGCGGGTGTCGGTTGGCGCCAGGAACGCGGCGAGGTCATGCGGAGGCCGATGTGAGAGGCGCCATGCGGGGTCCTCCCACAGCCATCCGTGGCCGCGCGGCTCAAGCGAGCGGATCGCCTTGAGGAGGGCGGTGCCGAACTCGCGATCGATCGCCATCGCCTCGCCGGTCGCTTTCATCTGGATCCCGAGGGACCGATCCGCGGTCGGGAACTTGTCGAAGGGCCAGCGGGGGAGCTTGACGACCACGTAGTCAACCGCAGGCTCGAAGGCCGCGCTGCCCGACCCGGTGGCCGGGTTCGGCAGCTCGTGGAGCCGCTTGCCGAGCGCGATGAGCGCCGCCACTCGCGCGATCGGGTAGCCGGTCGCCTTGCTTGCCAATGCCGACGAGCGGCTGACGCGCGGGTTGACCTCGATGACACGGTAGTCCCCACCGTCAGGCCGCACCGCGAGCTGGACGTTGCAGCCGCCCTCCAGCCGCAGCTCGCGCACGATCTTCAGCGCGCACCGTCGCAGCCGCTGGACGACCTGGTCCGGCAGGGTCTGGATGGGAGCCACCACGATCGAATCCCCGGTGTGGACGCCCATCGGGTCGAGGTTCTCCATGCCACAGATCGCGATCGCCGTGTCGGACGCGTCGCGCAGCACCTCGAACTCGATCTCGTACCAGCCGAGCAGGCTGCGCTCGACCAGCACCTGGCCGATTGGGCTGGCCGCCAGCCCCGTCGCCAGCCGCTCCCGCGCCTCCTCCGGCGTCGACGCGAACCCGCCCCCGCCGCCGCCCAGGGTGAATGCCGGCCGCACGACCACCGGCGCGCCCAGCTCCTCGACGAATCGCAGGCCGTCGTCGATCGTCTCGACCACAGCGCTCTCCGGCACAGGCTCTCCGATCCGCGTGACCAGGTCCCGGAATCCACCGCGGTCCTCGGCCGCCCGTACCGCGGCCAGCGGCGTCCCCAGCACCCGCACCCCGAACCGCTTCAGCACCCGGGCATCGTCGAGCGCCACGGCCAGGTTCAGGCCGGTCTGCCCGCCGAGGGTAGGCAGCAGCGCATCCGGCCGGTGCTCCTCGATCACGCTGGTCAGGTGGGCGACGGTCAGCGGACCGATCACTACCGTTCCGCCGACGTCCGGATCGGTCATCACCGTGGCCGGGTTCGAGTTCACCAGGACCGTCTCGACTCCCTCGCCCCGGAGCGCCAGGCAGGCCTGCACACCGGCATAGTCGAACTCGGCTGCCTGGCCGATGACGATCGGGCCGGAGCCGATGACCAGCACCCTGCGTGGCATCACGCCGTCGCCCGCTCGATGGCCAGGTCGAAGACGCGGGCCGCGTCGATCGGCCCCGGAGCCCCCTCCGGATGGAACTGGACCGATGCGATCCGCCCGGATGCATGCACCAATCCCTCGACCGTTTCGTCGTTGAGGTCACGGTGGCTGACCCGATAGCCGGCCGCCGCAAGTACCGGCCCGTCGACCACCTCCACCTCGTGGTTGTGGGCGCCGATGTCGACGCGCCCCGTCTCCAGCTCGAGCACCGCGTGGTTGCCGCCGTGATGCCCGACCGCGAGGCGTCGCGTCTGCGCCCCGGCGGCCAGGGCCAGCAGCTGGTGCCCGAGGCAGATCCCCAGGATCGGTGGCCCGCCCGCCGCCGCCTGCCGCGCGAGCTCGGCAGTCGTCTCGATCTGTGGTGCCATCCGGGACGGATCGCCGGGTCCGGGCGAGAGGACGACCAGGTCCGGGCTGGTGGCCGCCACGTCGGATGCGGTTGCGTCATGGGGCAGCACCAGCACCTCGACGCCGCGCTCGGTCAGCGCGCGGAGCAGCGATCGCTTCGCGCCGTAGTCCAGCAGGGTGGCACGCCCGCAGCGGGTCATTGCCGGGGCAAGGGTGTACGGCGTGCGGGTCGAGACCGCGGCGACGTGGTCGAGCGCCTCCCAGCCGGGGATCTGCCGCGCCTCGTCGGATGCCTCGGCGGCGTGCTCGGCCGCTCGGATGACCGCCCTGCGCGCTGCGCCACGGCGCAGCGCAAGGGTCAGCGCGCGGGTGTCGATCCCCTCGATGGCCGGGATGCCGGCCTCGGTCAGCAGCTCCTCGAAGGAGCGTCCAAGGCCCGCGGGAGGCGTCACCAAGCGGCTAACCACGACCGCGCGCGGGTGGACGCGCTCCGACTCGAGCTCACCAGCGTCGATCCGGTAGTTGCCGACCATCGGGTAGGTCAGCACCACGATCTGGCCGGCATAGGACGGGTCAGTCAGGATCTCGCCCCAGCCGGTGGCCGCGGTCGAAAAGATGAGGTCGCCCTCGGCGGGCACCGGCGCGCCGCGCAATCGGCCGCCGAGGAGCGTTCCGCCCTCCAGGGCGAGGACGCCGGGAGTCGAGAAAAACGACGCCGTCCGCTCATCGGCGGGTGGCGTCGTGCGTTCGCGTGACGGGCTGCTGCGCAAGGACCGCTCCTTTCCGGCATCGCAGTGCCGGCCTTAAAGGACCATCGGCAGTCTACCGCAGGCCATCACCTCCCCGCGCTTGATGCGCGCGGTACCATCGCCAGCCTGGGGCAGCCGCCACCACACGAGGAGTCACGCGCATGACAAGCCGCGCCGCAACCCTGTCGGACGTTGCCGTCCCCGCGCTCGGCGATGGGCAGGCCGCTCGATGGGTGCGCGCGGCGATGCTGGTCGCCGGCGGCGCCGCGTTGACCGCCGTCTCGGCCCAGATCGTGTGGTTCGCGCCGTGGAACCCTCTGGTTCCCTATACCTTCCAGACGGCGTCGGTGCTGCTGGTCGGCACGGTCCTCGGCGCGCGGCTCGGCCTCGCCTCGATGCTGCTCTACGTCGCGTTGGGGGCTGCCGGCCTGGGCGTCTTCGCCAACGGGTCATCAGGGCTTGCCGCGGATGGACAGCTCAGCGCCACCCTCGGTTACCTGGGTGGCTTCGTCCTGGCCGGCGCGCTGGTGGGGTGGCTGGCCGAGCGAGGCTGGGATCGATCGCCTGCCTCGACGATCGCGCTGATGGTGATCGGCAACCTCGTCATCTACGCCATCGGCGTTCCCGTGCTGATGACCATCACCGGCCTGGAGCTGGCCACCGCCGTCCAGGTCGGCGCGCTCGACTTCGTCCCGTGGGACCTGATCAAGATCGCGGCGACGGCCGCCATCCTGCCCCTCGCCTGGCGCGCGGTCGGTTCGAGCAGGAGCGGCCGCTAGCCGCCCCTGTCCTCAGACCTTCGGCTCGCGAGGGACCCGGCTGCGCAGGCCTGGCACGAAGCGCCAGACCAGCAGGACCACGATCCCCAGGCCGATCAGGACCGGCAACCACACGATCGCGAACCAGATGCCGCCGTCGCCGATCGCCTGCCCGACGTCGACCAGCGACGCGAAGGCGTCCGACACCGTCTTGCCCGGGTCCCAACTGCCGGCAGCCTGCTGCAGGGCAGTGGGGATCAGGGTGACCGTAAGCGTGGAGAGATCCGCAAGGCCGGTCAGCTCCTTGTGCTGGGCCTGCAGCTGCTCGATCTGGCCACGAACGTCGTCGAGGCGGGTCTGGACGGCCAGGATGTCCTCGATCTTCACGGCCTGGCCCAGGAGGAGGCGGTACTGGGTCTCGGAGGCCTGCAGGTTCGCGATCCTTGCCTCGAGGTCCACCACGGTCGAGGTCACGTCCTGCTCCTGGGTC
Organism: Chloroflexota bacterium; assembly: GCA_013816405.1. Taxonomy (GTDB): domain Bacteria; phylum Chloroflexota; class Limnocylindria; order QHBO01; family QHBO01; genus CF-167. Next base: position 4,187 of record JACDEL010000074.1, on the reverse strand, counting down.
GCCTCGATCACGACGTCTCCATCGAGGGCGTGAAGGCGGGAGATGGCTTCGTCGAAGGTATTGGCCGGGATCCGCAGGGTGAGCGTGGCAGCCTCATCGCGAGTCCCCGACTGCGAGCCGCCGACATACCCACCCAGGTCGAGCGCCATGGCGCGCACACGGGCCACGGCGGTGGTCACATCGGGCACCTCAAGGCTGATCTCACCGGTCTTGATGATCCGCTGATCGGCGAGGCTGGCCGGCCGCTCGCCCCCGCCGCTGCCGTCGTCGCCCTCGCCGCTGCTGCCTCCGACCGGGGCGGGGCCACCGTCCCCCTGCAGGTTGTCACCCACGTTCTGGAAGATCCCGGCGGCGCTGCCGCAGGCGGCGACCGCCAGGGCCAGGATCAGGAGGCTGAAGATCGCGAGCGACTTTGCGGATGAGTGGCGCGTGGATCGGCGATCTGCGGTGGGCATCGGTCCGTCCTCTTTGGATTCCATCTTGCGCGTGCTGTCACCCCGGACGCGGGACCGCACCCACTCGTTCCCGGCCTCCGGTACGATCACCGCATGGAGGCCCCACCGCCCAACACCCCTGCGGCCGACTACGACCGAGCGTGGCTTCGCGACCACCTCGCGGACGAGCGGCGCAAGGCGAGCCTGCTGGGCGAGATCCGCGAGGCGATCTTCGGCGCGCAGGACGGGGTGGTGAGCACCCTGGCGGTGGTCAGCACGGTCGCCGGTGCCTCCGGCGACCGCGTCCCGGTGCTCATCGCCGGCATCGCCACCGGCCTCGCCGGCGTCTTCAGCATGGCTGGCGGCGAGTACATGAGCAGCAAGAGCCAGCGCGAGATCTTCGAGGCACAAATCGCCGGCGAGCGCGAAGAGGTGAGCGAGCGGCCGGGTGAGGCGGAGGCGGAGATGGCCTTCATGTTCGAGGAGGACGGCCTGCCGCGCCCGGTGGCGACCGCCGTGTCCGCCACCCTGGCCGGGCACCCCGAGGTGCTGCTCAAGACCATGACCGAGAAGGAGCTGGGGCTGACCGGTGAGCACGCCGAGGGCAGCCCGTTCCAGGGGGCGATGGTGATGGGCGCCAGCTTCGGCCTGGGCGCGGTGGTGCCGATCCTCGTCTACCTCGTCCTGCCGATCGAGGTCGCGATCTGGGCGGCGGTCGTCGCCAGTGCGGGCGTCCTGTTCGGGATCGGGGTGCTGAAGTCGCGCTGGACCCGTCGCGGCTGGCTCACTTCGGGGGTCGAAATCCTGCTGCTCGGCACTTTCGCCGGCGTGGCCGGCTTCCTGTTCGGAAACCTGCTGCCGGGGATCCTGGGAGCTCCCACGCCTGGCATCTGACCCAACGCAGAGGCGCGGCACGTTGCTAGCTCAAGTGCCGCCGCGTCTCTTGCGCGTGCCAGTCGAGTCCCATGGCCTCGAATCGAGAGATGGCATCGGCCAACAGGGTCGGATCTCCTCGAACGGTGCCCAGCGCCCGAACCGCGAACGGAGCAACGTACAAGTCAGGTCGCACCCATGCCGGCGCTTCGGCCTCAACCCGGTCCCGGTCATCCAGCAGGGCAAGGCCATCGAATATGGCCGCCCACAGATCCCATGCCGCAGGGGTCAGCCACTCCTGCTTCACTGAATCCAACAGTCGGCGCACCTCGCCGATCTCACGCCGAGCGATCGCCAGGCGCAGCCGATGTCCCGCGTGCGACCGGTCATAGCCGATCATGGCCTTCGACGCCGCAATGCCCTCCAGTCGCAGCGCGGACTCCTCGTCTTCGCCGTGGACCATCCCGAGCGCAACGTTCAGGAGGGTGCCGACGTTGAACGGACACGGCGTTGCCACGTTCTCCTCCACCGCGTCCTCGGCGCGGGCCGCAAGCTCGCGCAGGGCCTCCCACCCGCCGACCGCCATTTCCAGCCGCGTCCGTATGCCCGTGCCATGCAGCCGATGGTGGGGCGTCAGGCCGGAGACGGTCGCCTCCAATTGCGCCGCGACGTCCCGCGCGGGGGCCAGCCGACCGACGATCACGAGGATATCGGTCCTCATGAACAGCGCCTCGGCCACGTGATCCGGATCCTGGACCGCGGGCAGAAGTTCTGTGCGTACCAGGCCAACCTGCTCGGCCTCCAAGAACTGATCGCTCTCTGCCAGTGCGATCATCAGCGCTCCGAGCGCGTCGGAGCGGAGTCCGATATCCCCCAGGCGGTCCGCCTCCTCCACTGCCGCGCGCGCAGCGGTTAGGTCGTCATGCCAGTACGCCCGGGCAACAAGGGCCTTCACCCGGGCGGACGTGCGCTGTGGGGCAGTTGTCACTGCACGCTCGATCCAGCCATCCACCAGCTGGTCGTCCAGCCGCCGCTGCCACATGCCCGCTCGTTGCACCGTCTGAAACGCCAGCTCCGGGTACACCTGCTCTTCCGGCGCCCCCAGTTCGAGCGCCTTCTGCATGGCGGCCACGAAGCCCTCGCCGTCGTACTTGAGGGCGCTGGCATGGCCAATCTCATACCACACGTCCGCCTGTTGCGCGGCATCAGGCTCGAGCGCCAGCGCCTGGCGCAGGAGAGCGAGGCCGTCGTCAATCTCGTAGCGTTTGACCGCCAGCGCCCCAGCCCGGCGCGACCAGGTCACTGCACTCGTGCGGAGGCGGCGAACCTCTTCGTCCCGACCCGTCCAAGCGAGGTCGACATCTTCTGGCCGGACCGCCTGGCTGTAGTGGTGCGCCACGATGGAGGCCAGCTCATCACGGCCCTCCGCACGGCGCTCGAGCCAGGCGCCGAACGCGGCGTGCAGCCGCGCTCTCCTGGCCTTTGGCAGGCTGGCGTAGGCGACCTCCCTGGTCAGGGCGTGCTTGATCACGTACTCCCGCTCGCCTGGCAGCGAGGAGCCCGTCCTACGCCGCACGAACTCACGCTCCTCAAGCAGGCCGAAATCGGCGCCCGGACCTCCGATCAACTCGTAGACGGGTCCCGTCCAGAAGGTGCGACCGATGACCGACGCGGCTTGGAGCGCTGCCTTCTCCGGGTCGGGGAGGAGGTCGATCCGCGCTGCCAACACGGCCTGGACCGAGTCGGGAACCGCAAAGTTGGCCGGCAGCTCCCCAAACGCCCAGTGCCCGTTCTCACGAGCGAGGACTCCCCGGTCGATGAAGGTGGCGATCAGCTCCTCCACGAAGAATGGGTTGCCTTCGGCGCGCTGCACCACCAGGTCACTTATCGCCGACGGAACCTCGGTACCCAGCAGGTCGCCCAGCAGCCTGCCCGTGTCGCCATCGGGCAGGGCTTCCAGGCGGAGGGACGAAGCGCGACCCCATGCGCCTCCCCACGCCGGGCGCCGGTCAAGCAGTTCGGGCCGCGCAGTAATCAAGATCAGAAGTGGACCTTCAACCTGTGCCACCAATGCGTCCACCAGGTCATACAGGTCGTCATCCGCCCAGTGCATGTCTTCGATGAGCATCACCAGCGGGCTCTCACGCACCAGCTTGCCGAGGAACTCGACCCATGCGTCGTGAAGCCGTTCCCGAGCAACGAGTGGGTGCAGGTCCTCTTCTCCGGCCAATCCCAGCGTCAATCCGAGATAGGGGTAAGCGGCCAGCCTCGCAGCCACCGCCGCCGGCGCATCGCCCTCGTTGATGCCGAAATGCTCCTTCAGCACTTCTCCCAGCGGCCAGTAGGTGGTGCCCTGCCCATAAGAGAGGGTCCTCCCCGTGCGCCGGAGCGGCTTCGGTGACTGCACGCTGAGCCAGGTCCAGGTTTCACGAGCCAGGCGGGTCTTGCCAACTCCGGCATCGCCGAGGATGGCGACCAGGTGTGGCACGCCATCGGTTGCGACTTGGGCGTATCGGTCCGTCAACTGTGCGAACTCCGGCTCACGGCCAACAAAGACTGAAGGCAGCCCGCCGATGCCGCGCGGGCGCATGAGGGACAGGGCGCGCAGGACGCGGCGCGAGATGACGCCGCCGGGCTTGCCCTTGGCCTCGATGGTCGCGGGATCGCCGAATTCGAACGCCCCGCCGGCCGCAGCGGCCGTCCGCTCCCCGGCCAGGATCTCGCCGGGCGCGGCCGCCTGCTCGAGCCGCGCGGCCATGTTGACCGCATCGCCGGTGACGAACGAGCTTCCCTCGCGCGGGCGTCCGACGACCACGTCGCCGGTGTTGACGCCAATGCGCAACGATAGGCGGCCCTCGAACAGGTCGGTCAGCCGTCGTT
>JACDEL010000026.1 GCA_013816405.1 Chloroflexota bacterium | reverse complement strand
CAGCTCCCCGTCGGCTGTGACGGCCACACCGCGGCGCAGCCGGGCCGCTACCAGCCCTGCTGGAGCGGCTGGCTCCGGGTTGGCAAGCGCCGCCTCCGCGGCGGCGAGGCGGAGGTCGAGGCCCAGCCGCAGGAGGTGCCCCGGCTCGTCGCGCAGGTAGCTGTCCATGGCATCGGTGAGGTCCGCCGCGCTCCTGCCGCTGGCGAGGATCGGGAGCGAGCTCTCGGCCGCTTCGAGCCGCGGCGGTCCGGCCAGGCCCGCGATCATCAGGCCAACGGGACGCAGCTCCGCCGCCTGCAGGGTCGCCAGGAGGACGTCGAGCGGCCTCCCTCGGATGAGGGACCCGTCGACCACCAGCAGCTCGCCGTCCACGGCCGGAGGAAGGTGGGGCGCGGCGGCCCGGGTGCGAAGAACGCCGCGGGCGAGGTCACCGAGTCGCGTCACGCTGCCCGACACGAGCCGCGCCTCAGGGTCGACCGCCCGCCACAGGTCGAGCAGGCTGGTCATGCGCCGACAGGTCGGATTGCGTCCGTCAACCGCGCGACGAGCTTCGCTAGCTCGCCATCCGGACGATCGAAGCGCTCCCCGCGGAGGACGAACCTCAGCCCTCCGTCAACGTTCCGAAGCGTCATCCGCCGTCGCGGCAGCCAGAGCGCGATCGCGAGGCTTGCTACGAGCAGCGCGGCCCCCGCGAACAGGATCCCCATCCCCGGGTCCCGGCGCGAGAGGAAGGTGAGGTACGCGTCGAATCCGACGAGCCGAACCGTCACCGATCCCATCCGCTGTTCTTCGCCGGGCCGCAGCCGAGCGCTGTCGACGACGCCACTGCCGTCGGATGCGGTAACGGAGATCTCATTCGCGTCGGCGTCAAGTAGCGTCAGCCCCAGGGTCATGCCCGCGGACGGCAGCTCCGCGAAGGCCGACGGCCTACCGCCGATGACCCCGTCCAGCGGCACCGGCGCGTCGAGCAGCGGCTGGCCGCCGAGGGTCGCAACGCGGAGGCGCACGGCGGGGCCGTAGGTCCAGCCGTGGACCAGGTAGCCGGCGAATTCGCCGGGCCGGTTCACCTGCACCAGCCGCGTGCCGGCAGGCTTCCCGTCTTGCAGGAATGTCACGGTCGCGTCCAGCCTGAGCGGCCGCCCGTCCGAACCAAACCTTGCGTCGAAATGGTCGAGGCGAAGCGCGTCGGTGAATCCCGAGTGCGGCGCATCCAGTAGCGCCTGCTCGCCGGGCAGCAGGCTGAACGTTGTCTCGGTGCTGAATGCCCGACCACCCGCCGCCCCAAGGAGCATGAGCACGAGCGCCAGGTGGCTGAGCTGGCCGACAAGTCGCGACCACCCTCGCCTTGTGCCGGCGATCGACCAGCGATCACCTCCTCCATGCTCCAGTACCCGATAGCCGGCGTCGCGAGCCAGCGCGACCAGGGTTGCGCGGGACGCGACATCCAGGCGGCGCTCGACGGCGATGGTCGCCACCAGCACATCGGCGCCTTCCGCCAGGACCGGTGGGCGGCGCCACTCCTGCAACGCAGCGGGGAGACGGACGGCGACGCTCGCCATGCCGGCGCAGAGGATCAGCCCCAGCAGCACGAGGTACGGCGGCGACGCGAGGAGCCCAGCGCCCGAGGGAAGCGCGGCGGCCGCGGCATTCCAGGCGCCAGCAACCAGGAGCAGCGCGACGGCAAGCCGCGCATCGGCCAGGAATTGCAAGAGCCGCTGTGCGGCGAGCGCGATTCGATCGGCACGCCTGCCGCGCCTGGCGGCCAGTGCCGTCGATCGGCTCATGGGAGTCCTCCGCCTGCTACGTGGCTGCGCCCGCGGCAGCGTTGGCCAGGTCCGCGACAAGATCCTCCGGATCCTCAAGGCCGATGGAGACGCGAATCATCCCCGGGGTCAGCCCTGCCTCCGCGAGCTCGGCGTCGCTCAGCTGACGATGGGAGGAGGACGCGGGATGACTGCACAGGGTTTCGACGGAGCCCAGGCTGGTGGCGTGCACGGCCACCTGCAGCAGGTCGAGGAACCGCTCGCCGGCCCTTCGTCCGCCCGAGAGCTCGAGCGCCAGCATGCCACCCGCCATGCCGTCGCGGAGTGTCTGCAGCGCCAGCGTGTGCTGCGGGTGCGATGCCAGGCCAGGATACCGGACCGAGTCGACCCCGGGAGCCCCCTGCAGGGCCTGAGCCACAGCGAGAGCATTGGCGCTGTGCCGATCCATCCGCAGTGCAAGCGTCTTGAGACCGCGCAGCGCGAGGAACGCCTCGAGCGGCGCCGCGTTGCCACCCGCGTTGATCACGATCTCGCGGGCGGCCGCGACCACCGCGGCGCTGCCCAGGATTGCGCCACCGGTCAGGTCCGAGTGCCCACCGATGTACTTGGTGGTGGAGTGGACCACCGCATCGGCACCCAGGGCGAGCGGCTTGGACAGGTAGGGCGAGGCGAACGTGCTATCGACGGCAACCGCCACGCCCCGCTCGTGCGCGAACTCGCAGATGGCGGCGATGTCCGCCATCGCGGTCGTGGGATTGCTGATCGTCTCGAGCCACACCAGGCGCGAGCGATCGCCCATCGCCTCGGCGACGATGGCCGGATCCGTGGTGTCAGCCGCAGTCACCGTGATCCCGGCTCGGGCGAGGAGCGTGCGCGAGAGGCCGACGACGCCGCCGTAGACCGCCCGCGGGATGATCAGCTCATCGCCCGTGCGCAGGAACGACATCACCACCCCGTGGATCGCGGCCATCCCGGAGGCGGTGGCATGACACGCCTCCGCACCGTCCAGGTCGGCCAGTGCCTCCTCCAGGGCGGCGTGGGTCGGGTTCGAATAGCGGCTGTAGGAATGGCCGGGCCTGGCGAACTCGAGCAGCTCGGCGAGCTCCAGCGCGCTGCCGACCTCGAACGTGCTGGTCTGGTAGATCGGAACGTTGACGGGCGCCTGGGGGGCAGCGGGAACCCGGCTGGCTGCCTTGATGGCGCGAGTGGCGAAACCCGGCATGACCGATCCGAGTCTAGCGGTCGGCTACGGGGAGGCGGATGGTTCGGCGGTAGGGCCGATCGTGCCGCCGCTCACTAGCTGGTCGCCGATGGCGTGGATCGCTTCGAGGTCCGGGACAAGGATGTAGCCGGCGCTCGAGAACGGATCCGCCCGCATGAAGTCAGGCGGCTGGAGGACGACCCGCTGCAGCTCGGACATGTCGGCTCCCTGGACGGCCTGGGCGAGCTCCGCCAGGCGCCCCGCGGGCACGTCCGTGGCAATGGTGTTCTTGACCGCATCGAGCAACCCCGGAAGGGCCAGCAAGAGGTTGCCGGCTGTGAGCTTGTCGCGGATAGCGGTCAGGAGCTGTTGCTGTCGATCGGCCCTCGTGAAGTCGCTGTCGCCGACCCCCTTCCTTGAGCGCACGAAGGCGAGGGCCGTGCGCCCGTTCATGTAGTACTCGCCCGGCTGAATGTAGAAGCCAATCTGGTGACCGTACTCGTCCACGTAGGTGGGGTCGCTGACCGCGCGTGTGACGGTCATGTTCACACCGCCGATGGAGTCGACGGTCTGCTTGAAACCGAGCAGGTTGATGGCCCCGAAATAGTGGATCGGGAGTCCGAGCAACTTGCCGATGGTCGCCTTGAGCGTGCCCACGCCACCGAGCGGGAAGTCAGCTCCATGATCTGCGGCGTCCGCCATCAGCGAGTTGAGCTTCTGGTTGTACGGCGTGCCGTCCGGCAGCGGAACCCCATACAGGTCCCTTGGTACGGAGATCATGGCGGAACTCGATCCATCCGGGTCGAGGCTGACAACCAGCATCGTGTCAGTCAGCTGCGTGGTTCGCCCCGGGGCGCTGTCGATCCCCACCAGCAGGACGTTGACGCGCTCGCCCGCGCCGACGTCCGGCTGCCCGGATGGCTCCCCCAGCCGATCGAATGCGGGAAGCCTGTTGCTCAGCGTTGGGCCATGCAGGCCACCCAGGGCAACACTGCCGAGGGTGTCGATCGCCTTCACGGCGTAGAACGCGGGGATGGCATGCATCGCCAGCGTGACGGCGACCAGCAACGCCGTGGCCCAGGTCGCTCGACTGCGGAGACTTGGACGAGCCCAGTGACCATGGGCCTGCAGGACGGCGATGAGTCGCCAGCCCAGCAGCACCAGGTCCATCACGATCAGGCCGATCAGGAAGCGCACGTCAAAGAGGCGGGCGAGGACCTGGGATGAGGCCGTCGCGAGGACCAACCCCACCAGCCCGACAAGGATCGCGACCGGGGCAGCCAGCAGCAACGCAAGTCCCGACTCCCCGTTGTACGCCTGCCCAAGGCCTGGGAAGAGGAATGAGAGGAATGCGGCGAGTGAAGCCCGCGGCCCGGACGGCGGCGGAGCGTAGCGCTGTTCGGGAGCGTCGTCCACGTGACAATGGTGCCACGGCTGAGGTGTGGGCGACCGGTTAGCATCTGGCCATGCAGTTCCTGAGGGGTCTGACCGGCGGGCAGCGGGCGACTGGAGCGGTCGCAGCCGTCGTCGTGCTGGGTGCGGCCATCTGGCTCGGCCTCGGATTGGGGTCGGCACCCGAGCCGCTGCCCTCGCCGTCGGAGACTGCCTCCCCTACCGCATCTCCCCCGCTGTCGCCGAACCCATCCGCCACCCCGGAGCTGGCCACGTGCCCCCTGAGCGGTCTGCCACTCGACGACCCGTCCGTCGTTGATCGGGTGGCGATCGCGGTGCAGGTCGAGAACCACCCCCTGGCGCGGCCGGCGCGCAACCTGTCGAACGCCGACATGGTGGTCGAGGCGCCAGTCGAGGGCGACGTGACCCGGTTCAGCGCCATCTTCCTGTGCCGACCGACGGACGGCCTGACCGGACCGATTCGCAGCGCGCGCTACTACGAGGTCGACCTCTGGCAGGACCTCGGCATCCTGCCCGTTGGATACGGCGCCAGCTATGGCGCGCGCTCAAAGTTCAATGCCGCGGGCATGCCGTACGTCAACGGCATCACTGGCGAATGGCCCTGGTTCCAGCGGGCGGGCGGCAATGCCGCCCCCCACAACCTGTACGGCGACCTGGAGACGCTGCGGGCAGCGATCGGCCAGGGCGGGCCGATTGATGGCCTCGCAGCGCTGGTCCACCCGTTGCGCCCGCCGTTCGCCTTTGAGGTCGGCGTGGAGCTCCCGGCAGGGCGCCCCGTCAGCGCCTTCGAGATGCGCACCAACAGCTACTGGAGGTTCGGTTGGAGCGTGAATGCGGACGGAGGATGGACCCGCCAGGACGCCGCCAAGACGGTCTTCGACGAGGTGACCGATAAGCCGCTGACTGCCACGAGCGTCGTCGTGCAGCGCGTCGAGGAGGAGGTCGTGTTCGGCGACCCCGACCCGGGCGGCAATTCAAGGCGCCTCCAGCACCTTGTCGGCGAAGGCGACGGGACCCTGTACTCGCAGGGAAAGGCGATCGCACTCCACTGGTCCCGCCCGACCGCGAACGACGGGACGACGTGGACCTATGCTGACAGCGGTGAGCCGGTCGTCCTTCCCCCTGGCCAGGTCTGGTGGGAGATCATTGCGATCGCCGCATCGCTGACCGAATCCTAGGAGCCCTGCTCCCGATCGGCGCGTGACGAGGTCGGACTCGAGAGGAAGGCATCCATCGCCCGCCGGATCTGGTGGTCGGGATCCATGTTGCGGCGCGCCGCGGCGATCTGACGTCGAACGTCTGCGGGGTCCGGCTCATCCTCGCCATGCGCCTCGTGATTCGATCCATTCGTCTTGGTGGGCTCGACGCTGAAGGCCGTGGCGGTTGAGCGCGGTGGGGCATCCGTGGCGGCGGTTGGAGCCGCAGGAGCGACCGGAGCGGCCCGGCTGGGTTGAGGCGGCGAGACATCGGCCGGCGGCGGATCCACGACCATGCCGGGAGGCCCCAGCAATCTCTGTGGGGCGCGGCGCGGACGAGGGTTGCCGCTGATCTGGTTCTTGCCGAGCGCCTTGGCCTGGTACATGGCGCGGTCCGCGGCGACCATCAGCTCCTCGGGCGACGCCCCGTCCTCGGGATGCGAGACGAGGCCGATGCTCACGCTCGTCGCAGCAAGGTCAGTCGCCACCGACTCGCCGATCTCCTCGACGCCCTCCCGGATCTTCTCGGCGACCACGTAGGCACCGATGAACTCCGTCTCCGGCAGCAGGATCAGGAACTCGTCCCCGCCGTAGCGGTATGCGGAATCGACGGTGCGGATCGATCCGTTGATGACTCGCCCGACGGCGCGGAGCACGTCGTCGCCCCGCAGGTGACCCAGTGAGTCGTTGATTGCCTTCAGCCCGTCGAGGTCGATCATCAGTACGCAGAAGCCGCGGCCACTGCGGCGGGTGCGCTGCACCTCCTGCTCCAGGGTAGGGAAGAGTTGGCCGCGGTTGAAGAGGCTGGTCAGCGGATCGGTCTGCGAAAGCTCGAGGACCCTGGCCCGCACACGACGCTCGGAGCTGGCGTAGACACCAGCCAGGTAGGCGAGCAGCCACAGCGAGCCGAGGTTGATCGCGACCCTGAGCAGATCGACGCTTGTCGCGGGCACGCCCAAATCCAGCAATAGCTGTCCCAGGTAGGCCAGCGAAGCGGCGGCGGTCACCAGCAGCGCCAGCTGGCTCCCCATGGTCAGCGCCGCAGCCACGACCAGGAGGTGAAAGGTGAAGACGAACGGGGAGTCGGCGCCCCCGGTCAGCCACACCAGGCCCGCGGACAGCGCAAGTGCCGCGACCACCTCCACGGCCACCGTGGCGCGCCCCCGCAGCCGACGCGGCAGCATCTCGTGCAGGACGACTACGATCACCACCGCGGCGCCGCCAAGCGCATAGATCGCCGCGCGGTTCGTGGCAAACGCGTTGGAGATGCCGATTCCGACCAGCACTCCAGCGATTGCCACCCACCACACAACGCGCACGACCGCGTCGTGCGAAGGGGTCATCAGGGGCGTTCCCGACACCGTGTCGTCGCGTGCGGTTGGCGCGGAGCCCGGGATCGGATGCCGCTCGCCCCATCCTCGGAGAACCGCCACCAGCGCCCCCAGACCGACGAGCGCGGCAAGGGCGCCGCTGACGAGGATGAAGATCAGCTCGGTTTTCACATTCCTCACTCAGGGGCTTCCGGCCGTCGGAAGCCCCTGCAAATTGCCGCTGCCCGCCTGCTGGCTAGTCTAGGGGCTTGCTCGCGACAAGCGCAAAGGTACTAACCGCACCTGAACAACCATCCGTGGCATTCGCGCACCACATGGTCGCAAGGTACTGGCGGGGAATGGTCGGGGCGGCCCGATTCGAACGGGCGACCTCCTGCTCCCAAAGCAGGTGCGCTACCAGGCTGCGCTACGCCCCGCGCACTGGTTGCTGAGACTACAGCATCGCGCCCTGACCACGTCATCCTTCCGCCTTGACCTCGTTCCAGAGTGCATCCTTGGTGTCGGCCGGAAGCTCGACCAGGACCAGGCCACGCTCCGCTGCCAGCGCCTCGACCCGCTCGTAGCGTTCGATCCAGCGGCGGTTCGCGTTACGCAATGCCTCCTCCGGATCGAGCTTCAGCCACCTCGCCAGGTTCACCGCCGCAAAGAGGACGTCACCGAACTCGTGGAGGCGGGCGTCACGTCCGGCATCGCCTTCGACCGCTCCTGCCTCATGCAGCTCTGCCAGCTCCTCGTCGACCTTTTCCCAGACGCCCTCGATCGCCGGCCAGTCCCAGCCCAGCGAGGAGGCTCGCTCCTGGATCTCGCGGCTGGCAGCCATTGCCGGGAGGGCGCGGGCGATGCCGTCAAAGGCTGAGGGGGGCTCACCCGCCTCGTGTCGCTCGACGGCCTTGATCGCTTCCCAGTTCCGAAGCACCTCCTCTGCCCCGCTGACCTCGAGATCCCCGAACACGTGCGGGTGGCGTCGAATGATCTTGGCTCCGAGCATGCGATAGACATCGGTCAGGTCGAATACACCCTCCTCGGCGGCCAGCTGAGCGTGCAGGATGATCTGCAGGAAGAGGTCGCCCAGCTCCTCCGCCAGGTCCTCGGGCCCTCCACCCTCGATCGCGTCGACCGTCTCGTAGGCCTCCTCCAGGACGAACGGGCCGAGGCTGGCGTGCGTCTGCTTGCGATCCCACGGACAGCCATCCGGTGCCCGCAGCCGAGCCGAGATGGCCGCCATGCCATGCGGCGAGGCGAGATTGTCCAGCGCGTCCAGCGCCGGCACCAGCCAGTCGGCGTCAAGGAGGTCCTCGTCCGTGACGGTCTCGAGCAGACGGGGCGCGCCATCCGGCAACGGCTGCAGCCGGTGGTCGCGCGGGTAGAGGGAGAGCAGCACCTCGAGCGCCGCCTTGCGCGCGTGCCGCCCTGGCAGGACGGCAGACGCTTCGCCGGCGGCGGGCTCCGCCAGGAGGACGAGGGGCAGGGATGGGTCGAACGCGATCGAGGCCAGTCGCCGACCGGACACGACCTGCACGCCGAGCGCGGGGTCGAGTCCCGCCGCCACGAGGAGGCGGTCGATTCCACGGGACGTCGTCGCGCCCCGCGAGCTCATCCGGAGGTGGGCGCGGCGACGAACTGGGGGTCGGTCCAGGTCACGGCGCGGTCACGAATCTCGCTGAGCCAAAGATCGAACCCGCTCTGTCGCACCGACGTGAGCTGCTGGGTCGGTACCCAGCGCAGCTCTGCCGTGGCCAGCAGCTTGAAGATGTAGATGCCACTTGGGGTCGTGATCGGATCACTGATCTCGCCGGGCTTGCTCAGCTTGAAGATCGCGTCTGTCCGCTCCTTCTCGAACTGGTACGGGATGACCCAGCCCAGGTCCCCGCCCTTGGCGGCGCTGTCGGCGTCTTCGCTCTCGTCCCTTGCGATCTGTGCGAACTGGTCGGGATGCGCGCGCAAGGTGGTCACCATCTCATCGGCCTGCACCGCCGCCGTGATTCGCTCCGCGACGACCTCGATGATGTGATAGCCGAACTGAGTCTTGACCGGCTCGCTCAGCTCACCGACCTTGAGCTTGGCGATCGCGGCCTTGAACTCCGGCACGAAGCTCGAGGAGCCGGGGTCGTACCATCCCACGTCGCCGCCGCGGCTCCCGCTGCTGGTGTCGTCGCTCTCCTTGGCGATCAAGTACCAATCCGCATCGGGCTTGCTCGCCTCCACGCGGAAGGCCTCGGCGCGCGCCAGGGCGGCGGCCCACTGTGCATCGGTCGCCTTTGACTGGTCCGCCTCGCCCGGGAGCGGCTGGGCAAGGAAGTGCCTGACCCGCTGCTGCGGCACTGGAATCCCCTGCTGGGCGGCGATGAAGATCTGCGCCACCTCCCGCTGCGGCTGGTAGGGAACCATGACCTTGGTCTGGAAGTGGTCGTCGAACGCGGCCTTCAGAAGGTCGCCCCGAACGTAGGCACGGTACTCCGCATCCGTCACCCCGGCGGCAGAGAAGAGATCCTTCAGGCGCTGGTCGGTGCCTGCCGCCTTCTTGTCCTCGACGCGCACGAGCCGATACCCAGTGTCGCCCTTGATCGGGCCGACGAGATCGCCCTTGGCCGCTTTCGCGGCATCGGCGAAATAGGTGCTGTACAGCGGGTCGTCGGCCTCGATCCAGCTCAGCGAACCCCCTGCCGCGGCCGATGAGTCACCGCTCTTCTCCTTGGCCGTCGCCGCGAAGTCCGCACCGCCTTTGATCGCGGCGGCGATGTCGTTGATCTCCTTCTCGGCGCGGGCCCAGTCGGCGTCGGTGGGCTTGGCGCCGGAGGCTGCGTCCTTCGGCAGGGCGGCGACCGTGATGATCGACAGCTTCAGCCGCTCAGGAACGGTCTGGCGCTTCGTCACCTCGGCGCTGACCGCCTCGTCGCTGACCGAGATGTCGTAGCGACCCGCCGAGCTGCTCAGCACTCGCCCGAGCACGAGTGTATCGGCGGCGGTTGGGGCGAGCGAGGAGAGCGCATCCTGGATCGACTGCAGCGCCTGCTGGATGAGCGAGTCACGGACGCCACCGAGCCGACTCTGCAGGTCCTCGTAGCGACCCTGCAGCTCCGTGCTGATGGCGTCCATTCGATCGGTGAGGTCGTCGAGCGTGTACGTCACATCGCCAACAGCGGCGACGGGTCGCAGGTGGGCTTCGTAATGGTCGCTCCAGGCGGCAGCCCCGAAGATCCCGATCGCCATTGCGATGGCGACGGCGAACCCGGCCACGATCAGCTGCTGGGTGCGGAGCTCGTCCTGCCAGCGTGGTCGATGCTTGCGGTCAAGGACCGGGCGGTTGCGAAACGACATCTAGCGCGTGCTTCTCCGCAGGGCGATACAGGGACATCTCCGACAGTGGGCGAGGCGCCATGCTAGCCGATGGGCCGTGGACGTGCCAGCAGGTCGATCGGGCCTCATGGGGTGCGTCGGAAGGCGTCCCGGATGGCCTCCAGCCGGAGCCGCAGCACGAGGGCCAATGCCTCGCCGATGATCCCGCCGCTCATCTTCGAGCTGCCCGCCACCCGCTCGCGGAAGATGATCGGGATCTCCGTCACCACCGCCCGCCGGCGATGGGCCCACCAGGTCGTCTCGATCTGGAAGCCATACCCGCTGGCGTCCGCCTCGCGAAGGCGGATCCCCTCAAGCAATTCGCGTCGCCAGGCCTTGAAGCCGCCGGTCAGGTCCCGGTACGGGAGCATGAGCATGACGCGGGCGAAGAGGGTCCCGGCTCGGCTGATCAGCTTGCGGCGCAGGGGCCAGCCGACCGTCCCACCGCCGGGCATGTAGCGCGTGCCCAGCACCAGGTCGGACCCGCTCATCAAGGGGGCGAGCAGGCGAGGGAGGTCGCGTGGGTCGTGGCTGAAGTCGGCATCTGTCTGCACGACCGCCCGCGTCTCACCGCGCGCCAAGGCCCAGCGGAATCCGTCACGGTAGGCGACGCCGAGCCCCTCCTTGGCGGCTCGATGCAGGACGTGCAGCCGTGGCTCGCGGGTGGCCATCGTGTCGGCCAGGGGGCCAGTGCCGTCCGGCGAATTGTCATCGACAACGAGCAGGGTCGCCTCGGGCAGGGCCTCCAGGATCGCGTCCACGAGACGCTCGAGGTTCTCGCGCTCGTTGTAGGTCGGGATCACCACGGCCACTCCCCGACCGGCGGCCAGACCCACATGCGGCGGCTCGGCGGGCGGGCCGGCCATCGGCCCTGGCTGCGACGTGTCGTCGGTCATGGGGCCATTGCCGTCAGCGCCCGCAGGCGCGGAAGCGCGGCAGCGACCGCCTGGCCACGATGCGAGATGAGGTCCTTCTCGCCCTCGGGCAGCTCAGCGGTCGTCAGGCCGGTGGGCAGGAGGAAGATCGGGTCATAGCCGAATCCTCCCTCGCCCCGCCGCTCGGTTGCGATTGCCCCTTCCAGGACCCCGCTGAAGAGCTCGATGCGTGGCGAGCGCGCGGTCCCGTCCGGCGCGGCGCCGGGAATCGCCAGGGCAAGCCAGCAGACCATCCGCGCCCGTCGGTCAGTCGCGTCACGGAGTAGCTCCAGGATGAAGGTTGCGCGATCGTCAACCTCCGGGCCGCCATATCGCGCGGATCGAGTCCCGGGGCCCCAGTCGAGGGCCGCCACCTCGAGCCCCGAGTCATCGGCCAGCGCGGGGAGTCCCGACACGAGGGCGTACGCGGCCGCCTTGGCGGTGGCGTTCTCGGCGTAGGTCGGGTGCGGCTCGGGAACGTCGAGGTTGAGCCCGATCTGCTGAGGAAGCACGAGCCGGCTCTCGAGGCCCTGCAGGAGGCGGCTGAACTCTCGCTGCTTGCCCGGATTGGCGGTCGCCAGCAGCAGGTCGCTCACTCGGCCGCGGCAGCCTCGATCGCCACACGCTGGACCTCGAACAGCTGACGGATTCCGGCCGACCCGAGGTCGAGCATCTGGTTCATCTGGTCGCGCGAGAACGACCGCTGCTCAGCCGTTCCCTGCACCTCGATCAAGCCGTCGTCGTCGGTCATCACGAGGTTGAAGTCGACCTCGGCAGTCGAGTCCTCCGCGTAGTTCAGGTCGAGGAGTGTCTGCCCACCAACGATCCCGACGCTGACGGCGGCTACCTTCCCCACCAGCAGGTGCGACATCCCGAACTTGTTGAGTGCGCGGGCCAGGGCCACGTACGCACCGGTGATGCTGGCCGTGCGGGTCCCACCGTCGGCCTGGACCACGTCGCAGTCGAGCGTGATCGTCCGCTCTCCGAGGCGCGGCAGGTCGATGCACGAGCGCAGCGACCGACCGATCAGGCGCTGGATCTCGTGGGTCCGGCCGCCGATCCGCCCCGCGCTCGCTTCGCGCTGGCTGCGCTCGGTGCCGGCTCGCGGCAGCATCGAATACTCGGCGGTGATCCAGCCGCCACCCTTGCCCCGCATCCAGCCCGGCACGCGATCCTCGATCGTCGCCGCACAGATGACCCGGGTATCGCCGACGCGGATCAGGACCGATCCCTCGGCGAACTTCAGGTAATCGTGAACGATCTTGACCGGCCGCAGCTGGTTGGCGGCGCGGCCGTCGGGGCGTCGAGCCGGGGCGATGGTTGACATCGCCGCCGATTCTACGCGGGCGCACACGGCGGTGAATTGCCGTCGATCGAACAGAGGCCCGTCACCGCCGACGCGGTCGTCGCCCTGCCTCCCCAGGAATGTCCCTTGGTCGGGTCAGCCCAGGTACACAACGTCTGATGCGCGAACCCAGTACCCCGCCCAAACCCCGCTCGTCACCAAGAACCACGTGCCGGACTGATTCGTGAGCGTCCTGCGCACGCTCGTCGCAGCGCTGGAATCCTTCGACAGCGTGTAGGTCCTCTCAGCAGTCATGGCCCCGGTGCTGCTGAACTTGTATCCCGTGTGTGTCCCCATCTTGAATGCGAGCCGAACGACCGGGTTGAAGGTCGCGTACGGGGCAGCGGTGGACGGCACCGGCGCGGTCGAGAGCCAGGAAACGCTTGATTGACGGACCCAGTAACCTGCCCAGACGCCACTCGTGACGAAGAACCAGGTCCCGGACTGATTAGTGATCGAGACGCGTGTGTTCACGGGCGCGCTCGAGCCGTTCTGCAGGGTGAAGCTCTTCGCCGCCGTCACGGCACCGGTGCCGCTGAACTGGTAGGCGGTATGCGTGCCGAGGCCGAACATCAGCTGGGCTGGCTTGGCGCTCGCCGCGACGGTGATCATGTTGGGTGGCTTGGTTGGGACGACCCAGGCGGTTGTGCCACTGCCGGCGGCCACCCATCCGATGCGTGGATAGTCCGCGGAGGGCCATTCGCTGAAGTTGAACTGCACCTGGTACCACTGATAGCCGCCGGAGGCGATCGGACCCCCCAGGACTGCGACCGTGGCTCCCGTGGACAGCTGGGCGAGCGAGGTGAAGCCGGTGCCGGCACCTGACCTCACATTGACGCCGTCGACCGCGGCTCGGCCGAACCCGCCCACGGCCAGGGTCGGGCCACCGGCGCTCATCGACCAGACCAACGGCTGGCTGTTGCCCCGGTAGTCGAGTGCGATCACGCGGAAGTCGTATGCGTGCCCGGGGATTCCTATGAAGATGGCGCTCTTCGCCACTGTCGAGGCCAACCACGGAACCCACACCGACGTCGAGCGGTCGTGATATTGAACTGAATACGACTTCACGCCCGATCCGACGTCGGTCGCCCTCCAGCTGACCGCGAAGACGGCCTCGCTGGCCTGCGTGGGCAGCACGGTGATCCCGCCCATCGGGGGAGTCGTGTCATTGACGAACTTGTTGGCGAGCAGGCCCCACAGGAGGTTGTCGCCCTGATCCATGAGTAGGGTCCACATGCCGGTGCCCGCCAGGTTCTTCTGGTTGATCATGTCGTACTTCGCCGCCAGGGAGGCGGCATCGTCGTAATAGCCCTCCGCCCAGCTGCCATTGGCTGAGTCGTAGTACGCGAACCAGGGCACCTTGCCGACGTCGTCCCAGCGACGCCCATAGCTGGCTGCGAGGTTGCGCGCCCCGGTGTAGTAGTAGGCCTTCGATGAGCCCGATGCTCCGGCAACGGTCGGCGCGTTCAGGGTGTTGCCGGTCGTCAGCCAGGTCCGGCCGTAGTACGGCACGCCCCAGATGATCTTCGCCCCGGGAATGACGGACAGGTAGTCATCCACGGATTCGCGCACGTCGAGGATGTACGGCGAGTCCATCGGCGCCACGCCACCGGCCCGGGAGGATCCTGACCAGCTGTAGTCGTATCCCATCACGAAGACGGCATCGGCTGCGCCAGACGCGGTCAGACCGGCCAGGTCGTAGCCGGTCGACCACGTGGCAGCGCCGGCCATGGTGCAGATCGTCAAGTACGAGCCGACGTGGCCCGCCACGAGGCCCGCCTTCAGCTGGCGCACGAAGCTGGTGTACTGGTCTCGCAGCGAGGTGGAGACCGGCTCGAAGTCCAGGTTGACCCCATCGGCAGTGCGGTTGCGGACTGCCGCCACGATCGCGTTGACCAGGGCAGCCCGGGCGGTCGCGTTGCCGAGCAGCGCACCCTGCGCAGCGCCTCCATCCCACGCCATCATGGTGACCGTCAGGACGACCCGAACGCCCTTGGCATGTGCGGCATTGATGACGCTGGTCATCGCGCTCGAGTTCCAGCCGCTCCAGCCTGCGGTGGGCACACCGTTGGTGCTCGTCGCCAAGGTCCCGTCGGACTGGGCGGCCACGCTGAAGTAGGCGATCGTGCTGACGAGCTGGTACTGCATCCACTGCAGCGACCCCGCGTCGAGCATCCAGTAGGGCAGGAACCCCAGGACCTCCTTGCGCATCCCGTTCGGCAAGCCCGTCGCTGCGAGCGTGGCCTGCGTGCGCGACGGGTCGGCCAGCGCGAGCGGCGTGATGGCCGGCCGATCGTGAGGCGCCAGCCCGAGCGTCCCGCCGGCCTCCCCAAGCTTGCGCGGCTGGGCGCCCGGCTTGAAGTTCGGGTGGTCGTTGCCGTGTTCCGCCAGCATCTCGGCCTGGACCGATGACTCCTGGACCCAGGCAGGCTTCACGGGAAGGACGCGGCCGTTCGGGAGGACCACCGGGCCATCCGCGCGCAGCGGCGGAATCCAATTGGGCGGGTCACCGGCCAGTATCGCCGGCGGCATCGAGACCGATACGGCGACGATGAGGAGGCTGACGAGGGTGAGAATGCGACGGATCACGTGGACTGACCAACTGCGAGCTGAATACCTGCGGCCGACGGCAGAGCCCCGGCGACCCCTCAGGTCTTCACCCTACGGAACCGCACCTCTCCGGACCATGGTACCGATGGCCTGAGCGCCATAGCCCGAACGAAGGACTGTCGTTCAGGGCAGGAACACGACGTCCGACGCCCGAAGCCAGTACCCCGCCCAGACGCCGCTGGTGACATAGAACCAGCTGCCCGATTGACTAGAGATCGTCGAGCGCGCGCTCGTGGAGGCCCCCGAGTCCCTCGTCAGCGTGTAGCTCTTCTGGGCGGTCATGCCGCCGGTGCCATTGAACTGGTACCCGGTATGGGTCCCAGTCTTGAAGGTCAGCGAGACGGCCGGACTGAACGTTGCATCGGCAGGACCGGCCGGGGGTGCCGGCGACGATGCCCACCACACGACGTTCGACTGGCGTACCCAGTAGCCGGCCCATACGCCGCCGCTGACGTAGAACCAGGTTCCGGACTGGTTGGCGAGGGTTGCACGCGTCGTGGTGCTGGCGCCAGAGTTGCTTGCCAGCGTGTACGTCTTCAGGGCCGTCATCGTCCCGGTGCCACTGAACTGGTACGCCGTATGCGTCCCCGCCCTGAAGACCAATTGGGCCGGCGGATCGTACGAGACCGTCCTGAAGGTCCACCAGGTCCACGGCAACGAGTTGCCGGCCAGGTCCTTGATCGAGCCTGACATCGCCAGTCGGTAGGTCGTGTCAGGGATGAGGGGAGCCGATGGCTGCAGCGTGGCCGTGAAGGTGGTTGTGTCGTAGCTGACGGTGGCCGAGAGAGCGACATAATCGGCAGTCTTGCTGAGGACCATCGTGCCACTGCCCACGCCCGTTACCGCCTCGCTGATGCGAGCGCTGATGGTCGGCGTCAGGCCCACGTTCATGGCGGACACGCCGGGCGATCGGCTCAGCAGGCTTGGCGGTGTCACGTCGGGAACGGGCGGTTCTGTATACGCGACCGTCGTGCCGGAAGGCGTCAAGCCGGGCTTGCCCGCATAGGCGAAGAAGTAGTCGCCGCTGGTCGGGCTGCCCGTGTTCTGGATCCAGATACGCTTCCCTGCGAGATCGGGATGATCGAAGCGTCGCTGGCGGGGGGCGTCGTAGCCGTTGGCCCGCTCGGCGATCGCGCCGAAGGCCATGGTCGGGTTGCGCAGGATGGTGTCAACGAGCTGCGGACCGCCCTGGTACATGTCGGTCGAGAAGTAGCCACCGCCGCCCAAGGAGAGCCCTGGGTAGCTGTAGTTCCGGACGCGCTGCATGGCCACCGACTCGGTGGCCGGGGTGTCCCAACTCTCGCTTGCTCCGGGCGCGTAGCACGCGCTGTTGTAGATCATCACCCAGTTGGGAGCGGGCGTGATTCCATCGTTGGCCGTGCCGCCGCAGTAGGTCAGCCGCGCAGCGTCGTCCGACGAGGTCAGCATTCCGCGGAGGACCTTCTCGCCGCAGTAGACCATGTACTTTGACCAGTCGTCCGAATCCCCGTATGGATCGGTCGATGAGCGCTCCGTCCGGTTGAGGCCCCAGCCATTGGTGCGGTCCGGGTACTCAATGCTGCCGTAGGGGTTCGGGTACCCGTTGCCGTGGCCCAGGTAGACGATGATGTTGGCCCCGCTGACGGCAGCCTTGACCTTCGCCCAGGTCGCGTTGGGGGAGTAAACCTTGACGGCGGTCGCACCGGCGGCCACGGCCGCGTTGTAGATGGCGTCGCCCTTGCTGCGGTAGTCAGTGGTCTGTGCCCCGGTAGGGCCAACGATGATGACAACCTTCTGCTGGGTCGCGGCACCCACTGGCGCAGCCGTCATCAACGACGATACGATGGTCAGCGAGGCGATGAGCGCAACCTTGATGCGGTTCGGCAACGGGAATCTCCTGGTGGCATGAGATCCGGGCACGGTGGTCCGGAGGCGTCGATCTGCTGTTGCCACCGTACCCAGCGAGGCGGTTTCCGCCCATGCCCCGTTGGTCCGCAGCGCCCTCGGCGATGGGGCCATGTTGCGGCGAGGCAACCCCCGCGAGCGGCTAGTCCTGGGCGAAGTGGAGCACCACCAGGAGGCGCCCCGCGGCCGCAAAGTCGATGGCGGGACGCACGAAGGCGGTGCGCGTCAGACCGTCGGGATCCAGCTCCAGGGCCTGGATCGTCCCGATCAACAGCCCGCGAGGGTATGGGCTGCGCCCGATCCCGGCGCCGCCGGCATCGGTCAGGGTCAGCCCTGCGCTGACGATGGAATCTCCGACTGCCACCTTATCGGTGGCGCGGATCTGGACCATCACCAGCTGCCCCCCGAGCTGACCCCGAACCAGGCCAAGCGCACGCGACTGCTGGTCGATCGCCACCACGCTGGCACGCGCGTCGACCACCAGGCGAACGGTTGCCGAGTCGGATCCGGCCGCGACTACGCTTCCGGCCAGCGCTCCGGCGCCATCCGCGGCGGCCACCACCGGCATCCCGATCCTGACGCCGTCCGTTGTGCCGGCGTCGACCCCGACCTCCCAGGTGAAGTTGCCGGGATCGCGCCCAAGGATGCGGACCGGCAGCAGATCCATCTGCAGCGAGGTGGTCAAACCGAGCAGGCCCCGAAGCTCGGCATTCTCGGCAGCCGCTTCGCGCAGCTCGGCAAGGCGTGCCTCCACGCCCGCCAGCTCCCCGCGCAGGCGATCGTTCTCGGATCGCAGGCGGTCGATCTCGCCGATGGTCGTGAAGAAGCCCGAGATTCCCGCGCCGACGCTGCTGATCCCGCTGCGGACCGGGTCCAGCGCATGCGCAGTGACCTCCTGCAGCGTCAACGCCTGCGGCGTCTGCGAAGCGAGCAGCAGGAGCAGCGAGATGACCGTTGCGGCTGCGAACCAGAGCCCTGGGCGCGAGCGCCGGTGCGGACTGCCGTCGAGCATGCCCGGCCTAGCGCGGGGCGCGCGTGAACTGCTCGCTCACCATCACCCGCTCGAGGGTGTCGAGCTCCTCCAGGACGCGCCCTGTGCCGCGCACCACACAGGTGAGCGGGTCGTCGGCGACATGGACCGGCATCTGGGTCGCCTCGGCGACGCGCTTGTCGAGGCCGATGAGCAAGGCGCCACCGCCGGCCAGCACGATTCCCTGGTCCATGATGTCCGCCACCAGCTCTGGCGGGGTCTCCTCGATCGTCTCCTTGATGGCGTCGATGATCTGGGCCACCGACGGCTCGAGCGCCTCGCGGATCTGATCGCTCCCCACCTCGACGGCGCGCGGAAGGCCGGTCAGCAGGTCGCGTCCCCGGAAGGTGACCGTGCGCGGATTCTCCATCGGGTAGGCCGATCCCACCGCGATCTTGATCTCCTCGGCGGTGCGCTCCCCCATCAGCAGGTTGTACTCGCGCCGGGCGAAGCTGACGATATCCACGTCCATCTCGTCTCCGCCGATCCGGATCGAGCGGCTGACCACGATCCCGCCCAGGCTGATCACCGCCACCTCGGTGGTGCCGCCGCCAATGTCCACGATGAGGGACCCCGTCGGCTCGCTGACCGGCAGCCCTGCGCCGATCGCCGCCGCCATCGGCTCCTCGATGAGGCGAGCCCAGCGCGCGCCCGCATTCAGCGTCGCGTCGCGTACGGCACGCTTCTCGACCTCGGTCACCCCCGACGGGATGCCGACCAGGACGCGCGGCCGCGGGATGCGGGCGTATCGGTCGTGCACCTTCTGGATGAAGTACCGGATCATCTGCTCGGTGACGTCGAAGTCGCTGATGACCCCGTCGCGCAGCGGACGGATGGCGACGATGTTGGCCGGGGTGCGGCCGACCATCCGCTTCGCCTCGGCGCCGATCGCCAGCACGCGCCTGGTGCGTGTGTCCATGGCCACGACGCTCGGCTCGGAGATGACGATCCCGCGATGACGAACGGTCACGAGCGTGTTGGCGGTCCCGAGGTCGATCCCGACGTCGTGCGAGAGGAGCCCGAGCAGGCCGTCGAAGATTCCCAAGGTGCCTCCAGCTGGGCCGAGGATGAGGTGCTCAGGGGACTCCAGCTGGGCGGCTGGCGATGGGTCAAGTGTGACGGATCGGCCAGCCGCGGGCAATGCGAAGTCGCCCTCGGCGACGAGTTCGCTATGGTGACGAGCAATGGCAGACGAGCACCGGACGCCACGACCCTGGCAGGTCCTCGGCGCGCACCTTCGCACGGTCGGGGGGACCGATGGGGTGGCGTTCTCCGTGTGGGCGCCGAATGCGCGACGGGTGAGCGTGACCGGCGTTTTCTGCAACTGGCACGACGATGCCGTGCCCATGACGATGGACGCTGCCACGGGCATCTGGGAATGCTTTGTCCCCGGCGTGCAGGCGAGCGAGCGATACCGGTACGTCGTGCTTGGCGCGGACGGACGAACGAGGCACAAGTCCGACCCATACGGCCAGTCGATGGATGCGCCACCGGGCAGCGCGACCCACGTGCCGGCGCCATCGGCCCATGCCTGGACTGACGACGCATGGCTGGCGCAACGGCAACTGAGCGACCTGCAGCACGCCCCGATGCGAATCTACGAGGTCCACCTGGGCTCGTGGCGGCGCGGACCGCACGGCAGGTTCCTGACCTACGCCGAGATCGGGCCGCTCCTGGCAGAGCACTGCACCCGTCTTGGCTTCACCCACATCGAGCTGCTGCCCCTCGCCGAGCACCCGTTCTACGCGTCGTGGGGCTACCAGGTCACGGGCTTCCACGCCCCGACTGCCCGCTACGGAACGCCCGACCAGCTGCGGGCAATGGTCGACCTGCTGCATCGGTCCGGGATCGGCGTGATCCTCGACTGGGTGCCGGCCCATTTCGCGAGGGATGGCTACGGGCTGGCACGCTTCGACGGAACGCACCTGTACGAGGATCCGGACCCGCAGCGCCGCGAGCACCCTGAATGGGGCACCCTCGTGTTCAACTTCGGGCAGCCTGAGGTGCGTGACTTCCTGATCGGGAACGCCCGCTACTGGCTGGAGGAGTTCCACGTCGACGGGCTGCGCGTCGACGCAGTCGCCTCGATGCTCTACCTCGACTACGGGCGCAAGCGCGGCCGGTGGACCGCCAACGCACTTGGGGGCAACCATAACCTCGAGGCGATCGCCTTCCTGCGCGACCTGAACACACGCGCTCGCGCGGGGCTGCCCGGGGTGATCACCGTCGCCGAAGAATCGACCGACTTCAAGGACGTCAGCCGCCCGGTCGCCGAAGGCGGCCTGGGCTTCGACTTCAAATGGGACCTGGGCTGGATGCACGACACGCTGGTCTACTTCCGCAAGCGGCCCGAGCAGCGCTGGCGCAATCGGCGCGAGATCACCTTCCGTGGCTTCTACCTCGACACCGAGCGCTGGATCCTGCCGCTCTCGCATGACGAGGTGGTGCACGAAAAGCGCTCGCTCCTCGGCAAGATGGCGGGCACGCCACGGCAGAAGTTCGCAGGCCTCCGATCGCTGCTCGCCAACCAGGTCGGCCAACCGGGCAAGAAGCTCCTCTTCATGGGGTCGGAGCTGGCACCCAGTGGCGAGTGGAATCACGACCGTGCCCTGCCGTGGAAGGAAGCGGAGCGCGACCCGGCGCGGGCGGCCCATGCGACCTTCCTCGCCGACCTGGCCGCGCTCTACCATTCGTCCCCGTCCCTCTGGGCGCGCGACCCCGACCCCGACGGCTTTGCCTGGGTCGACGGCGAGGGGACGACCGATGCCTCGGTGATCGCGTGGCTGCGCCGCGGGGCGCTGCCCGATGGGGCGGAGGAGCTCACGGTCGTCGTCCAGAACGGCGCGTCCACGGCGCGCCGCCGATACCGCCTGGGGCTCCCCGCTGTGGGTCCCTGGGAGGAAGTGCTCAACACCGACGCGGAGCGCTACGGCGGCTCGGATGTCTTGAATCATGGACCGATCGAGGCTGAGGCCCGGCCATGGGGCGGGCAGCCGGCGTCGGCGCTGGTCACCGTCCCGCCGCTCGGCGTCCTCTTCCTGCGCCCGGCCGCTGGCTAGCCAGCCGACTCGGCACGGATTCCCAGCAGCACGACGCTCCGCCCAGGCAGCTCGAAGGTCGCCTCTGCCTCGGGCAGTGACTCGCCGGCCGCCGCGAGCGGATCCGCCTCGGCGGAGTTTAAGTATCGGAGCCAGCGGCGAGGCTGCTCAGCGGGGAGGTGAACGACAACTGCTGCATCGGTCGGGTTCATCGCCAGCAGCAGCGCGTCATCCGGGCCCTCGCCCGCGACCGAAGGGAGGATCTGCAAGGTCAGCGGCGCCGTGCCGACGATCGAAGTGGTCCCGTGACGCAGGAGTGGGTGCGCGGAGCGCAGGGCAATCAGCGATCGCACGAAGGGGAGCATGCTGGCGTCCCTGGCCGCCGGCGTCCAGTCGAGCCAACTGACCTCGTTGTCCTGGCTGTAGGCATTGTTGTTGCCCCGCTGCGTGCGACCCAGCTCGTCGCCGGAGAGGAGCATGGCAGGGCCTCGCGAGGAGACCAGCGTGGCGAACAGGGCGCGACGCTGGCGGTCGCGCAGGGCCAGGATCCGCTGGTCATCTGTGTCCCCCTCCACCCCGAAGTTGAGCGAGTCGTTCGTGGCCTCCCCGTCCTGGTTGCCCTCGCCATTCGCCTCGTTGTGCTTCTCGGCGTAGCTCACCAGATCGCGCAGCGTGAAGCCGTCGTGCGAAGTGACGAAGTTCACCGATGCCGCCGGTCCGCGAGCGTCCATCGAGAAGAGGTCAGGCGAGCCGCCGATGCGCTGGCCCACATCCCCGGGGAGGTGCTCGGTGCCGGCCCAGAAGCGACGGATGGCGTCGCGGTACTGGCCGTTCCACTCGCTCCACCCAGCGGGAAACTCCCCCAGCCGGTAGCCGAGCATTCCCAGGTCCCACGGCTCCGCGATCAGCTTGAGTCCCGCCAGCCGCGGGTCGGCCTGGATCGCCGCGAAGAGCGGTGCCTCGGCCGAGAAGCCTCCCCGCGTGCGACCCAGGACCGTGGCCAGGTCGAAGCGAAAGCCATCGGCGCCGTACTCGGCTGCGAACGTGTGGAGGCTGTCGAGGACCAGGCGCACCACCGCGGGATGGGTGGCGTCCAGCGTGTTGCCCGTTCCCGAATCGTTCCGATACCTGCTCCGATCCCTTGGGTCGAGGCGGTAGTAGGCGGCGTTGTCGATCCCGCGGAACGAGACGGTCGGGCCGAGCTCGTTGCCCTCGCCGGTGTGGTTGTAGACGACGTCGAGCAGGACCTCGATCCCCGCCGCGTGCAGCGTTCGGATGGTCTCGCGCAGCTCCGCCCGCGGGTCCGAGGTGGCCGCCAAACGCGGATCGGGAGCCAGAAAGGCGATGGTGTTGTAGCCCCAGTAGTCGATCTGGCCTCGATCGAGGACGAACCGGGGCGTCATCTGCAGCTGCACCGGCAGCAGCTCGACGGCGCTGATCCCCAGCCCGCGCAGGTGCGCGATCGCGGCGGGGTGGGCCAGGCCGGCATAGGTGCCCCGCAGCTCCTCGGGGATCTCCGGATGGCGGCGCGTAAAGCTCTTGACGTGGAGCTCGTAGATCACCGAGTCGAGCATCGGGATGCGTGGCCGCTCGGTCTCGTCGATGGGCGGCATGCCGCGCGCGACGATGCCCTTCGGACTGAAGGGCGCCGAGTCGCGAGGGTCGGGTGCTCGGTTTGGATCACGCTCGCGGCGATAGCTGAAATGCTCGTCGCGGAGGGTGATCGGCCCCTCGACCAGGCGCACATACGGGTCCAGCAGCAGCTTGGCCGCGTTGAAACGCTGACCCTGCTTCGGCTCGAATGGTCCGTGCACCCGGTATCCGTAGCGCTGGCCCTCGCCCACGCCGGCAACATGCGCAGCCCAGACGCGGTCCGGGCCGCGGGCCAGCGGGAGGCGTCGCTCCATCCCGTCCGTGTCGAAGAGGCACAGCTCGACCGCCTCGCCACGCTCGCACCACAGGCGAAACGCCGTGCCGCGCTCGTCCGGCACCGCGCCCAGGGGCGCGGCGAGGTCGACCGTCACCTAGCGGGCGAGCCGGTGACCGGATGGATGGTGAAGACCCGATATGGCAGCCGAGCCGGGTTGAGCTCCACCCGGATCTCCGCGCCACGCAGTCGGCGGGAGCGACCCGTCAGGAGGTCGACCATGAGGTAGGGCTCGTCCAAGCCGATCCCGATCGCGGGCAGGTCAGGATGCAGGATCGCGCTCTCGGGACGGCCGGGATCGCAGTTCACCGCGACGTAGACCGGGTCACGCCACCGGCTGGGAAGCCCGGTGAGAGGATCGATCTCGCCTGCCGGCATCGCCTTGCGATAGAAGATGGAACCTTCGCCGCTCACCCGCTCGAAGCGGAGGTTGTGATTGAGCCTCAGGGCCTGCCACTCCCGACGCAGCCGATTCAGCCCCGAGACGAGCGACTTGATGTTGCCGCGCGCGTCCCAGTCCCGTGCTCGGATCTCGTATTTTTCGCTGTGGGCGTACTCCTCCCGGTTCTCGAGACGCCCCTGCTCGCACAGCTCGAAGCCCGAATAGATCCCCCACGAGGGAGCGAGCGTCGCAGCCAGGACCGCCTGGATCGCGAACGCGGGGCGACCGTGATCGAGACGGTGCGGGAAGATGTCCGGAGTGTTCGGCCACAGGTTGCCGCGGAAGTACTCGCGCATCGGGCCGGCCGTCAGCTCGGTCAGATACTCGCGAATCTGGTCGGGTGACTCGCGCCAGGTGAAGTAGGTGTAACTCTGGCTGAACCCCGCCTTGGCCAGGCCGCGCATGCGCTTTGGCGTGGTGAACGCCTCCGCCAGGAAGATCACGCTTGGATCGGCAGCCTGCACCTCGGAGATCAGCCATCGCCAGAATGCGACCGGCTTGGTGTGGGGGTTGTCGACGCGGAAGATGCGGATGCCGCGCTCGACCCATGTCATGACGACCTCGAGCCAGGCACGCCACAGCGCCTCGCGATCGGCGGCCGTGGCACCCACAAATTCGAACGGGTAGATGTCCTCGTAGCGCTTCGGCGGATTCTCCGCGTACTTGATGCTGCCGTCCGGCGCATGCCTGAACCATTCCGGATGCTGCTTCACCCACGGGTGGTCGGGCGATGCCTGTAGCGCGAGGTCCAGCGCGACCTCGAGCCCATTGGCCTCGGCCATCGCTCGGAAGTGATCGAACGCCTCCATGCCGCCGAGCTCCGTGGCCACCTCGGTGTGGCCGCCGCCGTCGCGTCCGATCGCCCATGGTGAGCCGGGATCGCTGCGCCGCGCTCGCACCGCATTGTCGCGCCCCTTGCGATTCGTGCGGCCGATCGGGTGGATGGGGGGCAGGTAGACGACGTCGAAGCCCATCGCGGCAATCTGCGGGAGACGCCATTCCGCCTCCCGCAGGGTGGTGGCGCCCGGGCGCGCGGGGTCGCGGCCCTGGGAGCGCGGGAACAGTTCGTACCAGGCCGAGCAGCGCGCCAGCTCCCGATCCACGATAAGTGGCAGCTCCAGCCGGTAGCGCGACGCCGCGCCGCGATCGGGGTGCCGCCGCGCTGCTGCCACCACCCGCTCATCCGTGAGGGCGGCCGCGCGGGAGCGGTCCGTGCGGGCGCGACGCTCTCGCGCCAATGCCGTGGCGATCAGGCGCCCGTCCGCTCCGCGCGTGCGCAGCTGCGCCGCCTCGAGCAGCACTCGCCCCTCGGCCAGCTCCGTCGCCACGGGCTGGGCGGCGTCGAGCTTCTTGGTGATGGTCTCGCGCCATGAGCCGATGGCATCTCGCCAGGCCTCGATCGTGTAGCGATGCCTGGCGTTGTTGCGGAGCCGAACGGTGCCGCTCCATCGGTCATTGGAGACGAGGCGCATGGCGCTCTCGGCCCAGCGCCGCTCGTCCTCGCGACGGACGAGGAGCACGGCGTCCAGCAGGTCGTGGCCCTCTGCGAAGATGTCGGCAGTAACCCGCAGCTCGTCGCCCACCACCCGCTTGACGGCGGCCTCTCCGCAGTCGACCTCCGGCTCAACGGCCTCGATCGCGATCGACCGGCGCGTCCCGATGGCGTCGGGCCCCGGTTCGAGCGCGGCATGGGCGGCCGCGGCGGCGCGCGTGAGGGCAGCTCGGGTCGTCGTCATCGGCTTTGAGCGCAACCGTACCCCATCGAACCTCCGGTAGGCTGTTGCCGACGTGCACTCTGGGAATCGACGACAGAATCGATGGCGCGCTGCCGCACTCGGCGCTCTCCTGCTGGTTGGCTGCAGCTCCCCGACCAGCACCCCTGAGGCTTCGTCAAGTCCGGTTGCGATCAGCCTTGAGCCGGTCGTCGCAGGTCTCACCGGCCCCGTTGGGATCACCAATGCCGGCGACGGCAGCGGCCGCCTGTTCATCAACGAGCAGAGTGGTCGGATCCGTGTCATCGAGGCAGACGGAACGCTGCGCCCGGCCGATTTCGTCGACCTCTCTGGCCGCATCCTGGCCGGCGGCGAGCGCGGCCTGCTGGGAGTCGCATTCCATCCCGACTTCGCCGCAAACGGACGGCTGTTCGTGCACTACAGCCGCGCGGCTGACGGTGCGACGGTCATCTCGGAGCTGACAGCCTCACCCGATCACGAATCCGCCGAGGCGGCGAGCGAGCGCATCCTCCTCACCCACGACCAGCCGTTCGCCAACCATAACGGCGGGCAGATCGCCTTTGGGCCCGATGGCTACCTGTACATCGGCCTCGGCGACGGGGGCTCCCAGGGCGACTCGTCCGGCAATGGGCAGAGCCTTCAGACATGGCTCGCGAAGTTGCTCCGAATTGACGTCGACGCTCCTCCACTGGCGAACAGGCAATACGCCATCCCGGACACGAACCCGTATGCCGAAGGCGGGGTGGCCCCCGATGCCGGATTGCCCGAGATCTGGGCCTACGGCCTCCGCAATCCATGGCGCTTCAGCTTCGATCGGGGCACGGGGAACCTGTACATCGGCGACGTGGGAGGGGGCGCGCGGGAGGAGATCGACCGGCAGCCCGCCGATTCCGCAGGGGGCGAGAACTACGGCTGGAACATCTTCGAGGGAACGCAGTGTTCGGGCGGGTGCGACAGCATTACGCCGGTCGCGCCGGTCGCCGAGTACGCGCACAACGACGGGTGCTCGGTCACGGGCGGATACGTCTACCGCGGCACCGTCCAACCCGCGATGCAGGGGACATACCTCTTCGGCGACTACTGCTCCGGCACGATCTGGACCCTCCCGGCTGCCGGTGGAGTGATCCCCCGACGACTGGCTGACACTGACCTCAGGATCACATCATTCGGGGAGGGCGAAGATGGTGAGATCTACCTCGTCGACCTCGGTGGCGGCGGCCTCTACCAGGTGCTCGCCGGCGGCTGAGCACGGGCGGGACATGGAGCGAGGACGCCCGATCGGCACCCTCGCCGGTCGTGCGCCCCCGTCAGTTCGAAGTGGTCAGCGAATGCTGGATCGGGTTGCGAAGCGCTTCACCACGGAGGTCAGCGAGATTCCGAGCAGCAGGACCAGGGCGCCGAGCAGAACGGCATTGGTGATGCCCCGCTGCGCGGGGAGCTGGCTGTGAATGCTCGCGTTGGGAATGCCTGCGGTCGGACCGCCAGGACCCGCGATGACGTTGTTCAAGATACGGGCCGAGCACACGGTGCGCGTTCCGCCGCCGTTGGCCGAGCCGTTACACTGGTTGATCCTGACAACCAGGCCCGAGGACTGCGTGCCGGTCGCCGTGCAAGTGAGCGAGGTGCCACCACCATTGCCGGAGCCGTTGCACTGCGTGATCGTGGCGCCGGTGGTGGTCGCCGGGAACGGGCTGCATTTCTTCACGGTGCCGGTCGTCACCGACCCGACGCACTGGTTGACGGTGACAGCCGTCACCGAGGGACCCAGGCCAACGAAGTTGTTGGTGACGAATACGCTGCAGAGCAACGTTCCGCCGCCACCGCTGATCGAGCCATCGCATTGCGTCACGGCGGTGACAGGCTGGCTCAGAGGAGTGGTCTTGTTCGTGCATTTCGTGGCGGGGACCCCGGCAGAGCCGGTGCACTCACGGACGGTGACCACCGCGGACCCACCGGTCGGCGTGATCGTGTTGACGACGGTGACTTCACACACGGCGCCACCGTTGCCAAGCGCGTTGTTGCATGTCGTGGTCGGGGCGATCGTGGCGGCGGCCGTTGGGGTGGCGGTGCCGAAGGATGCAGCGGTCATCATCGCGAGGGCGACGATTCCCGTGCACAGGAAACTAAGCGGGCGACGCATTGCGACACCTGTAGGGGCGAGCTTCGGAGCCAATTGGTTCAGCGGCGGAGCCCGAGTTGGCCACCATCCCCCTGGCACGACCCTGTGTCAACGGGACCATCGCCGATTCGTGCTCACGGCCGGAGGGCCAGCTAGAGGGCCCCGAGCGCGCGCAGGCTGACCCAGCGGCCGTGACCGATCACCAGGTGATCGAGCAGCTCGATGTCGAGCAGCCTCCCCGCCTCGGCCAGCTCGCGAGTGATCCGCAGATCCTCAGCCGAGGGCGACGGGTCTCCCGACGGGTGGTTGTGCACGACCACCATGGCCGCCGATTGGCGTCGGACCGCCTCCCGGAAGACCTCGCCGATCCGGACCGAGGAGCCGGCGAGGTTCCCCGCATATACGGTGACCATGCCGGTCACCGCGTTCTTGGTGTTGAGGAGCACGCTTCGCAGCTCCTCCCGCTCAAGGTGTCCCATCGCTGGCATCAGGCGTTCGGCCAGGTCGGAAGGGGCGCGGATGCGCCACCCATCGGCGGGCCAGGTCGACGCAACGCGGCGACCGAGCTCGAGGGCAGCCAGCAGGCAGGCTGCACGCCGACTTGCCATCGGTCGCAGGTCTGACGGGCCTACGGAAACCAGCCCGGCCAGGCCCCCGGGCTCGAGGAGCAACCGTGCGACGGTCGCCCCGTCTCTGCCGCCGAGGAGGAGCGCCAGCAGCTCGTCGTCGCCGAGATCAGCAACGCCGACGCGAACGAGCCTGGCGAGGGCTGCCGAGACGGCCCTCGGCCGCGGCTCCCCCGCGGGGACGGGGATCGGTCGAAGCACGGCGGACACTCTGGCGAGGCTAGGGCCAACCGTCTCACCGGCCCATTATCAGCGGCTTATCGGGTCAGGTCGGGAGCGAAATGATCCCCTGGCGAGCCAGCAATGCGATGGCAACCGAGATCGCGTTGAACCCGGCGTGCATGGCGATCGTGGCGGCGAGGCTCCGGGTCGAGCGGTAGAGCAGGGCCAGGGCAACGCCCAGCGCAAAGATCGGGATCAGCGCAAAGAGGCTGGTGTGGATCACGGCAAAGAGGGCTGCCGAGCCAACGACCGCTACCAACGAACCGCGCTCGCGCTCCCAGGCGTTGTAGACGACGCCACGGAAGAAGGTCTCCTCCGCTGCCGGGGCGACCAGCAGGAAGGCGACCAGGATGACGGTCGGGTCGCCGCGCTGAAGGAACGTGTCCAATGGTCCCGCCTGCTCGGAGAAGCCGACGGCCTTGAGCAAGACGGCTGCCAGGGCGCCGAGCAGGGTCGCACCGATCCATGCCGGGATTGCCGTTCCAAGGCCGATCAACAGGCTCCGGCCCAGGCCGGTCCGCCCAATGATCCGGACGCCTGCCAGGGCGCGGGGAGCCACGACCAACCCACCGGTCACCGTCAGCAGGCCTAGCTGGGTCGAGGTCAGCAGGAGCAGAGACCCCCCGACCGAGAGCTCCCCACCATCGAAGAGCGCCAGTGCGGTGGTACCAGCCCCGAGCGCCAGGATGGTTCCGAGGATGACCGCCAGCAGGAGCAGCACGAAGACGGCTGGCCCGCGATAGCGCCCAGGGGGAAGGGCCGAGCGCACGATCAGCGCCCGCACCGCATTGATGACAAGGCCGACGACGAGCAGCAGGCCACCCAGGCCGAGCAGCAGGAGCGGGCCGATCAGGCGCTGGACTGACTCGGGCGTCTCGCTCTGGCTGACGAGGCCGGGGCTGCCCAGCAACGCCACGATGGGGAGCACGATTCCGGCGGCGATCATCACCACGGAGATGACCTGCAACCCGCGGTGGCGGCTCAGGGGGTCGCGATCGGTCGAGGTCGGGGGCTCCGCGTTCCACAGCCCCGGGGGCCGGGGCTCGTCCACCGGCGGGCCGCCGGTCAGGGGTTAGAGGCGGGGCGAAGGCCAGGCTCGGCGCCCAGATCGGCGCTTCGCTCGGCGGTGCGCGCCGGGGCGCTGCGCTCCATCACGCGCTCGACGGGACGTGCGGCCGGACGCTGGAACTCGTGACCGCAGTAGGCGCACAGCGGCCACTCGGGGTCGGCCAGACGACTGCACGAGGGGCAGACGCGGTGCAGCCGTGTGCGGCAGTTGGGGCAGACCAGCCAATCGGCGTGAACCCGGTCGCGGCAGACTGGGCAGAGCTCGTTCTTCTCGACCTCGGCCAGCAGCGACTCCTCGGCCAGCGAGCGCTCGTAGACCTCTGCCAGCGACTCGCGCGGGCGGACGATCAGGTACAGGACCACGGCGAACAGGAAGAGGAGGGGCGTGAAGAAGATGATCAGCGCCGAGGCGAAGTAGGGAAGGATCGGGTTCTCCGAGCGCGCCTGCATGTCGCGGAAGGCCCAATACGCGGTCCCCAGCCAGAGCAGGACGACGTACACGACGATGAGCGTTCCCGCGGTCTGCACCAGCGGGTTGGTGATGAAGTCGTTCCAGATCTTCCCCGGATCCGGCAGGCCATCTGGCATGCGAAATGCGCCTCTCTGCGTTATCGCCGCGCGCGGATCGGCGCTGGCGGCGCGGCGGTCATGCTAGCAGATAGCTGCCCAAGCACGGCCACCAGCGCCCGGTGCTCGACCTCGAGGACGCGCTCGGCGAGATCGCCGGCCGACTCCCCCGGCACGACGAGCAGCCGGACCTGGACGATCGCAGGCCCGGCGTCGAGGACCGGCGTGACGTCGTGGATGGTGACCCCCGTCTCCCTCTCCCCCGCGGCCAGGACGGCGGCGTGCACGGCGAGCCCCACCATTCCCTGGCCACCGTGGCGCGGGAGGAGCGAGGGGTGGATGTTGATCGTGCGACCCCCGAACGCGGCGAAATAGGGTGGCCGCAGGACCTGGTCATACCCGGCCAGCAGCGCTACGTCGCACGCCGACTCGGCCAGGGCGCGCCCGATCGCCCCGTCTCGCGCCTCGCCGCTCTCGAAGTCGGAGCTCGCGAGGAGGCGCCAGGGAACGCCGCGGCGGGCGGCCACCTCCAGCGCCCGGATCCCCGGCCGGTTGGCGATGACCAACACCGCCTCGACCGCCTGGAGTTGCCCGGAAGCGATCGCATCGAGAACCGCTTCGAGATTCGAGCCGCGACCCGATACCAGGATGCCGAGGCGCATCGGCCTAGGCGAAGGTGACGCGCGCGGACCCCGGCGCCGCCTGCACCACGGTGCCGACCCGGGTTGCCTCGGGCAGGGCGTCGCGGGCAACGGCCTCGTGTTCGGGGTGCACCACGCAGGTGAGGCCGATCCCCAAATTGAAGGCGCGCACCATCTCGTCGTCGGCAATGTCGCCGCGCTCCTGGATCAGGCTGAAGATGAGCGGGACCGGCCACGAACCGAGCTCCACCGAAACCCCCAGCCCCGCTGGGAGCGTCCGCGGGATGTTGTCGACCCAGCCACCGCCGGTGATGTGCGCGAAGGCGAGCGCATCGCCCCCGGCGCCACGCAGCGCGCGACGCAGGATCCTGATCTCGTCGAGGTAGGACCGATGCGGCTCGAGCAGCGCTTCGCCGATCGTTCGCTGCAGTCCAGGCGCCGTGCGGGACCAGTCCTCCTCGCCGAAGACCCGACGCGCGAGGGAGTAGCCGTTGGTGTGCAGACCGTTCGACGGCACGCCCAGGAGGATGTCGCCTTCGCGCACCTGCGAGCCGTCGATGACGTCGGCCGCGGACACCACCCCGACGATGAAGCCGGCAAGGTCAAAGTCGTCTCCGCGGTACAGGTCCGGCAGCTCCGCAGTCTCCCCGCCGACCAGCGCGATGCCAGCGGCCGCGCATGCATTGGCGATGCCGGTCACGATCTCCGCGGCCACCTCCGCGCGCAGCCGCCCCACGGCGAGGTAGTCGAGGAAGAAGAGCGGATCGGCTCCCTGGACCGCGATGTCGTTGATGCAGTGATGGACCAGGTCGACCCCGATGGTGTCGTAGCGGTTGAGGGCTATGGCCAGCTTCAGCTTGGTGCCGACCCCATCGGTCGATGCCACCAGCACCGGGTCGGGATGCGTGGTCGGGTCGAAGCGAAAGAGGCTTCCGAAGCTCCCGATGCCGCCCATCACCGCCGGTGTCGCCGTCGTTGCTGCGGCACGTGCAATCAGGTCAATCGCGCGCTGGGCCTCGTCTATGTCGACACCGGCGGCCCGGTAGCTCTGCCCCATCCGGGTCAGCCCCGCTCGAGCGCGAACTTGTCGACGTCCAGCGGCACGTCGACCGGGTAGTTGCCGTCGAAGCAGGCCGTGCAGTGCCGCCGCTCGTCGCCGCCGACCGCCGCCAGCAGGCCCTCCTGCGACAGGTAGCCGAGGGTATTGGCTCCGATCTGCTGCCGGATCCCGTCGAGTCCCAGGTTGGCCGCGATCAGCTCGGCTCGACGCCCGGTGTCCACGCCCATGTAGCAGGGGTAGCGCATCTGCGGCGAGTGGATCCGGACGTGCACCTCACGCGCGCCGGCCCTCCGCAGCATGGCGACGATCGGCCCAGTCGTGGTGCCGCGAACGATCGAGTCATCGACCACCACCACCCGCTTGCCCGCCAGCACCTCGGGGAGTGGGTTGAACTTCAGTCGCACGGACGCCTCGCGCGAGGTCTGGCCGGGCTGGATGAAGGTCCGACCCACGTATCGGTTCTTGATCAGGCCTTCGCGGAATGGCAGGCCGGACTGCTCCGCGTAGCCGATGGCGGCCGGCACCGCGGAGTCCGGCACCGGGATCACCAGGTCCGCATCGGCGGGCTGTTCGATCGCCAGCCGCCGACCCATGCGCAGCCTGGCCTCGTACAAGAGCTTGCCGCCGATGACGCTGTCCGGGCGGGCCAGGTACACGAACTCGAAGACGCAGAGCCGCTCGCGAGCGTCGCTTGCCTCGGCGCTGACCCCCGGCCGTGACGCATGGACCCCCTCATCGTCGATCGTGAGGATCTCGCCCGCCTCGACATCCCGCACGAACGTGGCGCCCATCGCGTCGAGGCCGACACTCTCGGACGCGACGGCCCAGCCGGACGGACGACCGGCCGCGTCCTGCAGCCGGCCGAGTGCGAGGGGGCGGAAGCCGACCGGGTCACGAGCGGCGACCAATGCGTTCGCGGTGAGCATCGTGAAGGTGTACGCACCCGACGCGCGGTGAAAGGCCTGTTCGACGCGCTGCGCCCAGCTGCGGCCGGGGGCGTGCGCGATCAGCTTGGCCAACACCTCGGTGTCGCTTGCGGTCACGAACTCGATCCCCTGCTCGGTCAGCTCGTCGCGGAGCCAGGTCGCGTTGGTCAGGTTGCCGTTGTGCCCCAGCATGAGCTCTCCCAGCTCGCTCGAGGCGTACACAGGCTGGACGTTCGGCAGGCTGTTGGATCCCGTCGTGCTGTAGCGGGTGTGACCGATCGCCAGGCGCGCCGCGTGCCCGGTCTGCGCTCCATCGTGGTCGGCCTCCAGGCGGGCAAGCGTCTCCTCGTCGAAGACCTGGCCGACCAAGCCGAGCCGCTTGTGCAGGCTGAGCTGCGATCCATCCGAGACGGCGATGCCCGCTGACTCCTGTCCGCGGTGCTGGAGAGCGTGGAGTCCAAGCGCCACCAGGTGCGCGACCGGCAGGCCCGGAGCGTAGACCCCGACCACGCCGCACTCCTCCCGGGGCCCATGCGACTCGTAGCGCAACGGCTCGTAGCGCGGCAGCTCACGAAGGTGTGGTCCAGCCTCGGATTCAGGAGCCGGCAGGGCGGTCCGTCGCACCGTGATCAGCGGGCGGGGAGGGATCGAGGCACGCCCTGATGATACCGGAGCCGCCCGGCCTCCGACGCTCTCCGGAACAAAGGTACCAGCGCAGTACTGCCCCGCACCGCACACCGGCTCGAATCGGCCTGGGAGGCGAATCGCGCGGCCCGCGAGGTGACGATCAGGCCATGGCAGCGAATTGGGCCGAGGGTCATCCTCGGACGACCAAGGGTGGCAACCCCTCGCGAATGGACGGCAGATGCTTCGACTCATCCGGGCGCTCGGATTCATGGCTCCGGTTCCCGTCGTCCTGTTGGCGATGGTTGGGCTCTCGGTCGCGGTCGTCGCGGATGCGCACCAGCGCTTCACCTTCAGCGCACTGACCATCCTGGCCGGCGCGGCTGGCGCCACCGTCGTCGCCCTGGGTTGCTGGATCTACTTTGGCCTCCGGCTGAGTCAGGTCGCCGCGGCGCTGGAGGCAAGCCTCACCAGCGAACAGCCCGTCCGGCTGCGGGTTGCGGGTACGCCGGCGGAGCGACGGCTGGCGAGGGCCTTCAACGCCGCCAGCGGCGCCTTCGTGCAGGTTGGGGCGCGTGCCGCCCACGACCGCCTGACGGGGATCGTCAACCGCGAGACACTCCTCACAACCCTCGCCTCCGAGATCGAGCGGGCGACGCGTCACCACAAGTGGCTGTCGGTCGCCTTCATCGACATCGACCGCTTCAAGCCGATCAACGACACCTACGGCCATCACACCGGGGATGCGGTGCTGCGCGAGATCGCCACCCTGATCCGCGACAACATCCGCGGCAGCGACCTCTTCGGCCGCTACGGCGGAGAGGAGTTCATGCTGATCCTCCCGGAGACGACGCCGGAGGAGGCGACCGTGCTGGCGGAGCACCTGCGCCAGCTGGTGATGGATCACCCCCTCACCATCGCTCCGCGCCAGGCGATCCAGGTCACCATCAGCACCGGCATTGCCGGGGACGTCGGGTCGCAGCTGCAGGCCGACCGACTCGTCGACCAAGCGGATGCCGCGATGTACGCGGCGAAGTCGCTCGGCCGGAACCGGACCTACCGCTATCGGGCGGTCGACGACAACGCGCCGGTTCGCCGCGCACCGATCTCGGCAGAGCGACGCGCAGCTGCCACGGCCATAGGCCAGTGGGCCAGCGACACCGCGGCCGAAGCGCTGGCATCCGTCCTGGCGCCGCAGCCGCATCACGGCGGGCAGCCGTCCGACCTGATCGCCACCCTGGCGACCGGGATGGCGCTGCAGATGGGGCTGCCGCAGGACGAGATCGAGCGGATTCGCATCGCCAGCCTCCTCCACGACCTCGGCAAGCTGGCCGTCCCGCTCGAGATCCTGGACAAGCGCGGCGCCCTCTCCGATCACGAGTGGCAGGCGATCGGCGAGCACCCGCGTATCGGCCAGGTGATCCTGGAGCAGGCCTCATCGCTGCGCGAGGCGGTCCCCACCGTCCTCCATCACCACGAGCACTTCAACGGGAGCGGCTATCCCCACGGACTGCGCGGGAAGGAGATCCCGCTCGGGGCGCGCATCGTGGCCGTGGCCGACGCGTATCACGCCATGGTCCACGACCGCCCCTATCGGAATGCGCGGGACCATGCCCACGCGCTGGCGGAGCTTCGCGCGAACGCAGGCACCCAGTTCGATCCCGAGGTCGTGAACGCCTTCTGCGAGGTCTTCGCGGACGGCGTCCCGCCCGACGGCCTGCAGGAGGTCTACAACCTGCACGAGCGGGCTCGCGGCGGGCTCCGTCGGATTGAGGCGCCAGCCGCGGCAACCGGACCTACGAACGGGAACGGAAAGGGCAAGGCGCCTGGCGCGAAGCCGGCCGCCACCCCCGTCGAACCTGCCGAAACGGCCGCCGGATAGGCGGAGACGGCCCTAGAAGGCGGTGCTCCAGGCTGCCCGGAGCTGATCGAGTCCCAGGCTGAGCTGCGCTTGGCCGATGGCAAGATTCAGGCCAGGGCCTCCGGCGTTGCCGAGCCGCAGGGCGGGCACGCTCGCCGCCTCCGCCGCCGCGGCCATGGATATGGACGTGTCGATCTACTTCACCGTGCAC
>JACDEL010000025.1 GCA_013816405.1 Chloroflexota bacterium | reverse complement strand
GGCCTGGCACGGTGAAGCTCGGATTCGTGAGTCCGGTGCTCGTGGATTGATAGGTCACCGTCCAGCTGCCCGCCGGAAGGGTCGACGGGCCGGTCCAGGTTCCGTTCCGCGCGGTGCCACTCGACAGGGACAACGGCACCGTCCGCCCGGCCACGGATGCGCTGACGGCGACCGCCTGGTCGGTGTTTGTGCCGACGAAGTGAACTGCGAATTGGAAGGTGGTGGCCGTCGTACCCGTCTTCGGCGTCACTGCCCCGCCGGTTATCTTGGCAACCGCCGCCGCAGCACCTCCTGGCGCTGCGAGGTTCAGCACCGTCAGCGCCAGCATCAGCATGACGGCGGCGCGCAGCCTCATCGGTCCACGGACACCATCTCGTCGACAATGCGAGGGATGGAGTCGACCGCCAGGGTCAGGTGACCGTGCTCAGGGAAGAGACGGGCCCGCGCCTGCGGGAGGTGAGCGGCCAGCCACTCACCGTGGGCGAAGGGCACCATCCGATCATGGCCCCCCTGCCACAGGAAGACGGGCACGCGAATCTCGTCCAGCGAGAATCCCCATGGTTTTGTGAAGGCCATGTCGTCGTCGAACCAGCCCCAGTAGCCGATTCGCAGCGCCTCGTGCATGACATCCGCCATCCACACCGAGAAGGCACCGGTCAGGGACCCGCGATCCACGTCGTCGATGAGGTCGCCGAACGCGTCCGCAACCTGGTCCGGCGTCACGGCCCGAAACACTGGAGCGGCTCGTTCCTTGAACGCGATCAGCTCGTCAGGGCCGGCCAGCGCCGCTGCAAACTCCTCGATGTTCTCGGCCCCCATCCCCGCGGTCCAGTCGAGCCCCTCGGCCGGGTAGGGCGCGATGCTGCCGATGGTCGCGACGCTGATCACCCGCTCCGGCAGCCGAGCTGCGCAGGCGAGGGCGTGCGGTCCCCCGCCCGACCAACCGATCACGTGGCAGCGCTCAGCCTCAATGGCGTCGAGGACGGCTGCGGTGTCGTCCACCACGTCCGCCACGCTGCGATCCGGCCGCCGCGTCGACGATCCGTAGCCGGGACGGGAGAAGCTGACATACCGGAGGCCGCGCTCCGCCAGGGCATCAACGACCGGCGGAAAGGTCGGGCCGCCGGCGGACGGTGTCCCCATGTGATAGACCAGCGGCGTACCGGTCGGCGGGCCGTCGAGGAAGACGTCCAGCGACCGTCCATCGGGCAAGCTCAGCTCCATGGTGGGCACAACCACGACCGCAGCATCGCCGATCGTCGGGCCACGGTCAACGACGCGCCGTGCGAGAATCCGAGCCGATGACCACCCCGACGTGGCTTCGGCGGCTGCCTGGCCTCCCCCTCTATCCGGTTCTGGCGGCGGCCTACCCGGTGATCTTCCTCTACGCCCAGAACGTGCAGGAGGCCATCGCCCCGGAAGAGATCTTTGTTCCCCTCGCCATCTGCATCGTGGCGACGCTGATCGTGATGGGGATCCTCGGCGCTCTCACCCGGGCGTGGGCTGCGGCCGCCTTGGCCAGCACGCTCCTCCTCGTCCTCTTCTTCACGTACGGGATGGCATGGGACTGGCTCGGAACGATGGTCCTCGGACAATGGGTCTTGCTGATTGCCTGGCTGCTGATCGCCGTCATCGGCCTGTCATTCATCTGGCGCTTCCATGCGCTGGCGAATCGCGTCGTGCTGCCGCTGAACGTGATCACGGGGCTGGCGCTCCTCTTCAACCTGCTGATCATCGGGGCATTCGTCTTCAATGTCCGGCCAACCTCGGCCAACACCGGGTCCGGGGTCACCGCCACCGGCGAAACGTCGAACGCTGCGCATCACGACGTGTACTGGGTCGTCCTCGAGGAGTACGCCTCCAACAGCGTCCTCAAGGCTGACTTCAACTACGACAATTCTCCGTTCCTCGACGCGCTGCGCGACCGAGGCTTCTACATCGCCGAGGATTCGACCGCCAACTACCTGAAGACGGCACCTTCGATTCAATCGGCGCGCAACCTCGAGTACCTCGACGGCCCGGATCTCCGAAAGCAGGCGAAGGCGGCCAACGACTGGGGACCGATCTACCGTGGGCTCAGCTCTCCGTTCGAGGTGCAGACGTTCCTCGATGGCCTCGGCTACCGCTTCATCTACGCCGGCACCTTCTGGAGCCCGATGAGCCAGCACCCCTCAGCCGAGATCAACTATGTCTACGACAAGCTGACCTCGGAGTTCGACGCGGTGCTGCAGCGGGCGACGATCCTGCGCGTCTTCGAGGAGCTCGGCACGGAGGCACCCTATGACTGGCGGCTGAACAGATACAACCAGACCCTTTACGAGCTGCGCTCGCTGCGGCGCGCCTCCAGCCTCGCCGGTCCGAAGTTCATCCACACCCAGCTGGCGCTCAACCATGAGCCATACGTCTTCCACCCCGATGGCAGCTTCATCACCGCCGAGGAGGCGCGGGAGCTCACCCACGAGGAGCAGTTCGTGGAGCAGCTCAAATACACGAATACGCAGATGCTTGCCTGGGTCGATCAGCTCCTCGACGTCCCGGCGGCCGAGCGCCCGATCATCATGCTGCTTGGCGACGAGGGCGCGTGGCCGAAGGGATACCGCCGCGACGAGCGTGGCTTCGACTGGACCACCGCTTCAACCGAGGTCCTGAAGCAGAAGTTCGGCATCCTCAACGCCGTTTACCTGCCGGATAAGGACCCGGAGGAGGCGGGCTTCTACAGCACCATGACCCCGGTCAACCAGTTCCGGGTCCTCTTCAATGCTGAGTTCGGGCAGGACCTGCCGCTGCTGCCCGACCGAAACTACATCTGGCCCAACCAGTCGGACATCTACACATTCCTCGATGTGACCGACAAGGTGCGCTGATCAGGTCCCCTATTCCTCAGGCTTGGGCTCGAGCTTCAGGGCCGCAGAGTTGATGCAGTAGCGCAGGCCCGTCGGGTTCGGCCCGTCGTCGAAGACGTGGCCAAGGTGGCCCCCGCAGGCCGAGCAGTGCACCTCGTTGCGCACCATGAAGAAGGCCCGGTCGCTCTCGACCTCCACGGCAGCGGGGTCGGCGGGAGCGTAGAAGCTTGGCCAGCCGCTGCGCGAGTCGAACTTGGTGTCTGAGGTGAACAGGTCGGCGCCGCAGCCGGCGCACCGGTACACCCCTGGCCGATGCTCGTCCCAGTAGGCCCCGGTGAATGCCCGCTCGGTCCCCTTCTCGCGCAGGACGTGGAACTGCTCGGGGGTGAGGTCGCGGACCCAGTCGGTGTCGGTCTTGCTGGTCTTGGTGCTCATGTCCGGAATCGTACCGTTGCGTTAGGCTGCGTGCATGCGACGCCCCGCGCCGATCGCGCTGGCTCTCTCGACCCTGCTGCTCGGGGGCTGTCTCTTCGGATCGCCGAGCCCATCGCCATCGTCGAGCGCGGTCGCCTCGCAGTTGGTCAGTGTCCAGCCTTCGACATCGGCCTCACCGGCCAGTGCCACGCCGGCGCCGACCCCCGGAGCCGACGCCATCCCCACCTTCACCGCGGGGACGACCGTGAAGACGAATGCCTCGGGCCTGCGCGTCCGCAAGGGACCAGGGCTGACCCAGGGCGTGCTGACCCTGCTTCCCACCGGGAGCAAGCTCGTGGTCGAGCTCGGGCCGGTGCGCAACGACAGCTGGGGCTGGTACCTGGTCCGCGACGCGGACGCCGCCGAGCCAACCTTCGAGGAAGGGTGGGTAGCGGCCGGCTTCATGCCCACGCCTTACCTGACGCCGGCCACCTTCGAGCTGCCCTTCAACCCGATCGTGGCCGGTTTTGCGCACGAGGGAAACGGGGAGTTCGGCCCGGTACCGATCCAGGATGCCAACTACGCGGTGCGCTGGGTTGCCGTGGTCCTGCCTGGAGGCGGCGGCTGTGCCTTCTCCGCTGACCTCGTCCCAGGCAGCGGAACCGCTGTTCCGGCCATTCGGGCCACGCTGGGCACGGCGCCGGCGCCGGGCAGTCTCTATGGTGACTTCTTCACCGCTCATCCTGAACTCGTGGGTGACATCTTCCTGCGCGTCACCTCCGATTGCAGCTGGGCACTCAGCATCGTCCGAAGCGAGCCGGTCGGGGGCTGAACGGCGGCCCGCGACAGGCGACCTGTCCCGCGGAAGGGCTAGGCTTCGAGACGCATGCAGGATCTCGACGGCACCGTCGTCTACAGCGCCAGCGACCTGGTCGGATACCTCGAATGTGAGCACCTGACGACCCTGGAGCGTGCTGTCTTCGAGACTGGCCTCACGCGTCCCAAGCGGGATGACCCCGAGCTCGACGTGCTGCAAAGGCGCGGGCTCGAACACGAGCGGAAGTACCTCGCGCACCTGCAGCGACAGGGCCGGGTCGTCGTCGAGGGTCGGGTCGATCGCGGTCCCGATGCGCCTCGCAGCACCCTCGCCGAGATCGAGCTTGATGGGGCGTTGACCCGGCGGCATATGCGCGACGGCGCCGATGTGATCTATCAGGCGACCTTGTTCGATGGAAGCTGGCTGGGATACGCGGACTTCCTGCTGCGGGTGGACGAGCCAGATGCCGGCAGCC
The DNA here is from genome assembly GCA_013816405.1 of Chloroflexota bacterium. GTDB lineage: Bacteria > Chloroflexota > Limnocylindria > QHBO01 > QHBO01 > CF-167. The sequence continues at coordinate 30,599 of JACDEL010000025.1, read as the reverse complement.
ACCTCGGCAGCTACCACTACGAGGTGGCCGACACCAAGCTCGCCCGCCACGTGAAGGGAGGCGCCCTCCTGCAGATGTGCGTTTATTCGGACCTGCTGTCCCGCATCCAGGGACGGATGCCTGAAATGATGCACGTCGCGCTTGGAGGCAGCGGCCACCGGGTCGAGTCACATCGGCTGGAGGACTACCTGGCCTACTTCCGCAGCGTGAAGCAGAGATTTGAGGCCGCAGTCGCGACGGACCAGCCTCTCGTCTACCCGCTCGAGGTCACGCCGGAGCCGGTGAGCCACTGCGGAGTCTGCCGCTGGAACGGGTACTGCACTGCACTTCGCCGCGACGCAGACCACCTCAGCCTGGTCGCCGGGATGCGATCTGATGTCGCTCGGCGACTCTCCGATGCCGGGATCGGGACCTTCAGCGCCCTGGCTGCGCTCGAGGCGCCGCTTCCCGTTGTCGCGAAGGTCGGCGATGTGGTGCTGACCAACCTGCACCAGCAGGCTCGTCTGCAGCACCAGTCCAGGGCACTTGCGAAGCCCCTCTACGAATTCCTTCCCCTCGAAACGAATCGAGGTCTCGCGGGCCTGCCAACCCCGTCCGCCGGCGACCTCTTCTTCGACATGGAGGGGGACCCGTTCGCCGAGGATGAAGGCCTGGAATACCTCTTCGGCGTATGGGAGCAGGGCGGCTTTCACACCTGGTGGGCACATGACACCGCGGAAGAGAAGCTGGCCTTCGAGGGCTTCATGGATTTCGTCATGGACCGATGGCGCGCAGACCCGACGATGCACGTGTACCACTACGCCGCCTACGAGCGCGGGCGGATTGGCATGCTCGCAACGCGTCACGCTACCCGCGAGGTGGAAGTCGATCGCTTCCTGCGCGGGGAGCTATTCGTCGACCTGTTTGCGATCGTGCGCCAGGCGCTGCGCATTGGCGTGGACAGTTACTCCATCAAGAAGCTCGAGGCGCTCTACGACCTTCGGCGGGACGTGGCCCTGCAGGACGCCGGCTCGTCGGTGGTCGCCTATGAGGCATACATCCTGTCGGTCTCCGAAGGCACGGCCGACCAATCGATCCTGGATCAGATCCACGACTACAACCGCGACGACTGCCGTTCCAACTTCGAGCTGCGAGCTTGGCTCGAGGACCGCCGAGCGGAGCTCGCCCAGCGCTCCGGGGGGGCGGTGCCCAGGCGGGAAGCGAAGGTCGAGGAGCTTGAACGCGAGCTGGGCCCTGATGACCGCCGGAGGCGCGACCTTGCCGATCGGCTGCGCATGTCACCCGCCTCGCTTTCCGATGCCCCCGTACGTCGCCTCCTCGGCGACCTGCTGGAATGGCACCGCCGCGAGGAGAACGTCGAGTGGTGGGCCTTCTATGAGCGGTGCGGGCAATCAGACGAACAGCTCGTCGACGACGAGGAGTCGATCGGCCAGTTGGAATGGACAGCCGAAGTGGATCGTCCGCGTCAGTCGGTGCGACACCGCTATCGCTTCGACCCAGAGCAGCCGTACCGGCTGAAGCCAGGTGACGAGCCGTTCAACCCGGTGACCCAGCGCGCTGCCGGGAAGATCGTCGAGCTCGACGCGCTGCATGGCACACTCGACCTCGAATGGGGTGTGAGGGCTCCCCGGCCGCATCCCACATCGCTGATTCCGAAGAAGCCGCTGGTCGCCACCGAGCAGAAGGGAGCACTCGAGCGGCTCGCCCTCCGTGTCGAGGCGAGTGGCCTCCGCGGAGATGGGCCTCTGCAGGCGTCACGCGAGTTCCTGCTCGGCCTGCCGCCCCGGGCTGGCCAGCCGGTAGGTGCGGCCCTCGTCCAGCCCGGCGAGGACAGCAACGCCGCAGCGCGGCGCCTCGCCGTGGTACTCGATCAGACAACCTTGCCGATCCAGGGGCCGCCCGGCTCGGGCAAGACGTTTACGGGGGCCCAGATGATTCTGGAGCTGGTGCGAGCGGGCCGCCAGATCGGCATCGTCGCCTTCACGCACCACGCAATCGAAAACCTTCTCGATGAGGTCATGGCCCACGCGGCGGGGGCACGCCAAACGATCTCCGCCATTCGCAAGGTGGACAAGGAGGACGAGCCACCTGCGGACTGCGGGTACGCATGCACCGGCGACAATGCCGAGGTCCGGGTAGCGCTCGCGTCGGGCCAGGTGCAGGTCGCGGCGGGCACGGCCTGGCTCTGGTCACGACCGGAATTCGAGAGCTCCATCGACACCCTGTTCGTCGACGAGGCCGGCCAGATGTCATTGGCGAACGTCCTTGCCGTGGCGGGTGCTGCACGCAATCTCATCCTGCTCGGCGATCCCCAACAACTGTCCCAGGTCAAGAAAGGGGCGCATCCGGAGGGCGCAGGCGCTTCGTCACTCGAATACGTGCTTGCCGGAGACCCTGTCATCGACCCGGCTCGTGGCGTCTTCCTGGCCGAGACGTGGCGTCTGCATCCCGACGTCAACGCATTCACCTCGGCTGCCTTCTACAAGGGAGAGCTGAAGTCAGCCCCGAGCGCAGCCCGGCAGTCGCTCGAGGCGCCGGGTCCGATGACGGGAACGGGCGTGCGATGGGTGCCAATCACCCATGCCGACAACCACAACACCTCCGAGGAAGAAGCGGCAGCCGCCGTCGAGCTCTACCAGAATCTGCTCGCCGGGATGTGGACCAACGCAAATGGAGAGGTGAGGCCGATCACGCCAGAGGACCTGCTCGTGATCGCTCCCTACAACGCCCAGGTCGAGCTCCTCGCCGAGCGCCTGCGCACCGTCGCCCTCCAGGCCCCGGCCGGTCCCCGCGAAGCCAGGGTCGCAACGGTGGACAAGATCCAGGGACAACAGGGAGCCGTGGCCATCTATTCGATGGCCACGTCGTCGCAGGCGGAGATGCCGCGATCGATCGAATTCCTCTATTCGCTGAACCGTCTCAACGTCGCGACCTCGCGAGGCCGCTGCCTGGCGATCGTGATCGCGTCGCCCGAGCTCCTCAAGGTGCGCGTCCACACTCCATTGCAAATGCGACTGGCGAATGCGCTCTGCCGGTTCGTGGAGGTCGCGGCAACACAGGTCGCAAGTGCGCAGCAGCCGCAGGAGGTTGCCCGCTAGGCGCGATCGGCGGCCCGGCTCCCCGTCCCGAAGGAGCGTACGAATCGCTCCTGCTCCGCGGTTTCGACGGCAGTCGGGTGCCGCACGGCGCGAACGGTCGCAATCGCCTCGTCGGGCGTCATCCCGCCCTCTATCAGGGCGCAGGCGGCGACCGTACCTGTCCGTCCGACGCCGCCCATGCACGCCACCGCCACGTTGCCGGCGGTTCGACCTTCGCGGATCGCAGCGAGGATGGCGTTCATCTCTCCGGTTGAGGATGGCGGTCTCCCGTCAGGGATCGGGTGCCGAATGACCCTCACGCCGGCAGCGCCCCCCCGCTCGATGATCGCCGGGTCGCTCCACTGACGCAGCTCGGAGTCGTCAACCAGCAGCAACAGGCGCTCGATGCCGACCGAGCGCAGCAGGGCAAAGTCCTCATCCAGGTCGCGGCGGTACGTCCGGCCCGGATAGCGGAACGAGGTCCCCCGCTTGCCGGGCAGGATGGTGAGGCCCAGGCGCCCCGGCAGCGTGTCCCCCAGCTGGACCGGCTCGAGCCAGTCGATCGGCAGTTCCGGGTCGAAGCCGGCGTGGTCGGCGTTCCCGCCCCCCACGTCGATCGTCAGTTCAGGTTCGTCTTTGGGCAGAAATGGCCCGTCGCTTCCAACGGCTGTCCGCAGAACGGGCAGGCGGGTCGCCCGGCCGCGATCAGTGCAGCGGCGCGCCGGATGAAATCCCGCGCGCGTGCGGGCTCGACCCGCACCCGGAACAGGTCGGCACTGACCGGCCTCTGGTCGGGCGTCTCGTCAAGCGCGGCCTCCGCCCCCAGCGGCTGTGCCTCGATGACGATCTGGGCAGCTGTCGCATCCCAGGCCAGGGCCATGGCACCGACCCTGAACAACTCGACGGTTGGCTCTTCGAGTGGCCGGTCGTCGCGAGCCACTCCAGCTGGAAGCTCGCCTGACAGCCCCTCGACCGTGTCCAGCAGCTCGGACATGCGACCGGCGAGTGCGGCCACCTGGGTCTTCTCCAAGCCGATGCTGACGAGTGCGCCGCCCTGTCGTGCCTGGAGGTAGAACGTCCTTGCGCCGGGCTCGCCGAGGACGCCCGCGACGAATCGGTCAGGGGTGTCGAAGTCGAAGACGCGGCGGGTCATGGGGACATCGTATCTGGAATCAGCCCGTTAGAGTTTGGGCCGAGATGAGCAGGCGGATCGGTGGCTCGAGGTTCCGCCTCCAACGCGGCCGTCCGTTGCAGGCGCGACAGATGGCCGCGGAGCGGCGGGGAGGCCTGAGTCCCCGAGCGCAGACCTGGCTTGGATGGGCGGCTGCCGCCGTGGGTGTGGCCGTGTTGGCGTTCCTTGTTGGCCGTGCCGGGTCGGAGACTGGACTTTCCCAGCCGTCCCCGTCGCCGAGTGGGGCGAGTCCCGCGCCGATCATGTACGGCACTGCCCTGGATCCCGTCAGCGGAGAGGCGATCGGGGCGACGGATCGCTTCCGGGACGGCGACCCGTTTGTCTACTCCGTACGGATGCTGGCGGCTGCAGGGACGGACACGGTCCTCGTAGAGATCATCCGGCTGAATGCCGACGGCACGCAGACCATTGCACAGCGGTCATCCGAGCAGCGGATCGTCGCCACCTCGCGGGTCTTTGCCTTCGAGGTACGCGCGACCAACCTGCTGGAGGCCTGGGGTCCGGGCAGGTATGCGATGCGGATCTACCTGCCCGGTGCTGAGGATCCCTTTGCGGCAGGACGCTTCACGCTGGTCGAAACACCGGTGGCTTCCTGATTTCGCGGGGCATTGGGATCGGAGCTGTGCCCGATCTCCGATCCCGATTCCCCGCCTCTGAGTTGGTCCCACGCCGGCGTTGCACCTGGCGGGTACCCAGACCAACTCGCTGATGGCAGGCTAACTGCACCGGAGTGCACTTGTCAACCTTTATTTGACCGAGAGTGCCTCCCTGGTCAACTCATAGGCTCCGCGGTGATCTCCCAGGGTGGCGCGCAGCTCCGCCCACTCACGCAACACCTCCCGAGTCCGTCCAGCGGAGTGCCCCGCTCTGGCCAGCGTCGCGGCCTGCGCGAAGCGGGCCTCGGCCCCCTCGGTGTCGTCGCTGGCGCGGAGCGCGCGAGCTTCGGTGAGTAGCGCGGTCAGCTCGACCCCGTGATTGCCGGTCGACCGCGCCATCTCCATCGCGCGTCTGGCCGTCGTCACCGCGTCGTCAAGCCGACCCTGAGCCAATGCCACCTGTGCGTCGGTGTCGAGCACGGCGCACAGGAAGCGATCGTCATCGACCTCCTCAAACGCAGCGCGTGCCTTGTCGGCAAACTCGGCGGCGCGCTCGATGTTCCCGCTGGACAGGTACGCCAGCGCGAGGGTGTTCTCGATCTGCGCCGATTCGAAGCCGGCGCCTGCTGAGCGAAGGAGGGCCAGCCCCTGGGTCCCGGTGCGAATGGCCGCCTCCAGGTCCCCGGTCTCCTGGTAGCTGATCGCCAGGTTGAAGAGGAACATCGCACGCCGGCGATCGTCGAGGTCCTCGGCCAGGCCACGGGCCGTCTCGAGGTGGGTCAGGGATCGCGCATAGTCGCCGCTGCGCGACGCCACGGCGGCGAGCGCCGTCAACAGGCGCATCTCGAAGTCCGGCTCGACCTTCAGGCCGGCTCGTACCCGCTCCAGAAGCGAGGAAAGGAGGCTCTGCGCATCGGCCTCCTGATCTGACAGGTAGAGGCCGTAGGCCAGCCAGTATCGGGCCAGCGCCTCGTCAGAGATCCGCCCCAGGGAGGCGAAGAGGCGAGCCGCCTCGGCGGCAGCCGTGACCGCGTCCTTGCCCTTGTCCAGGCGTGCCAACGCCTCGGCGCGGCCCCGCAGGACCTGGGCGCGACCGAGGTCGTCGATGGGGATGTCGAGCAGGGACGCGTAGCCATCGGCAGCGGCCTGCCAATCGCCCGACGCAAGGGTCATGTCGACCGCCAATCGGCTCCAGGCGGGATTCTGCTCGTCCAGGAAATGGCTGGGCGGCAGCGAGAGGCGCTCCGCGAGGTAGCTGAGGGCGACCATCGATGGTCGGGCGATGCCGGTCTCCAGCGCGCTGACGTAGGCCTTCGTGTACCGATCCCCTGCCAACTGCTGCTGGGTCAGGCCGCTGCGCTTCCGTGCGTCGCGGATGCGCCCGCCGATCTGCTGAGCGAGTGCGCTGTCGTGCGCGGTGCTCTGGCTGGGCAGTCGGGTACGCGGCATTGACGGGAGTATACGGGCCTTGGCAAGTCCCATTTGACTGCTCGCTCCCCCGGAAGTACTGCCCAACCCTCACGACGTCGGTACCCATGGGTCATTGAAGGGGCGACCTCCGGGTACGAACGTTTCCCTGCGGCTACGTCTCATGCGAGGCGGTCGCTCGAGGAGACGCATATGCGCAGTGCACACACCGGCGGCGGCTGGCCCAGCTAGACCCGTCGTCCCCTCTACCGTTCGCAAAATCGCCGCGGGCGGCTCCGCTCCTGTGACTCCCAGGCTCGGCGCTCCACCCGCGGCCTTTCGTTGCGCTCAGAGTGACGGCAGCTTCTGTGCCTCGCTGAGGGCAGGGGCGAACAGGTCGCCGAACGCCGCCAGCCGCTCGGGCAGGGAGCGAATGGTCCAATAGTCTGGTGTGAGCTTGGGATCGTCGAGCTCATCCCATGTGATCGGCGCAGAGACGGGAGCTCCCGGCGCTGGTCGAGCCGAATAGGGTGCGACGAGCGTCCGATTGATCGCATTCTGGGTGAAGTCGAGCCGGGCCCGGCCCGCGCGGTCACGCTTCGACCATTCCCAGCTCACGAGCTCCGGCACGGTCTGCCCCACCGCCCTCGACAGCATCTCCACCCAATCGCGTGTCTGCTTGAAGGTGTAGGCGGGCTCGATCGGCAGCCAGATCTGGACGCCGCGCTTGCCGCTCACCTTCGGAAGGCCGATCACCCCCAGGTGCTGGAGTGCGGTCCGATACAGTCGCGCCAGAACGAGGATCTCCTCGAAGGTCGTTCTCGTTCCCGGGTCGATGTCGATCAATGCGAAGGTCGGCCGATCAGGCGCGCTGGTGCGCGAGGTCCACGGGTGCAGCTCGATCGCACCCTCCTGTCCCAGCCACGCGAGCGTCGCGACCCGATCGGCCACGACGTAGTCCTTGGGCCCTTCGCTGCCGGTGTAGGTCCAGCGCGCGATCCAGCTCGGTGCGTGGCCGGGCAGATCCTTCTGCCAGAAGCCGGCCTTCCCGATCCCGTCCGGGAAGCGCTGGAGGTTGAGGCCACGGCCCGCCAGGTGCGGCACGAGGATCGGGCCTACCGACACGTAGTGCCGAATGAGGTCGCGCTTGGTGAGGGCGGGATGTCCATCCGCCGCCGGGAAGAGCACCTTGCCCAGGTTCGTGAGGCGGACCTCATGGCCCGCAACCTGCCAGGTACCGTCGCGTTCCATGGCATCGAGGGCCGCAAGCTCGGCGGGGGTCGCCTCGAGGACGGCCGTGTTCAAGTGATCTGATCTGTTGCCTCGGGCCGCTGCCGACGAGCGGCTGCCGGGAGCGCGCGCCACGACCCGCGCGGCGGGCATCGCTTCTTCGCGAACGACGGCGGCAGGCTCCTTCCCCACCTCGATTCCCTTGAAGGCCGCCTGTCGCAACAATCCATCGGATGTCCATTCTGCGAATTCCGCCCGAATCACGATGCGAGGCTCCACCCAGCGCGCCGCAGGCAGCCGGGGCACAGGATCCAGCGGCGATGTATCGCGGCGCAGTGGCTCCATGGCGGCCAGGAGTTGCTTACGCATGGTCGCCGAGATGCCGCTGCCAACCTGACCCGCGTGCCTGAGGTGACCATCGGCGTTCACGGCGACGATGAGCGATCCGAGGTCGGCGTGGCTTCCCTTCCCGGGCAGCCACCCTGCCACGACAAGCTCCTGCTCGCGACGCAGCTTGATCTTCAGCCAGTCGCGCGATCGCTTGCCGGGCTCGTAGCGGCTCGCCCGACGCTTGGCAACCACCCCTTCCAGGCCCCGATCGGCAGCCGCGCGAACGAAGGCGTCGCCATCCCCGACCACGTGTGCCGCATAACGCACCAGCGGATGTGGCCGGATGAGCCGATGCAGGAGACGCTTCCGCTCCTCGAGCGGCACGTCCAAGAGGGAGTTGCCGTCGAGGTGCAGCAGGTCGAAGACCATGTACGCCAGCGGGATCGCCCTGCGTTCCTCGGAGGTGAGCTTTGGTCCATCGGACGAGCGCCGACCGGTGGCGTCCAACCCCCGCAGTCCGGTCCGGTCCTGGAGCAGCGAGAAATCGGGGCGGCCTCCCGGGTCAAGGGCCACCACCTCACCGTCCACCACGGCCTCGCGCGCGGCGATCCAGTCGGTTGCGCCGGCCAGGTCTGGGAAGTAGGTTGCGGCGTCGATGTGGTTGCGGGTCCAGATCCGAACCGCATTCGGATGGACGACCGCCTCGACCCGGTAGCCGTCCCACTTGATCTCGTACAGCCAATCCGGATCGTCGAAGGCGCCCTCGGTGAGCGTGGCAAGCATCGGCTTCACGAAATCGGGAAGCGCGGCCGGTCGAGCGGCAGCGAGGTCTGGCTCCGGCTCCACGCTCGGAGGCCGCGCAACCAGGTGTGGTTCGACTCCCGCAACGACCTCGTCGTTGGTGCGACCGGTCTTCACGCTGGTCGGATGCTCCTCCGCGTCCCAGCCGGCAACCGCCGCGTCATCGCGCTTGTGGATCAGCAGCCACTGGTCGGGCTCGGACTCCCTGCCGTACGCGTCCCGCTTCCCGCCAGTCCGGATGATGGTGTAGCGGCCGCGCAACCGCTCGCCCTCCAGCCGGAACTTGAGCTCGCCGGCGAGCAGCGCCGCCGCCGGATCATCGGTCTCTTCGGGGGTGAAGGTGCCCCAGTCCCACACGATCACGTCGCCGGCGCCGTATTCCCTGGCCGGAATCGTTCCCTCGAAGTCGAAATACTCGATCGGGTGGTCCTCGGTGCGCATCGCCAGGCGCCGCTGTTTCGAGTCGAGCGTCGGTCCGCGCGGCACGGCCCAGCTGACGAGGACGCCGCCAATCTCCAGTCGCAGGTCGTAGTGGAGCCGGGTGGCCCGATGGCGCTGGACGACAAAGCGCCCGCTCCCCTCCCCGATTGACCCGGGCTCGGGCTCGGGCGTTCGCGAGAAGTCGCGCTTGGACCGATACGTCTCGAGCGGCTCGGGCATCGATCTACGATAGCCCGCGTCGCCGGGGAGCGGTCACGACCTCGATCAGGCCGTCGAGGCGGCCATTGCCGGAGCGAGCCGCGATCGTGGACGCACGCCGAGGCGTAGGGCGGTACCGGGGGTACCTTGGGGCCATACCAGCTCGGCGCGCGGCGCCCGAGACTGGCGGACATGAGAGCCGAGGCGACCGCACGCAACGCGTATCCGAGGCAAGCCGTCCCGGTGGCCGATCTCCTGCTGGAGATGACTCCGGCGCTCGACGAGCTCGCGGAGCACGAGCCGGGCCACGCCGTCCGCACCTGCTTCCTGGCGATGTGCCTTGCCGAGGCAGTCGGCATCTCCGATCGCGACCGGCTTGGGCTCTTCTACGCCGCCCTCCTCCACGACGCCGGCAGCGTCTCTGACGTCGACCCAAGCTGGGCTCGTCCCGCGATGATGCACCAGCTGATGCCCGTCGCCCCCGGAATGGACGAGGAACGCCTGGCCGCGGAGCACCTTCGGGTACGCCGCGGAGCGCAATTCGCGACTCGGGCAGGATTCGGTCCGGAGGTTGCCGTCACGGTCATGGCACTCAACGAGCACTGGGACGGTCTGGGCCTGCCGATGGGCCTCACCGCCGCGGCGATCCCCCTCTTTGCTCGCATCGTGGCCCTCGTCGATGGCCTCGAGATCGCGGTCTCACAGGAGGGCGCCCGGGCTGCGGTCACCACCGTCCATGCTCGCTCCGGCACCTGGTATGACCCACAGATCGCATACGGCCTGTTGGCCCTCTGTGCAAACGGGCTCCTCCGTGAGCTCGAGGCCGAAGACCTCGCTTCCATCGTGCGAGACCTGGAGCCAAACTCGCTCATGCGCGTCGCCGACGAGGAGGAAGCCGAGCGCATTCGCAACGCCTTCATGTTCTCCGGAGCGGCCTGACCCGCCTTCGCTGATCGGCGCCTTCGACGAGGACGCGATTGCCTCTGCCTCGTCGAGACCAATGTCCCTCATCGTCTCGACGCGCCGCATGTTGATGAGCACGGTGTCCGCGCGTTGCTCGAATCCATCGCGCCCACTGTCTCGCACGGTCACACGCGTGACCGGAGCGACCACGCGCACCTGCTCGGGCGTGACTCCCCACAGCGCAGCGTCATCGAAGACTCGAAGCCCCTCGCCGAGGAACACGGGGACCAGGTGAATCTCGATCTGGCCGGGATCAGGGCCTTGGTGCCGATCCGGCCGCTGGTCAAGGCCGAGCATGCCTTCGCCCGGCTCGGTCGCTGGCGGCGGCTGTCGCGCTGCTACGAGGGTAGCGAGGCGAGTGCCCGCGCCTGGCTCGAAGTCGCCTCGGTCGGCTACCTCGCCTGGCGCGCGGTCGCTTGATCCGTTCGCCGCATACCGCGTTGTACGATGGCGGCCGAGAGGAGGAGGCGATGGCCGATCCGGTGGGCGACATCCTCGGGGACTATCGGGCGTTCGCCGCGCAGCAGCGCGACCGCCTGCTCGCCCGGGGCATCGACATCCGCCCGTACCCGCTCAGCCACCTCGCCGTGCGGGTACCGGAGTGGGACCAGTACGTCCACCTGCGGACCCTGCTCGAACGCCACGCGACCGCGAACTCCGAGAACGTCTGGAATGGCCGGCCGATCTCGATGATCCTCCTCGCCACGCCGCTCGAGGTTCTCGACGGGATGTCGGTCCCGCTCATCGAGCTCATCCCGCCGGTCCACCAGCGCGTCTACAAGATGGGCCTCGAGCACCTCGGGGTCGTCATCGGCGACGAGGTAGATGCCTTCTCGCGAGAGCACCGCGCCGCGTTGACCGGGCAGCAGTTCCAGAGCGCGGACAACGAGCCCTACTACGTCCTCTTCGAGGACTTCACCCACGTGAAGTTCCACCGCCGCTCGCTGTATGACGTCCGCGTCCTCCATGGGTCCACGTTCGACGGCTTCGTCCACGTCGATGACTGGGTCCCGCAGCGCCTCGTGACGGCGACCGGCCCGAACCCTCTGCCGCGGTAAGCGACGCCAGTCCGCCCATCGCCGGCGCGCTCGCGCTCCACACTCCCCGGTGACCGGCATGTCCGGCATCCCTGCCCGCCCACGCGTTCCTCACCTCACGACCGGAATTCGACCACAGGCCCTGAGTTCGGCCAGCGTGCGCGAATGACACCTGAGGTGTCGGGGATAATGCTTGGGAGCACACGGAGGTTTCCCATGCAGACCCGCCCGTTCCCCTCCACCCCGGATGCCCGTTCCCCCGCAGGGGCAGAGATTCGGCACCTGATCGAAGGCGAGACCGGCGGCATGATCCACTCCACCGTCCCACCAGGTCAGGTGAATCGGGCGACCGTCCACGCCACCGTGAGCGAGTTCTGGCATGTTCTCTCGGGCGAGGGGCAGATATGGCGACGAGACGGCACTCGTGAGGAGACGACCGTTCTGGGGACAGGCGTTTCGATCGACATTCCGGTCGGAACCGCATTCCAGTATCGCTGCACGGGTGTCGACCCGCTCCAGTTCCTCTGCATCACAATGCCGCGCTGGCCCGGCGACAAGGAGGCGACGGTCATCGAGGGGCCCTGGAAACCGACTGCCCCCGAAGGTTGGTGACCGGCGTCACGGTCTTGCCCACGAGCATGGCAGCGGCTTTGGCCGCGTCGAATCGAGGTCGTCCGCATGCCGGGACCGTCGATCTGCCTCGAGACCGGGGTTCCGCATTGCGCACAGATGTCTTCTGACACCGGGCAATGCATTAAGCAGCTGTCTGCCCCTACGACAACACAGTCCCCTCAGTCGGCGTGTGGTGATGTCACCGGACGAGGATGGGCCATCCGGCTCTCCCGTCAAGGGCCGCCGCGCGCGAGCGAACGCGAGCGGTTCTCAGCGGTGGGCGGCGCAGCCGCGAACCCTTGACGGGGAAACAGTCCATACATGCTCAGGTCAGGGCGGCCGATGGGCCGCCGTTAAGAGAACTTCGCTTGCTCGGCGACCAGGCGACGCCGTGGCGCCGGGCATGTCCGGCATCCCTGCCCGCCCACGCAGCCGCTGGATGGCAGAGCGGCGCCGACGAGACCGCCGCGGACGGTCGCGGGCCGACCGGCCCAGTCCCACGCGTGCCTCACCTCACGACCGGAATTCGGCCAGTCAGATCGTGCTCAAAGTGGGGGGTTGGTGGGCGACACTGGACTCGAACCAGTGACCTCTTGCATGTCAAGCAGTTCCGGCTGAGCGCTGTGCTACGAGCGTGGAGGGCCGAGCGAAACCGCGTCAGTTATACGGTCATGCCAATGGCGGCTCCCGGCGATCCTCCCCTAGCATCCACCGAGGCACGACCCGGTCGGCTGCGATGGTGGGTCGCGGGTCCGCCGCTCTCGTGATGACGCTGAGCTTGAGCAGCAATGGAAGGGGACGACCCGATGAATCGCAAGAGACCGCTGGCCATACTGACCGCGCTGGGGGCTGCCGTCTTCCTCGTGTTCGGCTTGTGGTCATTCCTGGACCCGAGGTCCTTCTTTGAGCAGCTCGCCCACTTCGAGCCGTACAACGTTCATTTCCTGCATGACGTCGGCGCCTTCCAGGTGGGGATCGGCGCCACGCTGGCGATCGCGCTCTGGCGTCGCACGGATGCGATATTCGCCGCGCTCGCCGGGGCGGGCGTCGGCGCCGCCTTCCACGTAGCCGCCCACATTCGCGATCACGACCTGGGCGGCAGCGTCAGCGACACGGTCGGGCTCGCGGTCGTCGCAGCGCTGCTGCTGACTGGGGCGGCGTGGAAGCTGGCGTCGGAGCGGACGTAGGCGTAGCCCGATATTTGGCGACAATGCGCAGGCGGCTGGGAGCCCGAGCAGTACGGCGTCATGCGCAGCCGTTGTCGGCACACGGAGCGGGGCCAGCGTCGGCCGTTAGGGTCGGGCGCACGGCCGCGGCTCATCCCGCACGGTCGTCCAACCAGAGCCCAAAAGTCTCGTCAGTCGCCAGCATTCCCGGCTCAGCGGTGAGCCGATAGCCCTTCGCACGGAGACATCCTCGAGGAAGGAATCACTGTGAACCACTCATTTCGAACCGGCTCCCACAGCTTGGCACCTGTTGCGGATACGGGCGATCGGTTTAGCGACTTCAGGCCCTACGTGGCTTCCATCAACAACGCTGGCGTGGTGGCGTTTCAGGCGACTCTGAGGGATGGCGGTTCCGGCGTGTACACCGGCACGGGCGGGCTGATTTCCACCGTCACCGATTCCGCCACGGCCCGACTGAGCAACGTTTCCAGCCACCCCGATATCAATCGCGGTGGGTCAACTTGCTTCTATGGGAGCCTCAAGTCGGGAGGTCGCCGGGTCCTTCTGGTGCGCGACGGCCAGATCATCACCGTTGCCGGTACCAGCGGCCCGTTGGGACCAACCATGAACGATGACGGAACCGTAGCCTTTCGAGCCGATTTGAAGTCCGGAGAGAGTGGCATCTTCGTCGGAAGCGGCGGCTCCGTCACCACCATCGCCGAAACAAGCGGCGTCTTGAGTGCTTTCCATGGGCTGCCCGTCATCAACAGCCGCGAGGCGGTAGTGTTTTGCGCAGACCTCAAGGCGGGCGGCCAGGGCGTCTATGTGGGCGACGGCGGACCACTGACCACCATCGCCGAGACCGGTGACCGCTTCAGCGGCCTCGGCCATTTCCCCATCATCAACGACGCGGGAACCGTGGCATTTTGTGCCACTCTGCGGGGTGGAGGATCGGGCGTTTTTGCAGCATCCGCGGGAAACATCGTGACGGCCATCGACACGAGCAGCCCCTTTGAGAGCTTCCGGGGAGTGCTTCTCAACAATGCGGGGAGAATCGTCTTCTACGCCACGCCGAGAGGTGGAGAGCTGGGCGTGTTCACGGGACCCGACCCCCAAAGTGACTGCCTCATTTCCATCGGCTCATCTCTATTCGGCTTTACGATCGTCGACTTCGCGCTCAATCCGGTATCGATCAACGATGCGGGCCAAATCGCGATCCGGGTCGAGCTGAGCAACAAGAGGCAAGTCGTCTTACGAGCCGATCCGGTCCCTGAGGAGCGTGCTTGAATCAGTTGCCGCTGCCAGAACTGCCCGGAACGTGGTAAAGCGTTTGGTACCGCATACTTGATGCTTGTCGGATCGTCCCATGGTCCCAGCCCGGTTCAGATTCGACTCCTTGAGACACGTGTGACACATGGGACAGATCGCATAAGGGTTCGGATAGGGGTTCGGGTGCCGCGGTCAACGGGCGGTGAGCGTGCGCCATGCGCGGTGTCATCGGCTCGCCAGGCGCTCGCGCAGCCGGGCAACCCAAGGGCCGGCAGACTGCTGGTCCGGGCGGACGAGCGCCTCGGACGGCGCGCGACGTCGGAGGCCAATCGCATCGACTCCAACACCTCGACGAGATAGGAACTGCGATTGCGGGCCGCCCCCGCGGGTGATATCCACCTTCGAGGATCGCAGCTCGACTCCGAGCGCCTGACCGGCGACAGAACAACCCGTTGGTTCGGCTGGCTCGGATGCGGGACAGGCCGATGGCATCAACCGGCTCCCTCCAGCACGTAAACTGGATCCCTTGAGCGCGTAGCACCGACCGGAAGGATGGCTGATGGGAAACTTCGCCTACGGCACTCGGCACACGCCGGCTGGGAACGAGGTCGTCTGGGACCTGCTGGTCGATGTCGAGCACTGGCCCGAGACGTTCACGCCCCACCTCAAGGCCGCGCACCTGGATGGGAGATTGGAGATCGGGACGGTCGGCTGGGTGGAGACCAGGTTCCCGCCGCTGCGTTCATCGTTTGTGGTGACCTCGGTCGAGGATGGCAAGCGTTGGGCGTGGCGCGGCAAGCTGCTGTGGCTGACGATCGACTTCGACCACCGCTGCGAACCGGCTGGCAGCAACTGCATAATCACCTTGGACGTCAACCTGGACAGGTTGCTCGGCGGCCCATGTCGGGTCCTGGCCCGGCCGGTCTACCGCCGCCAGATGGAGCGCGCTCTCGACCTGCTCGTCCAGACCGCAGAGGCTCGCGCCCGGACGTGAGCACCGTGCCGGGTGCGTCGATCGCCCGCACCAGGCACTCGGACCCACCCCCAGCCACATTCGCCCGCTCATCGGCGACGTCCTGCGGCGGATCGAGTCAAGCCTGGAGCAGGCAAGGTTCGAGGTCAGCCCCGTAACAGGAGCACGCTACGGTCGCTCCGCGCTACCTCGGTGACCTCCCGCCGCTGGTGGCCGAGGAGCTGGTCAACCAGATCATCGTGTATCCCACAGAGGGATCGGACTTCGCCGCCGTAGCGTCGGCAATCGAGGCGACCGTCGAGAACAGTGCCACGCTCACGGGCGCAGAGTTCCAACGAGACCGTCGGCGGCACGACCGCGATCTTCAACGCGATCATCATCGGCGTCGCGGCGATCAGCCTGATCGTCGGTGGGCTGTCGGTCATCAACACGATGGCCATGAGCGTTGCCGACGCACGCGCGAGATCGAGCATCAAGCGCGCGATCGGCGGACCGCGCGGCACGCCCGCGCCGATCGTCAGCACGACGGAGGGTCGCCAGCGTTCTGGAAGATCGAAGCACAGCTAGTCCGGCGCCACCCGTTCCGCGACCTGCAGCCCAAAGCCCCCGCCCGGAACAAGCGAGATCGACTTGAGGGGCGAGAGCCCCGCGTCGACCTGCCACGACCGCATCTCGTCGAACGACCAGAGCCCCGATTCGCTCGTCAACGCGAAGTAGAGGTCGAAGAAGGCTCCCTGCTGCCCTCCCTTGCCGGGCGATCGAGGGCGAAGCGCGTCGCCGATCACCAGGTAGCCGCCCGGGCGCAGCGCGCGGGCTGAACGGCGGACGAGGAGCCGATTGGTCGCGTCATCGAAGTGATGGACCAGGCTGAAGGCCATGATCAGGTCGTACACTCTGTCGCCGAGGTCGTCGGCCAGCGCGTCGCCGGCCCTGAGAACCACCCGGTCCCCCATCCCCTCCCGCTCCAACAGAGGAGCGGCGTGCTCCACCGCGGGTGGCAGATCGAGCACCGTTGCGCGCAGTCCTGGGTGGCGCCGGCAGAGCGCCACCGAGAAGTAGCCGTGCGAGCCGCCGATGTCCAGCATCTCGCGCGCGCCGGCCGGAACCGGCACTCGCCTGGCAAGCAGACCGGCGAGCGGATTGGCCTGCGCGCGCATGCCGCGCTGGTAGGCGCGCCAGTCCTCGGTGGACATCGACCCGTGAACGTCGAGCGGCCTTCCGTCCCGCACGAACGACTCCATCTGGTCGATCCAGCTCCATTCGAGCTCCTTCATGAGGATCAGGTCGCGAATCGAGCCGGGGGTATCGGCCAGCAGCCAGCGCCGCACGTGAGGAGCGAGCCGGTAGATGCCGTCTCGATAGCGTAGGTACCGCATGGTGACCAGCAAGTTCAGCAGCTTCTCGGTGGCGCGCTCATTGGTCCCGCAGGCTTCCGCCACCGCCTTCGCCGAACCGGCTCCCTCACTGATCACGTCGAAGATCCCCAGCCGCGTCGCGGTCAACACGGCCCTGGAGTAGACCGGGGCATACCCCTCGAGCATCGCGATCGGCACGATCCCTGAGGCCAGCACGGCGCTCTCGAGCGGGTTCTCCGCCATCAGTCCCACGCGCATGACTCACCTCTCCCTGCAGCCTGCGGCCCGGGTGACCGTAACCGGCGGCAGAAACTGGGTCAAGACTCCCCGATGAATGAAGGCAATGCTAAGTAAGTAGCCGCCAGTTGCCGAGGGGGTCGACAAGCCCGATCCAGACCGTGGACCGTCGCAGACACCTCCCAGCGGCCGGTTCCGGGGTGCACCTGACCCGCCTGCGGGCAAGCTGGCGTTCCATCCCTCAAAGGAAGCAGCGCGCCAACTCCCACACCCCGCTCGTCCGAAGCTGCTGCCCATCCCCTGGCGGACGTTGCCGGCTGCGATCACCTTTGGACGACGATGCAGGAGGAAGCCGCTCTCAGATGGACCGCTGCTCTCGGATCCCGTAAGGGTACAAGCAAGGTACGGCGGATTCCGCGGACACGAAAAGGCCTCGATTCGAGCGTGAATCGAGGCTCAGGGACGAGTGCTGGTACCGCATACCGGAATCGCCGCGCTGGTCCGGTGGGCTCCGGCTGAGCACGAGTCCTCCGGTGGAGTCCGGCCGTTTCCAATGTGTTCCGGCTGGCTACCGGGTACGGATAAGGGTACAGACCGGAGGGGATCGGGTCGCCGCGGTGAGCCAAGCTCGAACCCGCGTTACCACTTTTTCCATCATGAGCGCCTGCTCCGCCTTCCGGATCGCCTGCCGCAGACGAGGGGAGGCGGGCCGCTAGCGAGTCATCGTACAAAGAGAACCTGATTCCCATCTTGCGTCGGTTCATGAGATGTTCCATGACGGCTGCCATGGAGCGCCGAGGGCCTCAACGGTGGGTTGGAGGAAGAAGGAGGACACGATCGCACCCCCGAACCAGATCATCGCGTACCCGACGTGGATGATCCTGAAGAAGATGAGCAGAGCGTCCTACCCCGATGATCACCGGCCCCATCGTGGTCGTGGTCTCGGCGACGCTGCTTCTCGTCAGCGCCTCGGGGTTCCTTGGGCGCCACCCGCCGATTGACGAAGGAACTGATGTTACCGAGTCGTAGACCGGTCGGTCGCACCTTTCATGGGTCAGTGTGAGCGCAAATTTGGTGGCTGGTGGGGAGCTCACCGCCGCTCGGGCAGAGGAAAGGACGACCGCGCGGTATCTCTTCTGCGGCTGGTACGCTGCGGTGCCATGGATCAACGACCGATGCCTCGACGGCGCCTGGTGGCCGGGGTCTTAGCAGTCATCCTCGCCGGCTGCGGGACCGGCGTGCCGACTACCGGCTCACCCTCCGCCTCCTCCACGCCCACGGTGCCTCCGTCCTTGCCGGAACCGTCGGGCTCAGTGACGATGCTGGTGGACACCGACGTTGCGCCCGACGACCTGGTGGCGATCGCGTTCCTGGTGAGTGCTCCGCAGGTGAGCATCGCCGCCATCACCGTTTCAGGCACCGGCGAGGCGCATTGCGACCCCGGCGTCGCGATCGTGCTCGGACTACTCGAGCGCCTCGACGCGCCACAGATCCCGGTCGCCTGCGGACGGGAGCTGCCGCTGGCACTCGACCATGCCTTTCCCGACCTGTTCCGCGACAATGCCGACCACGCTGCCGGTCTAGAGCTTCCCGACACCGCGCGACAGCCGACGAGCGGTGACGCAGTCGAGCTGATCCATGCAACCGTCCGTGGGGCGGATGGCCCGCTCCGCGTGCTGACGCTCGGCCCGCTCACGAACCTGGCCGAGGCCTTTCAGCGGGACCCCTCCCTCGCAGCCGAACTCGAGTCCGTCTATGTCATGGGTGGCGCGGTCGACGTTCCCGGGAACGTGGCAGGGTCGCCCGATGCGCCGACGGACAACACCTCCGCCGAGTGGAACATGTACGTCGATCCGGCAGCGGTGGCGGTCGTGCTCGACGCGGGAGCGCCGGTCTTCCTGGTCAGCCTGGACGGGATCAACCGCGTGCCGGTCACGCCGGCGTTTGCCGAGCGGGTGCGGGCGTCGGCCAACGGGCCAGGCCTGCGTGTGCTCGCCGAGCTCTTCGCCGCCAACCCGTTCATGACGAGTGGCGACTACTACCTGTGGGACACCGTCGCCGCCATCACGGCGGCCGGCTACCACATAGGCCAGTTCACCGAAGCTCACCTTACCGTGGACGTGGGTGAGGGCCCGACCAGCGGCGCCACGCGTCGCGGCGACGGCGAGCCCAACGCGACCTTCCTCAGCGACGCCGAGCCGTCCACCGTGGAGCAGCTGGTGATCGGCGTCCTGAACCGCGAATGAGCGCTCTGCCGACGCAAGATCGAAGGGAAGTCACCTGACTCTGCCAGACGTGGGGTATCGCGCAGGAAGCTCCGACGACTCGACGTGTGATGTCGCGGTCGTAGCGGAACTAGTTCACTCGGGTCGTAGCGCGGCTGCGAGCACCTCGCCCACGGCTGATGCGAGGTCAGCGAGCCAGCGGCCGCTCGAAGCGTCGATCCGGCACGAACCAGCTGGCCGCTCAGGTAAGGCCGCGCGTCACTCGATACGGATCCGGAAACTCTGGACCGTGGACCCCTCTCCCCTGAGCTCAAGGCGTCGGGGTCCGGCGACCGGGGTAGGCGTCCGCGACGGCCTCGAAGGTAGCCGCGCACATGAGGATCTCTCCACCACCGGCCGACGCCTGGAGGCGAGCGGTACCGCCTGGGCGCCGCGAAGCAGCTATGCGGTCAGTGTGAGCGTGGATCGGGTGGTTGGTGGGCGACACTGGACTCGAACCAGTGACCTCTTGCATGTCAAGCAAGTGCTCTAACCAGCTGAGCTAGCCGCCCCTCGTTTCGTGCTGTTGCGTGCTTCGCTAAAGCGCTTTAGCACTTTTCGAGCCCGGTGGTAACTTGCTACACCGCTCTTAGAGTCTATAACTGCGGGAGTTGTTGGACCCCGTAGAAAGGACTCAGCGATGCAATCAAGCACCACCGGGGCCGGCATTGTGCCCGAGCAGGCGACAGACGGTCAACTCACCGTGCAGGCCGCTCCCTAGGGCGGCTACTGCCGCGGCGCGTGAAGCGTTCCTGCGGCGCTTCCTCCATGAAGTCGACCCTGATCGACAGCTCCCTGAGCCCGAGCGCCACCGCCGCGCCACCGCCGCGCGCATGGCCTACTTCACGAGCTTGGCTTATCAGTCTTCCCTGGCGCGAGCCAAAAAAAGGCCGCCACGCCTTTCGACGACGTGACGGCCCAGGAGGTGCGGGATGGCGGTCCCTCAGGCCCGACCCCCTGATCCTACAACGTTTGTTGAGGCCGTTATGGCCGAAGTGGGCTGCTCGCATCAGCGGCGACCTGTACGCCGGGGCGTGTCCCACATGCGGCTGGTCGGCCCTGGGACGCCCACTCTACGCCTGGGTGTGAGCCGATCCAAGGCCCCGGAATGACAAGCCAGGCGGGCAAGGGTTCAGGCGGACTCTCGTGCGACGATTGGTGCGCGCATGAGATCGGTCGCCGCGGCCAGGCCGAGACTGCGGCCAGAGGTACGCTCTGCCTGCAGGCCGGCATCCGTCAGTGCTCGCCGAAGCGCTGAGACCAGGTCCTCCCGAACGGCCTGCTCGTGCGGCTCGAGCGCGGCATCCATCTCGGCCTCCGCCTGTTCGCAGGCGCCAAGGATGCGGGCCGTACGCTCGGCCTCCCCAAGGCGGGCGGCGGCGACCGCGTACCAGCGCAGATTCTCAATCAGCAGCAGGGGGTCGGCGGCCTGCGGCGCTACCTCGGCGGCGGCCAGCGCATGTTCCACTGCCGCAGCCGGCCGGTCGAGGTAGGTAAAGGTCTCGGCGAGCGCCACCAGGCTGGTCGCCTCGCAGCGCGCCTGGCCCCGGCTGCGCACGAAGGGCAGGTTCTCGCCCAGCAGCGCCTCGGCCCGCGCGTGACGCCCGGTCCGATTCGCGATGTTCGCCAGGCTGAGCCGGCAGGACGACATGCCGATCCCGTTGTCGTCCTCCCGAGCGGCGGCCAGGGCTTCCTCGAATAGTGGCTCGGCGGCGACGAAGTCGTCGCGCATCAGCGCTGCACGCGCCCGATCTCGCAGCCCGGCGTAGCGTCCGACGGCCGGGCCCAGCCGAGTGGCGAGATCGGCGGCCGCATCGGCCGCGGTGGTAGACGCCGCGTAGTCGCCCTGTAGGTAGGCGAGAATGGCAAGCCCGCCCAAGAGGCGACGTCGCGTCTCGTCCTCGGTCGGGTCGAGCTGGAGCGCCCGCTCCAGCCACGCGCGGCCCTCAGCGGAGCGCCCGTGCATGACCCAGAAGGTCGGCAAGGCCGCGGCGATCGCCCGGACGAGCTGTGCGTCGCCACCCCCGAAGCCGAAGTCGATCGCGGCGCGCAGGTTATCCAGCTCAGGGTTGAGCAGCGCGACCCAGCGTTCCTCTGGCTCGCCGGCTCGCAGCCGCTCGTCGACCCGCTCGGCGAGGTCGCGGACCCATGCGGCGTGACCCAACCGGGTCTCCGACTCCTCCCCGGACTCGGCGAGGCGCTCGACCGCGAACTGGCTGATCGATTCGAGCATCGCGAAGCGCGGCGCCGAGTCCGCCTCGTTGTGTCGCTCGATCAGCGAGCGCTCAACGAGCGCCTGGAGGAGGTCGATCTTCGCGTCGCAGACCGCCTCGGCGGCTTCCAGCGTGCAGCCGCTGGCGAAGACGGACATGCGCCGAAAGAGGGTGCGTTCGGGCTCCGAGAGAAGCTCGTGGCTCCACTCCATCGTGGCCCGCAGTGTCCGCTGCCGCGGGTCCGCGTCGCGCGCACCGGCGAACAGGTCGAGCCGCTGCGAGAGGCGCTCGAGCACCTGCTCCACGGAAAGAATCGGCAGCCGCGCAGCCGCCAGCTGGAGGGCCAACGGCAGCCGATCGAGACGGCGCACGAGGGTGGTGAGCGCGTCTGACGGCGGCACAGCCACCCCAAGCGCGGCGGCGCGCGTGACCAGGAGCCGTTCAGCATCGGTCTCGCTCAGGACCGGAACCCGGACGAGGCGCTCGGCTTCCAGATAAAGCGGCTCGCGGCTCGTCACCAGCGCCGACGACCCGCCGCCCGTGGGCAGGAGTTCGGCCACCAGCTCGGCCAGAGCCGGCAGTAGGTGCTCGGCGTTATCCACGATGAGCAAAACGCGCCGGTCCCTGAGGTGCTGGCTGATGGCGGCTGGTCCCGCCTCTTCCGCCAGACCCAGGGCCTGACCGATGAGCCCCGATACCAGCGCCGGATCGCGCACGGACGCCAGCGGCACCCACCAACGGCCATTTGGGAAGCGGCTCGCCGCCGCGGCAGCCGCCTCGAGCGCGAGTCTGGTCTTGCCGATGCCGCCAGGACCGACGAGCGTGACCAGCCGGGCCGCTGAATCTCGCAGCAGCTCGCCGATCTCGAGCAACTCGGCGCTTCGCCCGATCAGCGGGCCTACAGGCTCGGGCAGGTTTGAGGGTGACAGGCTCTTGAGCGGCGGATACTTCTCGGCGCCGAGCTGGTAGAGCCGCTCGGCGGCGGTGAGATCCTTGAGTCGGTGCTCGCCCAGATCGGTGAGCGGATGGTCATCGATTCCACTGTTCAACAACGCCGCAGTGGTCGCCGAGATGAGCACTTGGCCTCCGTGACCGGCGGCGGCGATCCGCGCTGCGCGGTGAACGTCCAGCCCGACGTAGCCCTCGTCGGTGCGCAGCGGCGTGCCGGTATGCAGGCCCATGCGGACTCGGACCGCGGTCGGCTCCAGTCCTGCCTGTGCATCGCGGGCGGCGACGAGCGCACCGAGGGCAGTCGTGAACGCAGCGAAGATCGCGTCGCCCTCGGTGTCTACCTCTATCCCGCCGTGGCGCGCGATCGCGTCGCGCAGGATGCGGCGGTGCTCAGACAACGCATCGGCGTAGGCCGCCTCGCCGACCTCGTGCAGCAATCTCGTCGAGCCTTCGACATCGGTGAAGAGGAAGGTGACGGTGCCGGATGGTAGGTCGGGACGACCCATAGCCGGAGAAGCATACGCCCGCGTCTCGTCCGCCACCAGCGCCGCGCGAGGATTCTCCTCCGCAGGGGGGACCCGATTCGGAGCGACGTGTACAGTCCCTTCTGGCCGCCGCCTGAGAAATTGGCGTAGGCTGGCGCGCTGTAGGCCGGGCGGACGGAGAATCGGAGCACCCCGCATGTGCCCCGAACCACCGTCCCTCGGTCGCACGAAGGAGGCCCATGGAGTCTCGCATTTGCCTCACCTGCGGAGTCCAGTTTCCGCCGAGCGAGCAGCCGCCGACGACGTGTCCGATCTGCGAGGACGAACGTCAGTACATCGGCTGGGACGGGCAGCGCTGGACGACGATGGCGGAGCTGATGGCGGCCGGTCATCGCAATCTCTTCAGCGAGGAGGAGCCTGGCCTATGGAGCATTGGGACGGAGCCATCGATTGCCATCGGGCAGCGAACGTTGCTGGTTCAAACGCCAGCAGGCAATGTCCTGTGGGACTGCATCACATTCATCGACGACCCGACCATCGCACGCGTCCAGGAGCTCGGCGGGCTGGCCGCCATCGCCATCTCGCACCCGCACTTCTACGATTCGATGACCACCTGGAGCGGCGCCTTCGGCGACTGCCCGGTGTACATCCACGCCGCCGATGCCCAATGGGTTCAGTACCCCGGTCCGGGACTTCAGCTCTGGGATGGCCCCGCCCGCGAGATCCTGCCGGGCGTCACGCTCATCAACACCGGAGGCCACTTCGCGGGCTCGACGGTCTTGCATTGGGCCGATGGTGCTGGCGGCCGAGGAGCGTTACTGACAGGCGATTCAATCACGGTCGTGAACGACCGTCGCTGGGTGAGCTTCATGTACAGCTATCCGAACCTCATCCCGCTGACGGACGCCGAGGTGCGTCACATCGTGGAGGCCCTGCGGGGCTATACCTACGAGCGCATCTACAGCCTGTGGCAGGGGCGCGTCACAACCACAGACGGGGATGGCGCGCTCCAGCGCTCGGCGGACCGGTACCTGGCCCACCGCTGAGGAGCGCGAGGTTAGGAAACGCCCGTCCCCGGGGCTGGCTCGCCGTGCTGAACCCTTATGCGAGCTGTCCCATGCCTCCCACGGAGTCGTTTCTGAACCAGGTTGGGACGCATGGGCCGATCCGACCAGCATCCGGTATGCGGTACCAACATAGAACAAATGGGCCCGATCCACGTTCGGATCGGGCCTTTCGACTGTTCTAAATGGTCCGGCTGAACTACTGGCTGCGCGGCCGGTCGACGGCCTCCCGAGCGTGCCGAACAGCGGCCCCACGATTTGAGGTCGGACGGGTCAGGCCTACATCGAGACTCCCAGTCCAAGGCGGTCGCCCCGCTGCACTCTGCCGCCGTGCGTCACTTTCGCGTACACGCCGACATGCACATCGTTGTACTGGGCCGCCGCTCGAAGGATCCCGGGATCCTTGGGAAGGTCAGCTTGGGGGAGCGTCGTCATCACGCAGCGCTGGCAGCCACCGGTAACCTGCAACCGAACTTCGACCCCGATGCTCAGCGTCTTTCCGATCCAGTCGTTCTCGGCAAACCCGTCAGCCGGGCTCGGATCGATGATGATGTTCGGCCGGAAGCGGCGCGGCTCAAAGCGCCCTTGCGGGTAGAGCTCGCGGAGCCGGTTGAGGGTGGCCGTCGTCAGGATATGGAGGACCGACACGTCGAAGAAGGTTCCTTCCGGCATCGCCTCATCGGTGACGAGGTCGTTGTGAGCCAGGCCTTCAATGTTCGGCCAGTACTCCTCAAGCTCAGGCTCGCTCGGCGCGGCGGCCGTCAACGTCACTTCTCGGCCCAACTCTGCCGATAGTCGGTGGTGCACGTCAGGCTCGTCACTGGTGAGGATGCTGCCGTCGGGCAGCGTGATGCGGACCGGCGGCATCGCGTTGTCCTTCTTCGGCGGTTCCACGAAGCTGGCGCGATGGTCGAACAGGGTCAGCCACTTGCGGGGGTTCTTCGCGCTCGCCACCTTGCCGCTTTCGGCGTCGAGAAGCGCATAGGCACGGTCGCCGTGGACCCCCCGCTCCGTCAACTCTGCCGCGTTCAGTTCCTCGCCCATCATCGACTTCACCGGGTAACGCCACAGCGCGACCACCGTCCCGACGCCCGCTCCTGTCTCAACGGCTGCCACTGCCCGACCCTCCTCAGCTGCGGCTTGTCCCTCGTTTGGGAATCACCAAGAACGCCTGTTAGATCGTGTCTTCGAGCCGTTGCGCGAGATAGGCTTCCACGTTCGGCGCGTCGGCTTGCTTGACGACGAGGTCGTGCCACGCCCGTCGCTCGAAGTCGATCACCGTCAGGTCCCAGACGCAGGCGACTGAGTCGTTAGGGCCTGCCGGGCGCAGCTCGTCGGGCGACGGCCCGAGGAAGCTCTTGTGGTGCAGCTCGTTCTCGTTCGCCCACCAGTCGACGAACGCGTAGCAGCCGCCGCGCGCGTCGTGTGCGCCGATGAAGCCCACGCCGTACCCGGGATCAGCTGGCAGGACCTCAAGCGCGAGCGTCTTGGCGGCGTCGACCAGCTCGGGACGCGGAGCGGCGCGGCCGTAGGCGATCCCGTACAGCTTCAGTCGCCAGGCGCCGGGCTGCCACAGCTCCAGGAAGCGGATCGGCCGTGCGACGTACGAGAAGATGGACGGTCGGACAGCGGTGGTGGTGGGGGCACTCGAGGCGGTCATGAGATCTCCTTTCGGGTGAGCAGCCGGCGTCCGACCTCGAGGTGGTAGAGCACCGACGCAAAGATGGCTAGCCAGGCCTCGCGGGTCTGAACGGAGCGGGCGTACTTCAGCCAGCCGAGGAGGGCGTTGGCCGTCCCCACGTGCAGGCGCGCCTCCCAGTTGGCGCCGATGATGTCGGCCGGCAGACGATCGGCGACGGTGGCGCGGAACCACTCGACCACCGGGTTTTCGTGGATCCGCAGCGAGCGCGAGCGAAGCTCGAGCCTGCCATTGGTGGCCTCGACCGTTAGGAGCGCTCCGGTCTGCTGGATATCGATGGCATGCAGGATGGCCGACATGACGTGGAGGCTGTGGAGCAGCGTGGCGAAGTCGTAGAGTGGATCGCCGAAGCCGGGATCCCCGACGTCATTCCCATCCCACACGATGCGTGGATCGACGAATACGATCGAGTCGTTGCCGGCAATGAGCATGTTCGGCAGGTGCACGTCGCCGTGGAGATACACCCCGACCGGCTGCGCGAGGTCGTCGACGCGCTCCTCGAGGAAGGCAAGCTGGTCGCGGTAGGACCGACAGGCGAAGCCATCGATCATGACCGGCCGCTGGAGCATTCGCTCCAGGTCTCCGCCGCCGACGAGCAGTTGGTGCGTGAGCCGCGTATCCGCCCGGCTGGGAATGACCGCGAACCGGTCGCGATAGTGATAGCGCGCCACCGGCGCCACCTCGCGGCGGAACGTCAGCTCGTACAGGTTGGATAGGCCGTCGATCCCGGCCCTGAGCAGTGGCTGTCGTGCCCTGTCCACCACCGTCCGAGCCGCATCAGCGAAGAGTACGCGGTCGAGCGAGACGGGGTCGGCGGCCTCCATCAGGTACCAGGCCGGGTCCTCGTCGGCGTTGATCGCGACGACCGCCGGAAACAGGCGCGGGCGCCCGGCACGCTCGAGGAGCATGTTGATCCGGCGCATGTAGCCGGCTTCCTCGCGCACGACGTCCGCCGCCGCCATCTTGACGACCAGCGGGATCGTGACGTCGACGCGCGTGATCGCGACGGAATCGGCGCCGTTCGGCAGCAGCGAGCCGAGCTGTACGGTCGATCGCAGGTGCGTGAGATCGGTGGCAAACGTCGCCTCGCGCAGCCGTTCGAGCCGATGCTCCAGAACCAGGTCCAGGCACGTTCGCACGTGGGCGACGATGTCGGCGATGCCCGAGATGCGCATGCCGGTCCCGTCCGGGAAGATCACGAACGTCGACCGCTCTGCGTACCGACGGCCGTCCTGCTCGACGAAGCCGATCGGCCCGCCGAACCCCTCCTGCCCGATGACGCCGACCGGGAACGGGATTGCCAGGCAGCCGGCGGGTGGCTCACTCCGTTCGCCCGACAGACCGATGACTGCGATCCCGTGCTTCGCGAACACGCCGGACTCATCGATGAAGGTGCAGACCTCGAGCGTGCAGCCCGCAAGCTCGGGATACTGCTGACCAACGCCCATGCCGGGGAAGGCGAAGACGACCGAGTACCGATTCCGCAGCGAGGCATCCAGGCCGGTCCCGGCGATCGCCCGCTCGAGTGCGGCGACGACGTCCGGACCGATGGGGGATCGCTCACCGGCAGCGTTTGGATCGACGCGCAGCATCGTGATGGCCATGGTTCTCCTCCTTCACCCCTCAGGCGTGAAAGAGGGCGTCACGACCGTGACGAACGGCGTCGCGACCGTGACGAGCGGCGTCGCGGCCGGGTTAGAACCGCCAGACGATCGGCACCCTCGGGTCGGGGTCGTATCGGCAGTACGTACCGGTGCGCACCGTGCTGGCCAGGTGCCGGCTGAGTGCTGGGCTGTGGGTGGCGATGCGGGCGAGTGCGCGCTTCAGCGCCTTCGTCGCCGCCTGCCGTGCTCGCTCGGAGGTCGATCCCGACGCACGGTGCCGCCCGCCGAGGCCTTCGCCCCGCGACAGCTCCCTGCGTAGCAGCTCGAGCTCCTCGCGATGCTGCTCCGCCCGATCCGGGTCGTTGGCGCGCTCTGCATCAGTCAGTTCGGCGGTGAGCTCCTCGACCCGCTCGCGATAGGCATGCCGCGCCTCGACGTCGAGCACTGGCCCGGCATCTGAAGCGAGGCCGACGTCGCTGCCGACAAGCTCCAGGACGTGAATCTCTCGGCCCGGGGAGGCGAGCAGCTTGGCGAGGTAGGCCAAGCCGAGCGTCTCCTTCAACCGGAAGACATCCGACTCGTAGAGGATCAGGCGATAGTCGCCCTCCTGCCGGAAGAGTTGGTGACCGATGCCCGCGCGATCGGCTCCCAGCCGCTCGACGACGGCGGCCACCTCCCGGGCCTCGTCGTGGAGGCTCAGCGATCGCAGGATGTCGACAGCGCGCGTCAAGGTCTCCACGGCCTGGTCCAGGCTGGGAGCATCGGCTGGCTCGGGCATGTGCTCGGCGTCACTCGGCACGGTCGTCCCCAGAGCATTCTGGGGCATCGTACCGCCGGCTGCATGCTTATCGGTACCCTGTAGCCGGCGGGATCTGACTGGATTCTGATGATCCTCCCAAGTGTCGTGTTCCGGCAAGCCCGATGCCAGTGGGCGTGGATGATCTTCGCTGCCGCCGTGTTGGGAGAGGTGTCAGTGGGCGCAAGCGGCGCCTATGACGCCGCGACCGCGGCGTATGCGCGCTGTAGGGGCGTCGCGTAGCGCGCATAGCGGGTCACGCCGATCCAGTTCGGGAAGTCGCGGATCAGTTTCGTCGGGCCGAAGAAGGTGATCTTGCCCGCGCGGACTGCCTCGGCCAGGGTGGCGCGTCCGAGGAGCACAGCGCCATTGGCCCGCTCATCGGAGGTGACCAGCAGATCCACCTCGCGACCCCGGGTCGTTGAAGCACAACTCAGATTGCTGACCTTCGAGCACCGGCCAATACACCTTCGGCTCGTGCGCGAACTCGAAGCGGACTGTCACTCCATTCCGCGGCAACTGCTCCTGCCTGATCAGCGCGTGGACCGTCTGCATCAGGTAGGCGGCATCGCAATGCTCCTGCCGCAGTTCGATCCAGTGCTGGGCCCAGATCCCGAGTTGGTTGAGCGGGCTTGTAATAACAGGATTTCCTGGTAGTCTTACTAACATGAACATGACGTCACGTGGTCCGTACCGCATGGTCGCCCGCGCGGCGAACGCAGTTGCCACCGGCGAGCGCATCCTCGATGCGGCGGTCGAGGCGTTCTGGGAGCGGCCGAGTGACCAGATCTCTCTCGACGACGTCGCTCGCCGTGCCGGCGTCTCCATGCAGACCGTCATCCGCCGGTTCGGCGGCAAGGAAGGCCTCTTCGCCGCCGCCGTCGAGCGGGAGTCGGATCGCGTTCGCCAGGAGCGGGATCCCGCGGCCGTGACGGACGCCGCCGGTGCGGTCGCCCAGCTCATCACGCACTACGAGGCGATGGGCGATCGCGTCCTTCGGATGCTCGAGGAGGAGACGCGAATACCGGCGCTGCGACAGGTGGTCGATCGCGGCCGGCGCGCCCATCGCGACTGGTGTGAACGGGTATTCGCATCTGAGCTCGCCGGGCTCGGGGTTGCGCGGCGGCGTCGACGGGTCGCCCAGCTAGTCGCCGTGTGCGACGTCTACACCTGGAAGCTGCTCCGACGCGATGCCGGTCTCAGCCGGCGCGAAACCGAACTGGCAGTGCTCGAGCTGCTCAGACCCCTACTGGAGGTATCGTGATGGCGCGCATCCTGGCCTACACCTCGCCGGCCCGAGGCCATCTGTTCCCGCTGACCCCGATCCTCGTCGAGCTGCGGCGACGCGGTCACGACATCGCGCTACGAACACTCGCGTCGGAGGTGCCCCTCATGCGCGGTCTAGGATTCGACGCCGCTCCGATCAGCGAACGCATCGAAGCCATTGACCACGACGACTGGAAGGCCTCGAACCCCCGAGCCGCGCTGGTGCACGCGGTCGCGACCTTTGTCGCCCGGGCCCAGCACGATGCGCCTGATCTCCGCCAGGCGATCGCCGACGAACGACCGGACCTCGTCATCGTCGACATCAACAGCTGGGGTGGCATGGCCGCCGCGGAGGTCTGGGGCGGCCGGTGGGCGACGTTCTGCCCCTTTCCGCTGCCGCTGAGCTCGCGTGACGCGCCGGCGTACGGCCCCGGCTTCCCGCCCGCTCGCGGACCCCTGGGTCGCCTCCGCGATCGGATCGCCCGGCCCCTCTTCGTCGGAATGCTCGAGCGGATGCTGCTCCCGAAGTTGAATCGCGTGCGAACGCAGCTTGGTCTCGATCCGTTCAAGGACGCGGACGCGATGTTCAGCCGCCCACCGCTGCTGCTCTACCTGACGGCGGAACCGTTCGAGTACCCCCGCAGCGACTGGCCGGACAGCGTGGTGATGGTCGGCCCGTGCGAGTGGGATCCGGAACCCGAAGCGCCCGCATGGCTGGCCGAGATCGACCAGCCGATCGTGCTCGTCACGACCTCGTCAGAGTTCCAGGGCGACGGGCGGCTCATCCAGGCTGCGCTTGATGGGCTGAAGGACGAACCCGTGTTCGTCGTGGCCACCCTGCCGGCCGGCGACCCGGCCATGTTCCGGGTGCCCGCCAACGCTTTGCTCGAGCGCTTCATCTCGCATGGACCTGTGCTCGACCGCGCGGTCTGTGCGGTCACGCACGGTGGGATGGGCGCCACCCAGAAGGCACTGGCCAGAGGCGTGCCCGTCTGCGCGGTGCCGTTCGGACGGGATCAGCTTGAGGTCGCCCGCCGGGTGGAGGTGGCCCGAGCCGGAACCCGGCTGCCGGCGAGCCGCCTGACGCCAGAGCGTCTGCGCGACAAGGTTCGCGAGGCGATGGCGTGCAGGGATGGAGCCAAACGGATCGCCTCGGCCTTCGCGGCCGCCGGCGGTCCTGTTGCTGCGGCCGATGCCCTCGAGCATCGACTCCTGGTCACTTCGAGCGGCGGGACCACCGACGATGCGCTGCGGGTTCGGTGACGGACAGGTCAGGGGAGTCGTTCACGTGTCAGATAACCCTCAGCGGTTTGTCGGTTGCGTCTCACTCGGCGAGCGATACGGGGTCGGACTGCCGAAAGGGCCTCCAGGAC
>JACDEL010000073.1 GCA_013816405.1 Chloroflexota bacterium | reverse complement strand
GCGTCGGCGATGCTCGCCGGCCGGCGGCCAACGCGGCCGATATCCTCGCCGACCTGGCCGGGTCCGGGCGCCGTGATGAGGCGGTCGAGTCCTTCATGCGCGAGATGGTCGGCCTCCCCGAGGAGTTCATCGCCGGCATGAAGCAGTCGCCCTTCTGGGATGCGCAGGTGAAGATCGCGCACACCCTCGAGTACGACGCGCGGGCGATAGGCGACTACAGCATCCCGGCCGAGCCGTTCGGGACCTGGCGAAGGGAATCGCCGACCTGATGGAAGCCGGGGCCTACCTCCATCGGAGGGGCGTAGGGCTTCATGCCTTCGACGTGAGTGGCGCCGTCAGCCTAGCTGCGGCCTACCTCGAGCCAGAGGGTGGCGACTATCGCTACCGCTACGCGGTCCTCTGCGGCGGAGAGGCTGCCAAACGCGCGTTGCGCACCGCGGTACTCGATCCCACCGACTCCGGCGACCCTGGTCTTGGGCGTCGCATCGTCCTCGCGCCGTACGCCGATTATTCCGACTTCATCGAGCGGCTCCCCGCCTACCTCGCTGACATCACCCGGACCATCGAAGGACGGGTCCAGCAGACAGCCGGCGCCGAGGCCCAGATCCGGCGAGCACGCCGGCGGGTGTCATCCGCGACTGGTCGCGCCGACAGGCGTCGCGCCCTCAGCAGGGCACCGGCGGGCGGATCGAGTGGAAGGCGCATCGGAACCCGCCGCGCATCCCACGGCAGCTGCCGACGTACGTCGAGCAGGCAACCCTGCGAACCTTCGAGTGCCCGAATGGCGCGCATCACGCGGTTATCTACGACCTACTGGCGTTCTGCCCCTGGTGCGGCCCAGACAAGACGCCGCCGCACGCGGTCTTCAAGGACAACCTCGCTGCGCAGCGGAGACTGCTGGCGCTGGTCGAAGAGCTGCCGGACGAGGCCCGAGCCAGCATCGAGGCCGCCGGCGGCGTCACCGCTCTCACAGAGCGCGCGCTGACCGGCATCGTCGCCGCGACTCAGAACCTGGCAAAGCGGCTCCACGCCCAGGCCGGCAAGGAGCCAGCGAAGGGCAACCCGTGGCAAAACGTCGAGCGGCTCCGGAAGCAATGGCTCGCAGACTTCGGTCTGGACCCGCTGGACGGTCTCGACGCGGCTGCTGTGGAGACCTTGCGCCTCGCCTTCGCACGCCGCCACGTGCTCGAGCACAACGGCGGAGTGATCGACGAGCTCTACCTGCGCGAGACGGGCGACGGCACAATCGGCCGGCGGGTCCGCGTCAGGCCGGCGTTCGTCGAGCAGGCGCTCGATGCCGTGGAATCGCTCGCCGACCGGTTGGATGCTACAGCGCCGTGACTGGCCTGGACCCTTATCTGGACCCTTATGCGTCCTGTTTTCATGCGTCTCATGCGTTTCTGGGTGCTACTCCCTGAACTCGGCTGAGACGCATGAGGCGGTTCACCCGGAATCCGGTATGCGGTACCAAGTCACGTGACAACAACTGGGCGGCTCAGCGCGCTTGCCCCTACAATCCCTCCGAGCAGCGAGCCTCGTTCGGTGGATGGGCACTTGATCGTTCCGGTTCGGCGAATGGGCATCTGACTAGTCCCCGGAATGGGCACTTGACAACCCGGAAAACAGAACTCGAGGGCTCGTCGCTCACGCACGGAACACTGGGGAGTGGCCAAGCGGTAAGGCGCCTGACTCTGGATCAGGAGATCGAAGGTTCGAATCCTTCCGGCCAACTCGCATCCGTTCACGCTGGACCGTGCTCGCATTCCCTCCCTCTGCCGCGAAGAGCGCCCATATGTTCGGCTGGGTCCTGAGTCGGCTGCCTCAGAAGGCGCAGCCGGTGCCGCCGATCTTCCAGCCGGAGGTGGCGGCCGAGGCGATCCTCTGGGCTGCCGAGCACGTACCCCGTGAGCTTCACGTCGGCGCGTCGACCGAGCTCGCGATCCTCGGCGAAAAGGTCGCTCCAGGCTTGATGGATCGGTACCTCGCCGGCGCCGCCTGGGACGGCCAAATGCAGGACGAGCCCGAGGAACCCGGCCGACCCGACAACCTGTACCAGCCGCTTCCGGGCGACCGCGGCGCCCATGGCGCCTTCGATTCCCGCGCTCGCGACCGAAGCCCGTACCTCTGGCTTGCCCAGCATCGCTTCGTGGATCGCGGAGTGGCGGTCGCGCTTGGGATCGTCGCTGCGATCTGGACGATGCGCTCGCGCCGCCGCCACTGATCGATCGACGCGACTAACCCAGTCTCATTTCCACCGGGGAACCTCACTCGTGGCGACCCAGGGCGGCCGTCCGCCTGACGAAGTCGGGCGCGCGGTCAGGCCGCGATCATTCGGCGATGCCGAGGGCGGTTCAGTTTGAGCGGGTGAGGGCATCCGTCGCCAAAGGAGACCACCGGCCTCGAAGCAATGGACGCAGGCGCATCCTGGATTGCAGCCCATTCGCTCGTGCCGCAGATCGAGCGCCCCGCTGGAGGACGAGCACAGCACCCAGCCGGCCGAGCTGGCTCTGACGGTTGGGATCATCGAACCCGGCGAGCAGGACCCGCTCGATCGATCCCTCGATCCGGACGCTGAGGGCTATCCTTCGGTCCACGGCGCGGTCTCGTTCTGCAACAGGCAAGGTTCGCTCTGGAGCCTACGCAGTCTTCACTTTTCCAGCGGGTTCAGGACGCCACCGACCTGACATGCTTATGGCAGCGGAACCCTGCGTGCACGAGGTGCGATATGAACAGAGACCCGGCCCAAGCGTTGAGTCCGGCGAGCGGTGTCGCACCCAGGCCGCTCACCGACGACGAGCTTGGCCTGCTGGATGCCTACTGGCGGGCCGCCAACTACCTGTCGGTCGGCCAGATCTACCTTCTCGCCAATCCGCTCCTCCGCGAGCCGTTGCGGCCCGAGCACATCAAGCCGCGGCTGCTCGGCCACTGGGGGACGACACCGGGTCTCAACTTCGTCTACGCCCACCTGAACCGGGCGATCAGGAACTGGGACCTCAACGCGATCTACGTGGTCGGGCCCGGCCATGGCGGTCCGGGGATCGTCGCCAACGCCTACCTCGAGGGGACGTATTCGGAGGTCTACGCGGACATCACCAGCGATGAGGCGGGCCTCGTCCGGCTCTTCCGTCAGTTCTCCTTCCCGGGCGGGATTCCCAGCCACGTCGCGCCCGAGACCCCAGGCTCGATCCACGAGGGCGGGGAGCTCGGCTACTCGCTCAGCCATGCCTACGGCGCCGCCTTCGACAACCCCGATCTCGTGGTCTGCTGCGTGGTCGGTGATGGTGAGGCGGAGACCGGCCCGCTGGCCGCCAGCTGGCACTCGAACAAGTTCCTGAACCCGGTTCGCGACGGCGCGGTCCTGCCGGTCCTCCACCTGAACGGCTACATGATCGCCAACCCGACGGTCCTCGCCCGGATCCCCGAAGTCGAGCTGCTCGCCCTGCTCGAAGGCTACGGCTATCGGCCGTACGTCGTGAGCGGCGACGACCCGGTCGTCATGCACCAGCGGATGGCGGCCGTCCTCGACGAGGTCGTCACCGAGATCTACCGGATCCAGGGCCAGGCCCGAACCGGCGGCGCGACCGACCGGCCGCGCTGGCCGATGATCGTCCTGCGCACGCCCAAGGGCTGGACGGGACCGAAGGAGGTCGACGGTCTGCCGATGGAGGGGACTTGGCGCGCCCACCAGGTCCCGTTGGCGGAGGTCCGCACGAACCCCAGCCACCTCGCCCTGCTCGAGTCCTGGCTGCGGAGCTATCGCGCCGACGAGTTGTTCGACGCGAACGGGACCCTCGTCCCGGAGCTGGCCGAGCTGCCGCCGAAGGCCTACCGGCGGATGAGTGCCAACCCCCATGCCAACGGTGGTTTGCTGCTGCGCGATCTCGCCCTGCCCGACTTCCGCGACTATGCCGTGCCGGTCGAGAAGCCCGGCACCACCCTGAGCGAGGCGACCCGCGTCCTCGGCGGGTTCCTGCGCGACGTGATCACCCGCAATCCCGACACGTTCCGGCTGTTCGGGCCCGATGAGACGGTATCGAATCGACTCGATGCCGTGTTCGAGGTCACCGATCGCCAGTTCGACGCCGAACTGTTGCCCACCGACGAGCACCAGGCGGCGGCCGGACGGGTGATGGAGGTGCTCTCCGAGCACCAGTGCGAGGGCTGGCTGGAAGGCTACCTGCTGACCGGGCGCCACGGCCTGTTCAACTGCTACGAGGCCTTCATCCACATCGTCGACTCGATGTTCAACCAGCATGCGAAGTGGCTGAAGGTGACCAACGAGATCCCCTGGCGCCGGCCGATCGCCTCGCTGAACTACCTCCTCTCGTCGCTCGTCTGGCGCCAGGACCATAACGGTTTCAGCCACCAGGACCCCGGCTTCATCGACCACGTCGTGAACAAAAAGGCCGACGTCATCCGGGTTTACCTGCCGCCCGACGCCAACACCCTCCTGTCGGTCGCCGACCACTGCCTGCGCAGCCGGCAGTACGTCAACGTGATCGTTGCCGGGAAGCAACCCGCCCTCGACTGGCTGTCGATGGACCAGGCGAACCTCCATTGCAGCCGGGGCATCGGGATCTGGGACTGGGCCAGCAATGACGGCGACGGCGAACCGGACGTGGTCCTGGCCTGCTGCGGCGACACCCCCACCCTGGAGACCCTGGCGGCGGTCGACCTGCTCCGGCAACAATTGCCCGAGCTCAAGGTGCGGGTCGTCAATGTCGTCGACCTGATGCGCCTCCAGCCGCCCTCGGAGCATCCCCACGGGATGACCGACACCGAGTTCGATTCGCTGTTTACGGCAGACCGGCCGGTGATCTTCGCCTATCACGGCTACCCCTGGCTGATCCATCGGCTGGCCTACCGGCGGACGAACCATGCCAACCTACACGTCCGCGGCTACAGGGAAGAGGGCACGACGACGACGCCGTTCGACATGGTCATGCTCAACGACCTCGATCGATTCCATCTCGTGATGGATGTCATCGACCGGGTCCCCGGACTGGCCTCGCGCGCCGGTCACATCCGCCAGCTGATGGTCGATCGGCGCCTGGAGTGCCGGGCGTACACGCGCCTCGAGGGGCAGGACGATCCGGCGATCCGCGACTGGACCTGGCCGTATTAGGGTGCCACTCGCCACCGCTCCAAGAATCCTCGTCGTCAACGCCGGATCGAGCAGCCTGAAGCTGCGACTGCTCGATCCGGGTGACCGGATCGTCGCCTCGGCCGATCTCCCGGCACCAGCCGGCCAGGCCGACGATGCCGCCGTCTCGCAGGCGGTTCGTGCGTTCGGCGAGGTCGATGCAGTGGGCCACCGGATTGTCCATGGTGGCACCCGGTTCTCCGCCCCGGTCCGAGTCGATGCGGAGGTCACCGGGGCGCTCGTCGCCCTGACCGACCTCGCCCCGCTCCATCAGCCGAAGTCGCTGGCCGCGCTCACCGCGGTCGGCGCGCTGCTGCCGGACGTTCCGGCCGTCGCCTGCTTCGACACCGCCTTCCATGCTGGGATGCCCGCTGCGGCAACGACGTACGCGTTGCCGCGGGAGTGGCGGACCAGGTGGCAACTCCGACGTTACGGGTTCCACGGACTGTCGCACGCCTACGCTTCGCGAAAGGCGGCGGAGCTGGTCGGCCGGAACATCACCGAGCTGCGGATCGTCACCTGCCACCTCGGTGCCGGGGCCTCCCTCGCCGCGGTGCACCGCGGACGATCGGTCGATACGACAATGGGTTTCACGCCGCTCGAGGGCCTGGTCATGGCAACCCGGTCGGGGAATGTTGACCCCGGCCTCGTCCTGTGGCTCGAGGAGCACGTCGGGATGCCCCCCGCCGAGATCGCGGCCACCCTGGAACATCGTTCAGGGCTGCTCGGCCTGGCCGGAACCGCCGACATGCGAGCCGTCCTCGATCGCGCCCACGGCGGCGATGCCGACGCGGGCCTCGCCGTCGACGTCTACAGCCATCGACTCCGCGCCGGGATCGCGGCGATGGCTGCGGCGATGGAGGGGCTCGACGTCCTGGTCTTCACCGGCGGTGTCGGTGAGAACGCCCCGGAGATCCGCGAGCGGGCGTGTGCCGGTCTGGCATTCCTCGATGTTGGTCTTGACCCCGCCGTGAATTCAGCGACTGGGGACGCCGAGATCGGTGCGACAGGCGCCCGCGTCACGGTAGTCGTCGTGACCGCCCGCGAGGACCTCCAGATCGCCCACGAGGTCCGACAGGTGCTCGGCCTTGCCCGCCCCCAGAGGAACCGATCAGGCCCTGGATCGTGCCCGACCGCACCTCGAAGCTGACTTCCTTGATGCGATCAGGTCCCCGAATTGGCGGGTCGTCGCGGCCATCCGGACATCGACGTCGGGCCCGACGCTGGGCTGGCGTGCAGGCTGGGCCGGAGGCGCAACCTGGTCGGCGGGCTGACGCGCAAGCGCCCCCTCGAGTGGCGGTGCCTCGAGGAGCGATGGAGTCGCGGCCATCGCCAAATCGTCGCGATGAGCCATTTGCAGTCGCCCACGACGCGTCGGTCTCGCTCGCACGAATGCGCAACAACACCGCTCGTCGGGGCGTGGCCGGGGCCCGGAGCCGGCGATCTGTAACAGGGCTGTGATCGACGGTCATTGGATCGAGAGGGCGGCCGCCGGATGGCCGTCCTATCGTCTTGGCCAAGTCGTTCGAGATCCCGGTCGCGGTGGTCGGTCTCGGACTGAATCACGGAGGGCAGCCCGATGCCGCAGCGTTCCTGGTCGGCCAAGCGGGAGCGACAGTACGACCATATCAAGGAGGGATTGCTCGACCGAGGCCGCCCGGAGGAGACGGCCGAGGAGATCGCCGCCCGGACTGTGAACAAGGAACGGGCCCGGGCCGGGGAGGCAGCGACCGTCAGCCGCTCATCGATCGACGACATCTCATCCGGTCGACGGGGCGGCCTGCGATCACACGAAGGCTCCGGCGGGCGAACCAAGGCCCAGCTCCTCAACGAGGCCCGCCAGCGCGGGATCGCCGGCCGATCGTCGATGTCCAAGGCGCAGCTGGATGCGGCCCTCGATCGGAATTCGGGATCGCGCTCGAGCCGCGCGGACTGAGGTCGCCGGCGGCCCCCGAGGATCAGCGGCCCGAAGGACGTCGATCACCCTGGCCGGCGTTTCCGCGGCGAGCGCACCTGCAGGTTCGTCCGTGCCGTTGAGCGTCGCTGACGCTCTTGTTGACCAGCTTCGCGACTGGGGTGAGTCAGGATCTTCGGCTACCCGCGCGACGGTATTAGCGGAGTCCTGGCCGCGATCCAGCGCGACGAGGAGATCAGGCTTGTCCAGGTTCGCCACTGAAAGGAAGGAGAGGGCGGCGCGTTGGCTGCGCTCGTGGCCATTGGTGGCACCTGGCATCGCTGTCGGGCCGTGGCGGCAGCACGGCGGCGATGCCGCGACACGGTGCGAAGGGAGCGTCACAGGCGGCGATAGGTCAGCGGTCTCGTTGCCGTCGCACGATCACCCGAAGGGCGGCCGGGAGGACCACGAATCCAACCGGCGTCGTTCCGAGGTCCATCGCGTCGGCGCGTACGGGCAGAGGGCGGAGTGCAGCGACCTGCACACGACGCGAGCGGTAGGTGTCGATCCTCGGGGAGTGATGGCGCCGCCCCGCCGCGATCGTGCCCAGGTGGACCAGTAACCCGAGTCGGGAGAATCGCCGATAGACGCAGATATCGAAGCGACCATCGTCGAGGCGGGTATCCGGCGCAAGCGCCAGGCCGGCTCCGGTAAACGGTGCATTCGCGACGGCCACCATAAGGGCGTCGGTCTGGATGGTCCGGTCATCGATCTCAATGGACATCCGTGCCGCCGGAGTGAAGACGAAGGCACGGATGAGTTCGCGGATCGAGCCGAGTCGGCCGGTTGCGATCTCGTGCGTCTCACCAAGCAAGGCGGCGCCCATCCCGATCGATGCGACCTCGAAGAAGAGGCCGCCCCGGGAACGACCGACATCGATCGTCTTGACCATCCCGGTTGCGATGACCTGCGCGGCGGCGTCGACATCGCGCGGGATCCCCAAGCTTCGCACGATGTTCATCAGGCTGCCAGTCGGCAGGATGCCAAGGGCGATGTCCGTTCCGATGAGATGCTTAGCCACGACGCCCACCGTGCCATCGCCGCCCGCCGCGACCACAACGTCGTACCTCTCGTTCGCGCCCACGTCCAGTCGCGCGCATGTCGCCGCCACGGACGGACTAGCAAAGAGCTCCTCCCCGAGCCCGTAGTCCGACATCGCCCTCCGCAGCGTGGACTCGCCGGCCAGGTCGGTCGGAAGCCCCACCCTGGAGCCGGCGTCCGGGTTCCAGATGACAAGGTATCTGGTGGGCGCGAGGTCGCGACCGGGCTGGATCATCGGCGAAAGTGGTCGTAGAGCCGGACCAGGCCCAGGAGATAGGCGAGCCCGAGGAGGTACGAGGCGACGACGTCGGTCGTCCAGTGATAGCCTTCCTCGATCCGACTCGGTCCGATCAGGATCAACAGGCCAACCAGGCTCGCGACGCCGGCCCGCCGAACGGGCGTCGGCCGGGCGTGAAGCGCGACGAGGTGAGCCAGGAACCCGTAGAAGACCACGTAGGTGAGGACATGCCCACTGGGAAAGCTCGTTCCTCCGAGCGAGGAGACCGCCACGGCGACTGCAGGCGGAAGCGGTCGGGGCCGGCGAACGATCGATTTCACGACCGTCGAGAGGCCAGCCACCCCCCAGGCGCCGAGCTGAAGCGTCGCGAGCGGGCGTCCGGATACCCACCACGCCGCGACAACGACCGGCGGAATCACCCGGCTCTGCGGTCGAAAGCCCGGCCACGACGTCGCCGCCATGAGTCGTTGGAACCGACGCGAGCGCCAGCCCTGGAGTTTGACGGTGATGGCGAGGTCCACAGCCGCACTCCGGTTCGCTCCGACCGCAACGAACAGAGCGGCGAAGCCGGTCAAGGCAAGGGCGATCGCCGATTCGGATGCGCGGGGCCGCCGCGAATCCTTGGATCGCCTGACGAGCGCCGGGGTGTTCATACCGCTGCGGCCGGTATCCAGCCGAGGTCGCCGAGCCGAGGCAGGATTGCGTCGGTGTAGAACGCGAGGACTCCGCGTTGATCTGGTCCAACATGGTGGATGCTCTTACCCTGCCGATCGGTCCACGGATGGAAGTGATCGGAGATCATCGCTGAGCGCGTAACGGAGCTCGATCATCGCCCCGACGTCGTCCGCCCAAGTGGTCCGGGTGTCCGGCTCCCAACCGTCCGCCTGATCGAGCAGCCGGAGAGGTCGTGGCCGTCGGGTTCGGGTCAGCCATCGTAAGGGCGCAGGTCAGACGCCGGCGCGACGCACGTCTTTTATCCGCTGCTGATAGCGGGCTTGGCTTCGGACTCGGCGGACTTAAGGGGACCGGTCTGGCTCGCGATATCGGTGGACTCGTCGCGGGCATCGCCAGAGGCAGTGCGGGCTTCCTCGGCGCTCTGTCGCGCCGCATCCGACGACTTGTGGGCGACCTCCATGATGAGCAGGGCCGCTTCCGCCGTCTTCTCCGCGGCCGCGGC
>JACDEL010000100.1 GCA_013816405.1 Chloroflexota bacterium | reverse complement strand
CGGCGCAGCCGCACGGCGTGGCCGTCGTAGCCGGCGCGCTCGGCGAGGATTCCCTGCTCGTGCTCGACGGCCTGCTGGGTGACGCGGAGTGGAGTCTCGCCGCCACGGCCAGCAGCTCCCAGCTGGGCGGCCCCCTGCTGGACGGCGACGGCAGCCTGGTAGGCCCGTCCTTCTTCCAGGCGGCAGGCGAGATCGGCGCCGGCGGTCATGCGCGGACGGTGGTGCTCGCGGCAAACCGCCTGATCTGGGGCGCCATCGCGCTGCTGCTGGTCGGATCCCTGCTCACGTGGGCCGGCGGGCCACAGGTTGCTGCCTTCCTGACGGGGCGCTGACCGCGATGCGTCGATCGATCCTGACCGGCATCGTGCTGGTGACGGGGCCGCTGGTCCTCCTGGACCTGATGATCGTGAACCCCTCCGTACATGGCGCGGCCGGGGCGGTGAACGAGCTGCTCGTGCTGCTTGCTGCCGCGGCGGCGGTGGGGGGCGGTGCCACCCTGGTGGCCCACCACGTTCGCAACCTCGCGGCGGCGGATGGGGATTCGGCGGCCTCGATCGTCGTGCTGCTCGGGATGGCTGTGATCCTGGTGGCCGGCCTGCGCCCCGGATCGAGCGGCAGCTCCGACCCGGCGGTGCTGTGGCTGGTGGCAGGGCTCCTCGCACCGATCGCGGCATCGGTCTTCGCGCTCCTCTTCATCTTCCTGCTCGCCGCCTTCCGACGAGGGTTCGCGCTCCGAGTCCGCGAGACCTCGCTGATGGCCGCCGCCGCGGCCGTCGTGATCGTCCTGCTCCTGCCGGTCGGCGGCCAGGCTGGAGATTGGCTCGCCGCGGGCGCCGCGTGGGTCCGCGACGTGCCACTCGGCGGCGCCTTCCGCGGGCTGCTGATCGGGATCGGGATCCTGGTTGCCGTCAGCGCCGCCCGCTCGCTGATGGGCCTGGATGCCGATGACGAATAGCGTCGCGCCGACCCTCGTGAGCGAAGCCAGCCTCGCCCGTCTGCGTCGTGCCGCCCCGGCCCTGCTGCTGCTGCTGGCGCTCGCGTTGGCATCGCTCCTCTCTGGCAGTACCGGCGGCTTGCGGCTGGCCAGCCCGGACCGATCGCACGTCGACCAGCTGCGGAGGGTGATTGGCGAGCTCCCGAGCGGCTCGCTGGTCCTCATCGCCTTCGACGCCGACCTGGGGACCTATGCCGAGATCAGGGCAACAACCCGCGCCGCGATCGACGATCTGGCGGCCCATGGTGTACGGCTGGCGATCGTCAGCTTCACGCCGGAAGGTCGCGCCATCGCCGCGGCGGAGCGAGACCGGATCATCCGCGCCGGATCCGCGGATCCGCCGGCTGACCTCGGGTTCGTCGCGGGGTCGGAGGCAGGGCTGGTGCGCAGCATCGAGTCGATCGTGCCTTCCGGCGCCGCGGGCGAGACCTTCGACGCGGTCCGCCAGCGGGGCGGTGGCATCGGCGCCTTTGACATGGTCCTGGTGGTGTCGGGGAGCGACATCTCGGCGCGCAGCTGGGTCGAGCAGGTGGGGACGCGCCTGCCGGGGCTGTCGCTGGTGGCCATCGCCCCCACCTTCCTCGACCCTGAGCTCGAGCCCTACCTGCGCTCAGGCCAGCTGACCGCGCTCCTGTCCACCCTTCGCGAGGGGGTGGCCTACGCCCAGGCCGTCTCCGCGGGATCAGCCTCCGGCCCAGGGCCGACCGTCGGCCCGCTGCCGATGCTGATCGGCATGCTCGCGGCGCTGGCGGTTCTGGCTGAGGCTGGGTTCCGTCGGCTCGGTCGCCGTGGCCGCCGCCCGGCTCGCCGCCGAGCGCGGCCATGAACGGATTCGCTGGCGCGGATCTGGCCGGGACGCTGGCGACATGGGTGGCCGCCCTCGCCACCATTGCGGTGTGGTCCTACCTGACCGGCGCACGGCGGCTCTTCGTGCTGATGCAGCACCTGCTTGCGGGCCTCGCCACCGGGTACCTGGTGCTGCTGGCGATCCGAGACGTCCTCGTTCCACGCCTCGCCGTGCCCCTGATCGAGCATCCCGCGGACAGGGTCCTGCTGGTTCCTGCCCTGGTGCTGGTGGGAATGCTGGTCGGCGCCTCGTGGCTGCCCCGACGCCTGATGGCACCCGTCGCCGGGATCCTGGTCGGGGGGATCGCCGCCTACGCGCTGGGGGGCGCCGTGGTTGGCACCGTCCTCCCACAGATCGCCGCTGCCCTCCCGACCACCGGCGCCGCCTCGCCCGACCTGGTGGGCGAGGTGATCTCGCTGGCCATCACCTCGCTGGTGCTGCTCGCCTTCCTGCATGGGACGCCGCGAGGGAGGCTGACCACGCGCGCCGCGGGGGTGGGCCGCTGGCTCCTGGTCGGGGGAATCGGGGGATGGCTCGGGTTCCTTGTCGTGAGCCGACTCTCGCTGCTCGTCGACCGAGTCGCCTTCCTGCTTGGCGATTGGCTTACCGTTCTCCGATGAGGACCCAGGCACCCGCCCGAGAGCCCGGCCGCGCGACCGCCGAGCTGTCGCTACTGGTCGACATCGGCTCCGCCTGGACGAAGGCGGCAGTGGTGGGTCGTGCCCTCGGCCGATGGAGGATCTCGGCGCACGCCGCGCAGCCCAGCGCCTGGGACGAGGAGGAGCTGATCGCCACCCTGGCCCGGCGGCTTGCGGGCGCCTCCGACCCGCGCGTCTCACGGAGGATCGCCGCACTCCTCGCCGATGCGCCACGGATCGCGGTGCACACACCAGCCCGGCCCGGGCGCATTGCACTGGGGGCCGTCTCCTCGGAGCTCTCAGGACAGGCGGCGCGGCGCGCAGCGGAGGCTGCCGGATGGGTGGTTGTCGAGGCGGTTACCGTCGATGACGGCCGCCCAGTGGTGGAGCGCCTCTCGGCGCTGCAGTCGGCCGAGGTCGACGCCTGGCTGATCGCCGGGGGCTTCGACGAGGAGGGGGGCGAGGGCGCGCTTGAAGTGGCCGGGTTGGTGGCGGCGGCTCGCGGCGGCGGTCGATCGCCGGTGGTGTGGGCCGGCTCGGCAGGCCTCACCGAGCGGGTGGCCGCCTTTTTCGAACCGGGAGTTCTGCGGGCGGTCGCGAATCCCCGCCCCTCCGCCGACCGCGAGAACCTGCTGCCGCTGCGGCGCTATCTCGACGGGCTGATCGAGCGGCTGGTCGAGCGCGGCGCCGCACGCCAGCTCGCACCGATCGGGTTCGGTCGGGCGGTGGCGGAGCTCGCCCGCGCCTCACGCCTCCGCGTGGTGGGGGTGGACCTGGGCGCCCGCTACGCGACGTGGGCG
>JACDEL010000024.1 GCA_013816405.1 Chloroflexota bacterium | reverse complement strand
CGACACGGTCGAAGCCGTCTGCGCCCTGGCGCGTCCGTGCGGACCCGACCGCTACCCGCTGCAGGCCTGGCTGACCGAGTCGATGGCCGCCGGCCTGCTGGGACCCGCGCCGCTGCCCGACAGCGTCCTGGTCCTGCAGCTGGCGACCGGCTCCGGCGTGATCTGCATCGAGACCGACGAGGCCACCCAGCATCTGCCCGTCATGAGCCAGAAGTTGCTCGCCTATCGACGAGCACTGGCCGAGCGCTCGGGGTGGCACGTGCTCTTCGTTGTCCCGTCGCTCGCCAGGCTCCGCTGGCTGCGGCGACGGGCCAACCGGATCCCGCAGCTGCGGGGCTGGACGAGCGGCTGGCTGGTCGACCTCGCGGTGCTGCGCCGACTCGGCCAGATGGCACCTGTCCAGCCCATCGCCGGCGACAAGCCGGTCACCGCTCTATCGGCCATCCTCAGCGATCCGCGGCGCCGGCAGTGTGGGACACCGGTCGGCAGTCCCGAGTGGCTCGAGCTGCTGGCCTCCGGTGGTGGCGAGGAGCTGGGAGGGGCGCTCGATTGACGACCATGCGGCGGAGGGGCAGTGACTGGCGCAGGCTCGCTTCAGCCATGGCCAGGCGCATGCGCCGCCGTGAGAAGCCGCTCGACCGTGTCTTCAAGATCGCCCAGCGCCTCGAGCCGTCGTGGCGCCCGCTGAACGGCGGCCTCACGATCATGACCCTGGTCCTCGATGGAGCCAGGTTCGTCGACGGCGTCTCACCTGACGCCCGAGGCCGAGGCTTACGGCTTGGCGCTGGCCTTGCCAGAGGAGGTTGCGTTGGCGCGCCCGACAGGAGCCGGACGCGCGGGCGCGATACGCTATCGCATCCGCATCGTTGGACGAACGCACGAGCTGGAGGTTATAGGCCGGCTGAACCGTGCCTGACCTTGGTCGGTACGAGAGCACTCGTCGGATTAGGCGCCGACGGAGATGCCCTGAGACTTCGCAATACAGTTGTTAGCGGGCCGAAGTTTGGCCTTCCTGGCCCGCCGGCGGCGGGATCGT
Source organism: Chloroflexota bacterium (assembly GCA_013816405.1). Taxonomy (GTDB): domain Bacteria; phylum Chloroflexota; class Limnocylindria; order QHBO01; family QHBO01; genus CF-167. The sequence continues at coordinate 35,362 of JACDEL010000024.1, read as the reverse complement.
CACGAAATACACCTCGTTCAACAACCCGCCATCGATGGGAACTCTCGCTGTCGTTACCTCCACGTGCTCTCCAATGGCGAGAGGCGCAGAACCCACAACGCGCAGTGGGCTGGAGCAGCGCTGCCGGCCAGTGGCATCCTCTGTGAGACAGATTCCCGAACCATCCGAACTCACCTGCGTGATCGTGCCGGCGAACTGCCCGCCGACGATCACGTTCGAGGCACCGAAGCCGGTAGACCAGAGCCCGGCGAGCGCCCACCCTGCTGCAAAGGACAGCAAATCACGGGCGCGGGCCACCAGGGCAGCCATCGCCGCAACCGTCCGCCTTGTCGTGTCTTGGCTTTTCCTAGTCGAGTCATGAGGATGTGATTCCACCTAGGCTCAGTCCGGGTGGTGGAGGCAGGGTTCGCGTTCCACCACCCATCGACCGACCATCGGCAGTCTAGGACATCAATAGACCCACATCGCGTAGCTACCGTGTGTCGCGCTGACCCCCGGCGGGCTATGGACATCTTGAAGACCTTCAGTAGCCTCCCAGTCTGTGCTGTTTTCCGACCCGATCCAGCGCGCGCTGCTCTTGAGGCTCGTCAATTCCCACAGGCCATGGCTATCCGGACAGACCCACTGATTGGTGCTGTATCCGGTTCCCCAGATCGTGATGCTGTAAGGCAACCATTGGCACGTCGGTGGGTAGGTGGTGCTCGATGGTTGCCATCCGATGACCTGATTGCCGGATCCCCACGTGACCCTCCACCCAATCTGCTTCAGTCGCTTGGGGAACAAGGATGTATCGGTTGAATGAGCGGAGAATTGATATTTGGTCGCCAGATACCAGTCGGTGCCGCTCTGGTGAGCGATGAAAAACGTCGAACAGCCGTATCCATACAGCTTGCCGCTTTCGGCGCTAGCCGTGGTGCATTGCGTATCCCAGACGGTTGTAGGAGAGGCAAGTAGCGACGATCGCGGAGAGGATGGCGCGCGGGACAGGGCAAGATCCGCCTCAGCGGTGATTGAGCCGGGTTCGTCCCATCAGCGGTTTCCAGACCGATGAGACGCTCTGCGTCAGCACGCGACACCCCCATGGCCATCAGATCGCCAACGACCGTGCGGCCCGAATTGCTGTACGCCAGTGGGTCGGTCTTCGACCCCGGCGAGCTCATCGCAATGCCAAGCCCGCCATTCTGGTCTTTCGTCGGCCCAGTTGGATAGAAGGATGCAGAACTGCCAGGGCTCCCGAGTACCTTGATCGTCGTACCACCGGATTGGAACGTGTCGATGACAGCGCCCTCGGCCGTAATCGTTTCCGAAACCGCGACGAAGCCATTGGCATCGACGACGGCAATCGAGTGGGCAACATCGCCGCCGGGCGTGTCCGCCACGGTCTGGCCGAGCATTGAGAAGCTGAGCAAGAGCGCCGTGACAAGACCGACGTGTCGCTTGAGGCGGCCAGCCGTTGGGCGTTCTGGACGGTTCGAAGGAAGCGCTCAGGGTTCTTTGACTCCGCGTTAGCAATACCGTAAAAGCAATAGTTGATTCTGAGTACATCCGCGCGCATTATGTGAGAGCGCGCAAGCCGGCGCAACGGGTCAAGCAGCGTTCTTCGCCGTAAGCCGCCAATTGGGAGAGATACGATGCGGTCGCGACGTTTCCGCGTCTTCCCCACAACTACCATCTTGATTCTGGTCCTGGTCGGCTCCTCGACCACGCCGATAGCCGCCAGCAAGCAGAACTCATGCGGCCCGGCCTCGGGGACATATGAAATGCCGATGCCGCCGCCAGGACTGGTGGCCGTGGAGGACCTCATTGTCAATGCGGATTGCCAAGTGGAGGCCGGCCCTGTGAGATTCGTGGCACCCACTCAGCTTGCGCCATCGCCGAGCAACCTCGCAAAGGCGACATTCGGGTCGCTGGCGGATTCGGCAGCGGCGACCGATGCCTCGACGAGCGCCTCTGGTTGTTGTTGGGGAGCTTATGCTGTCCAGCGCTCGTGGGATTGCTGCGGCATCGAGATGAACGAGTACTGGACGCAATTCAGCTGGAGCAATTGCAGCGGTGGCCTGTGCAGCCCATACATTCGAACTTATTCAGGCCAGGACGGTGGCAAGTGGGCAACTGAGCTACTCACGTGCGGTCCCGGCTGGTCGCGCGTCTCATCGGACCACTACTTGTACATCTCAAGCGGTGGAGTCGGATATACGAGCGTGACGTTGAGCGGGCATCAGGGCTACAGCTACAGGGGCCGTTTTGACTGTGGTGGGAGCAATTACTACAACTCTTACTGGAACAGCATCACCGGTCAGGCAAACGGCAATTGGGTGTGCTCGTACAGCTATTCTTGGAGGAATTCGTTCGTAGGATGGCACACCCAGTCGTGGTGCGGCTCGGGCGCGTATCCCTACAAATAGCCATGGGACTCATTGTCAGTCTCGGAATCGGTCTCGCGCTTGGATATCTCACCTTGTCGCTCGGCCAAGTGGGCGGGCTCACCATGATTCCGCTTCTGGCGTTGTTGACCATCTACTATCTGCGAGGGAGACGCGTGGCGAGCGCGAGTGCTTTGGCTATCGGAGCCGGAAGCATGGCGGCGCTCGTGTTGGGCTCTGTTGTGGTCAGCACGCTGACGGACCCTGCGGTCCACACGGAGGCGCTAACGTACATCGGTTTCATTGTCGCGCTGGTGGTCTTGGGTTACGGGTTGATGCTCGGCATGGTCGCGTTATCTCGACGAACCTAAGCGCCTCGCGATCCGGGCTGCCACAATCCCGCCATCGAATCGCTCCAGGTTAAGAGGCTTGCGCTAGAGGCCTAGCCGAGCGAATAGTTGTCGCCGAGGAGGGGATCGTCGAAGAGCGCCTGGCGACTCTTCGCGCCGGCACGGGCGAGCATCGCACTCCCGGGAGTATGTGGACTTGGCGCGCCCGGCAGGCGGAGCCGGACGCGGGGGCGCCACAACATACCGCGTGCGGATCGTGGGGCGAGACGACGACCTAAGGGCGCTTCGCATGGCCAGCTCGGCCTAAGGCCTCTCGATCGAAGCCCCTGCTCAGCTCGTCGCTTAGTCAGGCCTCGTCGCCTGAGGGGTGACGAGATAGTTGCCTGGCACCGGGCAGCTCGAGCAGCGCCTACGAGTGTCGTGGTTGCACCGCTCACCCGTACGATCTCGAGATCCAGCGGGTCGCACGGATAGCCGACGCCGTCTTCGCCGATGGCGCCACCCATAACAACCTGATCGCCCTCTCGCGCCACGATCCGGTCCGAGCGGTCGATGAGAACGATGCCTCCCGACTCGCGGCGCGCCGGATAGCCGAAGGGCCAGAAGACCCCGCGAAAGGCACCATTGCCCCGCAGAGCGAGTCCAGAGGTGGCGTCGGCATTGAGAAACCCCGGGGGAACGTCCGGCGGGCTCCGGCTGAGCACGGATGCCTGGAGCCGGCCGGACCTGGATTCGGCCGGAGCTGACCGGATGGAGCTATTCGACCGCCTCCCGATGGTGGAGGCGACATGACAGACCGTCCCAAGCCCGGGTCGTAGTAGCGGGCCCGAAGGTAGCTGAGGCCGGTTGCGTCGGAAGCAGCAATCTAACGCTGCCCGGGTTAAGGGGCCAAGGCGAACTCAACCTTGATGTGGTCGAGGACGACGCGACGACCAAGCTTGAGACACGGGATCGACATGGTGCTGACATCCACTCCGTTTCATTGGAGTCGCGTCACCGTATGAACGACGAAGTACTCCGACGGACACGACGCGTTAGGCGCAACTATCCACGGCGACGAGGAATCGCCTGCTCCACCAACCTCGATTTGATCGCCGCTAGTGAGATCCAGCGACTTGCCGGAGAGCACATCGTCGAAACCTATACGACGGTCTGTCGCATCCCAAGACGTCTGACTGTCGCGCCACACGAGCGTGATCTCCCGATCCACATCACTGCGCAGGAGCGTCACGCAGGCTTCGTTGATGCGGAGTTCGCCAGCGCCGCCGAGGGCAGCCGCGATGACTTGCGAATCCTCATGGATGACCGCCAGTGGACCCCACGCCTGGGACGAACAGCCAGGCAGCACGACAAGGGCGGCAAGCAGGAGACTTTGTGCGCGCGCGGACCTATTCAAATAGAAGGGTAGCCCCAATCGCCTCGTCGAAATAATCGGCGACCGAGAATTCAGTATGGCTGGTACCGCCTATGGTGCACCAGCCTTGGAAGTCCCCAGCAGCAGTAGTGCCCAAGAAGAACGGTCCTCCGCTGTCGCCCGAAGCCATGAAAGAGGTGACCATGAGGACCATGTGGCCCAATGAGCCGCACGTAACGTATGTCGCCCAGACCGTTCCACATCTCTCACCGAGAGTCTTCCGACCGAATCCACACATCGAGTCTCCGGCGCTGATCCCCTCCGCCAAGAACATGAGGTGAACGGAACGAAAGTCATTCACGTTGGCATAGAAGCGGGCATACTCAGAGTGGGTAGAGGTATGGAACTCGACATCTCCCCACGAACCCTGGTGTTGGATTACAAAGGGGGCGCTGTAGACCAATCCGTCCGAGGGCTGCTCGTATTGGTTGTCGGTGCAGTGACCAGCGGTTGTGACACCCGTCACGCCTTGGCGAACTGCCGTAAACCCGCTGGTGCACGTTCGCGAACCGTTGTAGCGCATCCAAGCACCGCCGTATGTGTGAGCTGGCCGATTTAGCGGGCCATCGATGAAGTCGATCGAGATGTCATCCGCCGCGGTCCAGCTTGGGAGGCGCGCCAGTAGGGCTTCGGCGCTTAGCCCCTCGAGGCCGGCTGGCTTCACTGCTGTGGCGACGATGCGCTGTTCGGCAACAAGGACCGCCGTGGCCACCTCTGGAGAGCCGAGAGCAGTCAACTCGGTCTGCAGACGGGCTGCGCGATCTCCCATCTCAAGCGATGAGTAGTTAGCGTCCGAATTCAAGTTTACGCGCACCCCGATGGAGTCGGCCAGAGCCTTTGCCTCCGGCGGGACCGGGCCCTTGAATCTAACAAAGGAGTCAGGTAGCGCTTTGTCCGTGCTGGTCCACGACCCGGCAAACGTCGCAGGATAGTCCTGCGTCAGCCGAGGGACCAACTGGCTGAACTTTGCCTGATGCTTCAACCGAACCAGGGTGTCCGCCTGGCTCCATCCATTGGTGTCGGCGATGATCTGGGCGTCAGCGACAAGGGCGTCCTCTTGCGATATCAGGGCTGGCGTGTTTGGCGCCAAATGGTCACCGACTTCCTGGAACGGGTCGGCAAGCTGGCCGCTGCGCTCCGCGCCATCCTTCGCGCTCGTGCGCCGCTCGCTGGCTACTACAAGGCCAGCGTAAAGGAGTGCCCCGAATACAGCGACAAGGACTGCGGCTCGAAAACCCGCCCGCCCGATGCGCTTTTCGTTCCCCACCTGACCCTCGGTCCGCGGATGTCTACTTGGGTCCATCTTGCGCGCCGGCCACCGGGCCGTCAATGGCACTTCAGCTCTGGCCTCTGCCCTGAGTCCAAGGCGCCCAAACGGCTGGAGCTTCCGGCGTGACGCCGAGCCAGGCTTAGCACTGGCACGCTTCGAGATACTGGGTGCCGAAATGGTGGGTTGAGGCACAGCTAAGAGGCAGGGTGGCATGAAACGGCGCGGCAAGGGCGAAGGCAGCGGTGCCATCGGACCGCCGGCATCTCGCCAGCCTCAATCATGCGATACACCGTCGACTTAGAGAGCCGCAGGAGTGCGGCGCTTGAGGCGATGGCGCGAGACACGGGCCCGGTCACGCTGCGCCGTCTCCGGCAAGAGCTCAGCGCCGTCGCGAGCGTTGACCTGCTCGTCCGCCGCCTGATCGAGCGCGGCCTCGTCTACCGCACCGGTCCCCTATGAGCGACGTATCGTGCTCAGGGGGGTGGATTTGGTACCGCATACCGGATTCGACGTGCGTCTTAGCAGCAGTCCCATGTGACTTCACGAGGAGCACAAAACGGCCGTTCGTGCGGGCGGCTGGCGCTGCGATAGTGTGCACATAGTGTGCACTTCCACCATCCGCGGCACTGCTCCCTCCACCGGGAGCGGCGTGATCGTCGGCTAGCCTACGGCTGATGGAGATGGCCCAAGATCGGGCGGGCTAGGTGGCCGTAGCGGCGCGCTGGTCCTACGAGGTGACCCGGGCATCGGTAAGACCCGTGCTGCTCGAGTACCCGACCGAGATGGCCTCGGCTTGCCAGATCGTGCAGACGGTCGGCGTCGGTCCATCGTCGGGTCTCGCCTGTCGACCGCTTGTAGACGCGTGTGACTGGGCCCAGCGCCGTCAGGTTCAGCCGCCTAATAGTCTCTGGGCCCGCTCGATTCGGTCCTTCAGCCCGTCTTGAAAACCGGCGTCCTTCCTTCGGTTCTCAATGTGTTCGGCGATGGCCGCGCGAATTACTTCTGAGACTGGCTGGTTATCGACAGTAGCGACGGTCTCAAGCTCCTGTGCTTGGTCTGCCGACAGGCGGATCGTCATTGCTTTCTGTTGCTTCATGTGGCAATCGTGCGACCTTGACACCCTGGTTGTCAAGTAGCGTGGTGGAGTGGTATCGTGGTGGCAACCCCAGTAGGAGGCAACGATGACCGATTCGCCCGAGGCCAAGAAGCCAACCCACGACGAGTTCCGGATCCAGATCGATCGGATCCACTACGTCGTCACGAAGTCGCAGATGACAGGCGCCGAGCTGCGTCAAGTCCCCGAAACGCCGATTGGACCAGAGCGCGACCTGTTTGAGGTCGTCCCCGGGAATCCGGATAAGAAGCTCGCCGATACCGATGTGGTGGAGATTCGAAACGGCAAGCGGTTCTTTACTGCGCCGGGGCATATCAACCCCGGCCGCCGAGGCTGACCAAAGGAGCTCTCCCAGACGCATGGTTCTTCCCGAGGCCGACACGGCCTACCTTGTTGATCGCGGCATCGCACACGAGCTGACCGTCGAGGGTGGTGCAACAAATGTGCTGTTCCCCGGGTGGCCGCTGCCGGTCGGGTTCGATCGTTCGTCGTCCGACCTCCTGCTTCGTCTCCAAGCCGGTTATCCGGACATACCGCCAGACATGTGGTGGTTTGACCCTGGCATCCGTCTTGCCGACGGCCGAGCGATCCCCGCCACAGAGTCGACCGAAATGCACCTTGGTCGCGCGTGGCAACGGTGGTCTCGACACCTGCATCCAAGCCAATGGCAGCCTGGGAGCGACGGCCTTGAAAGTTACCTCGCACTCATTCGGCATGAGCTTGATCGAACCGCGGCCACAGGATCATGACCACCACATTGGTACTCTCAGAGCAGATGGCGTCGGCGCTTCGCGACATTGCCAAGCTCAAGGTCGAGACCGGAGCCGTCATCCTCGCTCAGCTTGTCAACGTCCCGAACGGAGACATTCGCCTGTTGGCAACTGACCTCATTCCCGTGCCAGACACTGCCTACAACATACGAGACGACAGACAACTCTTGATCACGTCGGCTGGCTACGTTCCCGCTCTGGGAACGGCGGAAGTCAAGGGTGCGACAGCCCTGTGGTTCCACTCTCACCCTGGGGACGGGTCTTCGCCTCGGCCGAGTCGAAAGGATCGCCGGGTGGATGACGAGCTCAGCGGCTTGTTTCGCCTGCGTTCAGGCAGCGTCTACTACGGGTCCGTGATCATGTCGCAAGAGAGTGGTGGTCTGCGGTTCTCGGGACACCTCGACTCGGGTTCCGGGCGCATCGAGATCGATCGGCTCCTGATCGTGGGGCCTCGGATCTCGCTGTCCCGAAGCGACCTCGCCCCCAATGCCAAGCTCGAGCCATTGTTCGACCGGAACATTCGTGCATTTGGCGGCGGCGTCCAGCGCGCGCTTGGCGACCTGCGAGTCGGCATTGTGGGATGCGGTGGAATAGGATCCTCGGTCGGGGAGCAACTCGTTCGCCTTGGCGTGCGGAATCTTCTCCTGATCGACCCAGATCGACTCTCGATCAGTAATCTGACGCGCGTTTACGGATCACGGGCTGAGGATGTTGGAAACCTTAAAGTCGAAGCCCTGGCAGGGCATCTTCGGCGAATCGCACCTGATGCCGACATTGACGACATTGCGTCGACGGTCAACGTGGAAGACGTCGCCCGACGCCTGACAGGTGTCGACATCGTGTTCGGGTGCACCGACGACAACGCCGGTCGGCTCGTCCTCTCACGCCTGTCGACCTACATGCTGCTGCCGGTCATTGACTGCGGGGTCCTGCTCACTGACGTCGACGGTCGGCTAGAAGGAATCTTTGGCCGAATCACCGTTCTTACCCCTGGATCGGCTTGCCTCGTCTGCCGAAACCGCATCGACCTTGCACGCGCAGGCAGCGAGATGCTCGCTTCCGAGGAACGCATTCGGCGCGTCGACGAGGGTTACGCGCCGGCACTTCCCGGAGTTGAGCCCGCGGTCGTCGCTTATACGACGCTCGTGGCCGCCTATGCAGTCGGGGAGTTACTGGAGCGTCTCATTGGATATGGTCCCAACCCGGCTCCCAGCGAAGTGCTCGTTCGAATCCACGACCGCGAGGTCTCGACGAACCACCAGGAACCTCGAGAACACCACTACTGCCATCCGTCGTCTGGAAAGCTGGGACGCGGGATGACCACCCCATTCCTTGATCAGACGTGGGCCGCGTAAGGCGGTGGTGGCATTGGCTGCCCTTTCCGTGGCGCAAATGGCGGATCGTCGGCCGGGTTGGTGCGGGCGATGAGATTCCTGTTCGCCTTCCCCCGAGAGGCGCTGTATTGGTCGCGCCGAGGGGTATTGCGACCTGGCTCGCGTTCGACTGTCCGTGCGGGATCGGACACCGCATCATGCTGAACCTTGATGCGTTCCGCTACCCTCGATGGACGGTCCACCAGTCAAACCCGCTCACGGTGTGGCCAAGTGTTGACGACCGAGTCGCCGTGCGTCGCTGCCACTTCGTCCTTCGGCGAGGGGTCGTGACATGGGTGCGGGACGACGGACCGGTCGACGAGTCATGAGGGCTGAGGGCGGATCGCCACCGGCGAAACGTGAGGTCCCGGCCGACGCACCTCAGGAGGTCCTTGAGCAGGCTGTCTTACCGCCGACCAAGACGCCGCTCTACCAGGCACACAACGCACTCCGATACCAACGCCAGGCCACGATCAAGCTGATTCAGGAGAACACCGGCCGCCAGCTGATCTGCTATGTCGCCGGAAACCAAGCACCGGTTGACCGTGACGACACGATCGGACTCGTTGACCTCCTCCACAACATTCGCGCCGGTCAGGACCTCGACCTCCTCCTCCACACCGGGGGTGGCGACATAGATGCGGCAGAGAAGCTGATCACGATGGTCCGAACGAAGGTCGCCAATGCGGTGTTGCGAGTCGTGGTTCCGGACTACGCCAAGAGTGCCGGTACGCTCATGGCACTTGGTGCCGATCTCATCGTAATGAGCGAGACATCGGAGCTTGGTCCGATAGATCCGCAAATCATCCTGGCGGACGGGAACGGGAACCGGATCCGGCACTCAGTTCAAAGCTATCTGGACGCGTACAAGGCGCACAGCGAGACCCTCGCGAAGAACCCCGACGACGTCACGGCGCGCATCATGCTGGGCAAGCTTGACCCTGCGACCGTGAAACTCTTCGAGGCCGTTCGTGCCCGAGCCTTAGCCTTTGCCGAGAACCAACTGAGACGCGGAATGTTTCGGAACGAGGGAAATTGGTCTCAGGCCGCCAGCCAACTGTTGGACACACAACGCTGGCAGTCACATGGTCAGATGATCTCCTGGCAGGACGCACAGGACCCCAAGATTGGTCTTGTTGTCGAGCACCTGGAGCTGGACAGTGAGACTTGGCGCAATTACTGGCAGCTCTACTGCCTCCAGCGTCTCGCGGTTGGCGATCGGCAGAAGCTCTTTGAGTCCGAGTACGCGTCCCTGGTCATAGACAGTGCCGCGACCTGATCGGCGCCGCGCGCTGCACCTTAGAACCCTGGCTGACACCGGAGCCTTGCCAGCGACCTAGGCCTACCCCCTCGCCCCAACCAGTCGATCAGCCGGCGACGCCGTCCGATGGCGTGCCACGAGATCGGCCTCCGACAGGCTGACGTAGCGGCGGACCATGTCGAGCGTCGCGTGGCCCACAATCTGCTGGAGGCTGAACACGCCGCCGCCATTGACTAGGTAGCCTCGCGCGAACGTATGACGGAACGTGTGCGGGCTGCAGCGTGTCCCGACCGCGGCCCGACGACCGAGGCGGCGATCGCGAGCTCGATCCGGCGTGCTGCCAGGGCCGGCCCCAGCGCCCGCAGAAGAGTGGATCGTCGGCGGCGACGGACGGCCGGGAGCGTTCGCTGTGCCCTAGATGTTGTGGTTTGGCTGGCGAGGAAGGATTCGAACCTTCGATCTCCTGATCCAGAGTCAGGCGCCGCCTGGAGGCCTGCAGCGGCCGTCCTCAGCCACGTTTCGTGCTCAGACCCGGCCCGCGCCGCGTCCTCGCCTGTTCGGTTTTCCGGGGAGTCAGGTGCCCACCCCGGAAGCGAGTCAGGTGCCCTACGCAGAAACCGAAAGAATCAGGTGCCCACGCTCAGGCGACTCGTATTGGGGATTGTACCGGGATGCCAGTTCCCGGCCTGGGCGTCAGCCATCTGATCAAAAATCAGTCGGTGTTAGACGGCCCAGTTCGAGAAGAGATCTTCCTACTGTTGCGACTTATCCATTGGCTTGCTGAGTTTGATGGCGCGATAGATGTATTCCCATCGCTCCATGCTCTCTGGCTGGTCGCCTCTGAACTTGATGCTCACCAACATGTCGACGTCCGCACGTGGAATCCCCGAAGCGGCGGCGAAGTCTCTGAGACTCTGCGGAATCTGGCTCACATCTGTCTGCTCGACTGACCGGCCCAGAAGGTCGGAGACTGCTACGCCCAGAGCGTTTGCCAAGCGATAGAGCGTTTCTGCCGATGGCCGGCGCTGGGTGTCGCCCTCGTCGCTTTCGAGCGCCGATAGATAGCTCTTGGCTACACTCGCTTCCGCCGCCAACTCACTCAAGTTCAAATTGCGTTCCTTGCGGAAACGCCGAATCTGCGCTACCGCATCGGGCATTCAGACCTCCCAAATTGTGGCGGCGTCATGCCGCACGAATGAGTGCCAAGACTCGGGATCCGTATCGGCGCGCCGAGACGCGAACCTGGTCGACGGGAGCAACGAACGGTTCGCTGAGACGCGCCGTCTCGTCGACGATCTCTCCATTGAAGGCTCTTGCGAATGGAGACTCGTCGCCAACCGACTTGTGGCGAGGGACGAAGGGCCACTCCCCCGTCTCGCGGCTATACGAGACCCGCAGTGCCGGTGGCACTGTTACCCCCGCCCGTCAAGGACCCGGCAGCAGTCGAGCTAGGACGGCGTGGTGGGCTGATCGGCGGGAAGGCGCGGGCCGCGAAGCTGACGCCCGAGCGCAGGAGCGAGATCGCTCGCAACGCGGCGGCGAAACGATGGGGCCTAAACAGGCCCTAGGTAGGCCACTACCACAACCGCTGCGGTCTCTTTGTGGTGTGGTACTATCCACCGCATGACAAATTTGTGGCCCGACGCAATCTCCCGCCTAGTCGAAGGGCAGACCGAGGACCTTCAGCGCAAGCACACCCGGCTGACTGCCGAGCGATCCCAGATTGATGATCAGATCGCCCAGATCGAGCGGGAGCTGAGCGAGCTGGAGATCGCCGTGCGGGTCTACCGGCGCTTCTCTGAAACGGTCGTCCCGACTGCTCGCCCGCGCCAGGAGCCGCAGGTCCGCCCTGACCAACAGGTTACCGCTCGTCCCTCCGGCAACGGGACAAGCGGCACCCTAGATCGTCTGGAGGGCGTACCCGTCGCTGAGGCCGCCGAGCGAGTCCTGCGCTTCCTGGGCGGCGAAGCGGATTCGAGCAAGATGAGGGAACTGCTCATCAATCGCGGGGGATTGAGGCCCGACCACAACAGCTACGGCTATCTGCTGAAGCAGATGCGTACCAAGCCTGACCGATTCGTAAAGATCGGCCGCGGCCGATGGGCACTCACGGAGGGGGGCTCATGAGCGGGTAACAAGAACGGGATGGTCTCGGCGCAATTCCAGAGCCATCCCGTTCCTTCGCACTTCATGGGCCTGTGGCGCAATTGGTTGACGCGGGGAGTTACCACCTCCCTGGTCTTACGACCATCCGGGTTCGAGCCCCGGCAGGCCCACTCAGTTCCTCTGAATCTACACGCTAACAAACGTGCTGACAAGTACCACACAATGGTACATCCATAATCACTTGTGGACACTGGGTGTCATCACGACACACTGTTGTCACACTCCTCAAGCATCATCGCAGTATGAACAAGTTGAGCACGGCGGAACGCGCACAGATCATTCGGCTGCTGGTCGAAGGCAACTCGATCCGCTCGATCAACCGCGTGACCGGCTTTGCGCAGAACACGATCATGAAGTTGCTGGTAGACCTTGGCGACGCGGCCACCGAATATCAGGATCGCGCCTTTCGCAACCTCAGCAGTACGCGGATCGAGTGCGATGAGGTGTGGGCCTTCTGCCACGCCAAGGCCAAGAACGTCCCCGCGAAGCATCAGGGCGAACAGGGCTACGGCGACGTCTGGACATGGATTGCGATTGACCCCGACTCTAAGCTCATCCCCTCTTGGATCGTCGCCGACGATGTCCACGGCCTGGCGCGGCTGTTCGCGCCGCTGCGCGAGGAGGATCTGCTGGCCCTGCCGCGCCACGAGCTGGTGCTGCGCATGCCTGGCCCCGCCGGCCGTCCGGCCGTGTACGGCGGCCGGGTCTGCCTGCCACCAGCGGGTGACCCGCAGCAGGCCGCAGCGCTGATCGCCGACAGCGACCGACGCGATGCCCGGCCACTGGATGCGGTGCGCGCCGAAATCTCGGGCCGCAGCGCGCCACTCCAAGCCAAGGCGGACCAGCAACTGCCGGCCAAGGCGTCGCAGCAGGCTCGCGCGCAGGACCGCCAGGACGGCCAATGAGCGCGCCCCGCAGCCGTTCGCCAAACCGTTCGTTTCGGCGTTCGTTTCGGCGTTCGCCGCAGCGAACGATTATCCGAACGGGCTGCGGGCGTGATCCGCTTGGTCGCCAGCCGGGAGGTGCTCCATGAGCACCCGCTTCCGCACCTACCCGCGCCCGTCAGCGCCCGGCCCACGCAGCCTGACCACCCGCGATCGGGCCCTGCTGCGCATCCTCAATCGCAGCAAGGCCGCCACCTGCGGGCAGCTCAGCGAACTGACCCGCGCCCACCTGCGCAAGATCCAGCAGCGCACCCGCGGGCTGTGGCAAGCGGGCTATCTCGAACGCACGGCGCTCGCGCCACCCGCCAGCGGCCGTAGCCCGAACGCGTACCGACTCGCCGCGCCCGCCCGCCGTCGGCTCGGCTACCACGACCGCCGCGTGGCCGGCATCAACGAGCTGCAACACCGGCTCGACACGGTCGAAGCCGTCTGCGCCCTGGCGCGTCCGTGCGGACCCGACCGCTACCCGCTGCAGGCCTGGCTGACCGAGTCGATGGCCGCCGGCCTGCTGGGACCCGCGCCGCTGCCCGACAGCATCCTGGTCCTGCAACTGGCGACAGCCACCAGAATGGGCACCTCCAAGACTTCGTCAACCACGCTAGATGCACGGCTTCGGCGATTGATGTTGTCCATTTGCAATCTTCCTTCTGACCTAGCGCTGTGGTTTGCTTGTATTGGCACCAGCGCATCGCACCGAGATCAACATGGAACAATCCGACCACCGCTGGAAGGCGGATACCGTAGGAGTTGTAAGACGCGGCGGCTGGTACACCCAACGCGAGTTGCTGGGTGTCGCTCGTGAGCGCGGCTTCAGCCCGAGCCAGGGCATCGTGGAGAAATGGGTCGGCCTCGGACTCCTTGACCAGGGGACCCGCCGCGGCAGGGGCAAGGGTCGCGGGGCGACCTTCCTGTGGCCACCCAATCAGCTCGAGTTGTTCCTCGCGCTACTCGACAAACGAGCCACGGTCTCTCGAGTGCGCGTGTTGGCGAACCTGCCGGTTGGGGTGTGGACGTATTGGGGCGAGGAGTTCGTCCCTCTGCGCCAGGTGCGGCGCGTCATGGAGACCTGGGCCGATTTTGGTCGTCCGAGAGCTCGGCACGACTGGAACGCGATGGCGCGGCGCGTCGTCGACTCCATCGCGGGTCCGACTTCGACCCGTCCGCAGCGCGACGTCGCGGTCGACCTCGTGGCCGACCTGGCCCGCACACGTAGGGGCGACGTTACCGACCTGGTCACGGCACTCGAACCGATCGTTGGTGGCAAAGATCCGTCGCAGTTCACGGATGCCCCGCGTGTCGCAGCAACGTTACTTGCCCAGGTCACCGCGCTTGGTCGCCTCCCCGAAATCCCGGACCAGATCTTCAACTGGGCTCGGGCGGTCCTCCTGGGGACGCAGGCCCAATACGGGCAGGAACAGCCTGCGCTATCGCTGGATCCTCGGTTCGGGTCGCTGGACCACCGGCCGTCATTCGACGAGTCGGTAACGCAGGCATGCGGAAATCTGAGCCTGATCCTTGGGCTCTACCTGATCGGGCCGTTAGCCCCCGGTGCACCACTCGCCCTCGACCCGGAGCTCTGGATATCCGGCCGCGTCCGGTTGTCTTCCTCCGCGGTGTACGAAGCATCCCCATTCGTTCTGCCGCCTGGGATTGAAGGAGGTGGGCGGATCAGCGTCGACGTTCGGATCGAGATCGATCCGGCTTAAGCATGGCCCCCGCGGCTGCGGAAACAGCCCGGGGGCGTGGCACACGGAGGGAAGTCCGCATGCAAGCTCAGCCTACCGCGTCCTCCGATTCCTGGGCCGAGGAGGCCACCGCCCGGAGCGGTGTCGTTGTCGCCAGCGGGTATGGGGTTCGTATCAGCGTGTTCCGCGGCCGGCTTCGGATTAACGACGGGATTGGTGCCAACAGGCGCAACCGACTGTTCCAGCGAGCCACCAGTGGCCTGAAGCGCCTAGTCGTCCTGGGCCACACGGGCTACGTCAGCCTCGAGGCCCTGCGTTGGCTGGCCGACATCAGGGCCGCCTACCTGCAGATCGACGCCGACGGCCGGGTGCTGGCCACCTTCGGGCCGCCTAGCACCGACCGCCCATCCCTGCGGCGGGCGCAGGCGATCGCCACACAGACCGATCAAGCTCTCACCCTGTCCCGCTGGCTGGTGGACGCCAAACTATGTGGCCAAACGGCGACCTTGCAGCACTTTGCGCCGGCCACCCCAGTAGACGTGGCCGTGGCCATCATCGCAGCGTACCGGAAAGCGATCGGCGAACCACGAACGATCGACGACTTGCGCGGATGCGAAGCCTGGGCTGCTGGTGCGTACTGGCAAGCGCTCGCCCCGCTGTCCGTCCGGTTCGCCCGTCGAGACGCCGACCGGGTGCCGAGTCTTGGCGCACTTTCGGCGGCCGGTCATCCCCATTGGCCAATGGCCCCCGCTTGGCGGCGAATCCGGCGAACGCGGTGCTCAACTACCTGTACGCGCTGCTTGAAGGCGAGGCGACGCTGGCTGCGCGGATCGTCGGGCTGGATCCTGGGTTGGGAGTCATGCACGCCGACCAGGCGCACCGGGACTCGCTGGCAGCCGACCTGATGGAACCGGTGCGACCGCTGGTCGACGCGTACGCATTCGAACTCATGTCCACCAGGTCATTCGCGGCGCGGGACTTCTTCGAGACTTCGCTCGGCGCTTGCCGGGTGACCGCGCCAATGACCCACGAGCTCGCGCTGACGAGCCGGCACTGGGGCGAGCTGGTCGGCAAGGTGGCCGAGGACTTCGCGGCGGCGCTATTGCGGCCGAGTCAAGGTCCCGTGCCGACGCCGATCAGTGGGCGGCGGCGAGCGGAAGGTCGGCCGTCCGGCACCGCATCTCCAAGGACCGCGTCGCTCGCGATCGGAAGGTTTGCTCCTGGTGCGGCGATCCGACTCCAATGGGCAGAAGCACGTGCAATTCGGAGTGCGCCGACCGTGTACTGGGACAGATCCACAAGCAGTTCGCGGCCACCAGCTCGGAACGGATGCGTCGGTTAGCGGGTCGCCCGGATCATCCTGGTCTCACGCCGGAGGCAAACCGAAAGCGGAGCGAGAAGCGAAAAGCTCAACGGTTGCAGGAGTTGGCATGGGATCGCGAACATCCAGAGCCGGTCGATCGCGAGTGGTTTGCGAGAGAGGTCACCCCGAAACTAGCCAGCCTGTCGGCACAAGCGATCGCTAGAGCGACTGGGTTTCCGGTGGGTTATTGCGCCAAGGTCAAACGAGGGGAAGGGATTCCGCACCCCAGGAAGTGGGATTCGTTCGTGGCTGCGCAAATCCGGCCACCAGGAGGTCCACCGGGGTGATAGCGTCCTTATGACACCGGGCGACGGAGGCTGGTCCAAAGCCCCGTCGAAACCTCGGCGACTGTTGGGTGGGGGCATTATGCGACAGTTGCGGTTTCGTGGGTTCGCGGCTCTAACCTGCCTGACTTTGGTCCTGCAGGCAGTAAGCCCCACTCTAGTCACTGCGTTGCCTGTTGTGCGCGCACCTGGAGTAGCACGCACTAGCCCGCCTCTAGCCTCGCCCACCCAGACCGGATATGTGTCGTTCCCGACCCTCGTGCCCGCGTGCGGGGGAGTCGGGTCGATGCGTGCGAATGCGTGGACCTCATTCCCGAATGTGATCGGTGGTACCTCGAGCAACACGTGGGGCGATTCCTGGGGCTCCGGAAACGGCGGGCAATGTCGCTCCGAAAACACGGGGGGGCCGAAGGTACAGCGCTGGCGATGGAACTTCATCGCCGGCAATACGTACACCTTCAATTCGAAATTCTCCTCCGACCTGAACCCTCGCACCATGACGCTGCGCTGGCGTGGAGCGGGCATGGTTGACCTCGGCATCATCGCCACCTGGACCTCTAGCAGCCCATACACCGTCCCGGCGATGCGAACCGCCTACGCCGTCGCGCCAGCCGGAGCCATTGCCGTCGAATACTCGATGCAGATCTACATTTGGCAGGTCTCACATGAGGTCATCGACGAGGGCTACATCCCACCTCTGCCCGATTCGCAGCTATACGGGCTTTGCACGACGGGGCTCGTCAGTTGCACCACTCGCTACGAAGCGGAACCGGTCAACACTGCCCTCGGCAACTACCTGTCAGAAGTCACTGACGTTGCCCTGCCGGGTCGCGGGCTGGGCTTCGCCTTCCGGCGGACCTATAACTCACTGGACACGGGAAGCGGCGTCCTTGGGCCTGGCTGGCGCCACGCGTACGAGGCGCGCCTGGTCATCAACCCCGATAGCAGCGTCCGCTTGTACGCCGAGGACGGAGCTCAGCTGTTGTTCACGCCGAACGGCCAGGGAGGCTTCACCGCTCCGCCGGGTGCGCTGAGCCGCTTGGCGCCCATCGCGGGGGGCTACGAACTGACAGGGCGCGACCAGGTCCGCGATCGG
This sequence comes from Chloroflexota bacterium, assembly GCA_013816405.1. Taxonomy (GTDB): domain Bacteria; phylum Chloroflexota; class Limnocylindria; order QHBO01; family QHBO01; genus CF-167. The sequence continues at coordinate 17,909 of JACDEL010000024.1, read as the reverse complement.
TTTGATGCGGCTGGTTTGTTGACGGCAATCCTCGATCGAAACGCCAACCAGTTGACGATGGGCTATAGCAGCGGGCGGCTGAGCCAAGTCACCGACACAGTGGGTCGCGCCGTGACCCTGACCTACGACGCCAATGGCCGCTTGACGGGACTGGCTGGTCCTCCGTCTCGCAGCGTGACGTATGGCTACGACGCCAATGGGCGTCTAAATAGCGTGACCGACGTGCGTAGCAAGGTGTGGACCTACACCTACGACGCCGGAGGCCGGCTGGCGACCATCGTCGATCCCAACCTGCACACCGTCGTTACTAACGAGTACGGAGCGAACGGGCGGGTCTCGGCGCAGACCGACGCCCGAGGCAAGCGCGCCACCTTCGCTTGGGACGCCACGACCCAGACCAGCACCTTCACCGACGCCAATGGCGGCAAGTGGGTCGACGCCTACTCGCGGAACGTGTTGATGCGTAGCGTCGATCCACTGGGCAACACCACCCGCTACGGGTATGACTCCAATGCGAGTGTGACGACCATCACCAACCCCCGCAACCTCACGACCCAGCTCACCTACGACACAGCCGGGAACCTGTTGACGCGAACCGCCCCCTCCCCGCTCTCCTACGTCGAGACCTGGACCTACACCGCCCTCAACGACGTAGCGACTTACACCGATGGGCGCACCAACCAGACCACGTACACCTACGACGCGGCCGGCAACCTGATCACAGTCGGCGCGCCACTCGGCGCCATCACCCAGTACGGCCGCGACCCTGCCGGCACGGGCCTCCTGGTCACCACCACCGACCCCCGCGGCAAGACCACCACCTACGCCTACGACAGCCAGGCCAATCTCAATCTGATCACCACCCCGCTCGGCAACAAGACGACCATGAGTTACGACGCGGCCGGGCGCCTTCTGACGATGGTCGAGCCGCGCGGCAATGTGGTCGGCGGCGATCCGGCACAGTACACCACCAGTTTCACCTACAACCTGGCCGACCACCCGTTGACTGTCACCGACCCACTACGCGACGTTACGACCCGGACCTACGACGACGCCGGCAACCTGCTGACCGTCACCGACGCCAACAACCATCCGATCACCTACGCCTACGATGCGGCCAACCATCTCAGCTCAGTTACCGATGCGGCGGGCAAGACCACCGCCTATACCTACGACAACGTCGCCAACCTGAAGACTCGCCTCGACGCTAACCAGCACACCACCACGAACGGCTACGACCTCGCCAACCGGCTGACCAGCAACACCGACCCGGCCAGCCATGTGTGGCTGCTGACCTACGACCCCGCCGGCAACCTGGCCACCCGCCGGGACGCGAATCTCAAGACCACCACCTATGCTTACGACGCCCTCAACCGCCCCACCTCGATTACGTACGCCACCACCTCCACCCCGACGGTTACGTTTGCTTACGACGCGAACTCGAACCGCACCGCCATGACCGACGGGGCCGGTACCGAGAGCTATACCTTCGATGCCCTCAACCGACCGACCGCCGTCACCCGCGGCAGCGACACCTTCAGCGACGGCTATGACCTGGCCGGCAACGTCATCAGCCGCACCTATCCCGGGCAGAGCGCTCAAACGTGGGTTTATGACGACGACGGACGCCTGATGACCGCCAACGGGGCGGCCTACACCTATGATCCGGCTGCCAACTTGCTCACCGCAGCTACCCCCGACGGGTTGACCGCGCGCTACACGTACGACCGCGCCGGGCGGCTGCTGGAGGTGGCCCACAGCACTGTGAGCGATACGCTGTCGCGCTTCAGCTACGGCCTCGACCCGGTCGGCAACCGGACTGCGATGACCACTCGCGAGGGGACGGTCACCTATCGCTACGACGCTGTCGACCGGCTGAGTGAGGCGTGCTGGTCGTCCACGAGTTGCCCGGGTGGCGTGCCGGCCAGCCCGTTGCCATGCCTTGCCTGCATTGGCGGATTGCTCAGCCGACCGGCGGCGACGGTGAACCCGCCCCCGGGCGAGACCTACCGGACCTACACCTACGACCCCGTGGGCAACCGATTAACAGAGGGCAGCAACGCCGGTAGCACCACGTATCTCTACGACGTCGCCGACCGACTCACCAGTGTCACGCCGCCCGGACAGAGCGCGATCAGCTATGCATTCGACGCCAACGGCAACCAGACTTCAGCTGGCGCAACGACCTACACCTACGACCTGGCCGATCTGCTCAAGACCGCCACGGTCGGCGCCGTCACGGAGACTTATGCGTACGCCGGCGACGGGACACGGCTGTCAGGATCAACCGGTGGAGGAGCCAGCCAGACAACCAAGTTCCTCTGGGATCGCACCTTCGGTCTGCCCCAGCTGGCGATTGAGCGCGATGGCAGCGACGCACTCCTGCGCTCGTACAGCTACGGGCTCGACCTCCTCCGCCAGACCGCCGGCTCCACCGCTTATTACTACCACGCCGATGCGCTCGGCTCGGTAACCGACATCACGAGTAGCAGCGGGAGCTCGCTTACATGGGGCGAGCACTACCCGTTTGGACTGGTTCGTCAGGCAGGGTCAGGCGCCGGGGCGCCGACTGGGCAGCCATTCAACTTTGCTGGCGAACAGCTTGATGCGGTGACCGGCCTCTACCACTTGCGTGCGCGGCAATACGATCCGAGTATTGGCCGCTTCCTAACGACGGATCCGGTGGCGGGGCGCGCGGCCGATCCGTACTCTAGCAACTACTCCTACGCGGGTAACAACCCGATCCTCTTCGCGGATCCCAGCGGACGTTGCTTCGGCCCGCTGATATTCCTCCTGCCAGAATGTATCTCGGCAGCCGTTGGCGTACTCGGCTACCTCGCTGCGAACACCGCGCAGAATGGCATCGACAATCTGGTACACCATCGGCCGGTCACCGATGATCTGTCGCGAGGGATCAATCCGGCCGATGCAGTGATCGGCGGTGCCGCTGGAGTCGTTTCTGGGCCAATATCGGCTGCAAGGCTCCTCAGCGTGCGCCTGCTCGCGGGCGCGGCGGCTGGCTGTCTCGCTAGTTATGCGTCGCAGGAGCTTGGCGGTCGCCAGGGCGATAGGAATGAAACTCGGATCGGGTGTGCCGGTGGGGCGGTCTCTGCGGCGGTGCCAATTCCGTCGGCACTAAAGAGTGCACTCTTCGGCATGTCGGTAAGCATTGCGCAAGCACTTGCGACGTATTTTGAGCAGCGGATCTCCAACGCCAATGCCAACAACGCCGGTAAGTGAGCGCTTTGAATCGCCAATGGCTCCTTTGATGGCGGTGTGGGTGTCCCTCGCGGTTATCGTCGGGTACGTTGCCCTAACTGCGGAGCTCCTAGCGTCCTACACCCCACACCGACTCGCGATAACACGATGGATGCGTCCACCTCCCAAGCCTCGATCGCGCAGGTTCCTATGGCTCGATCTGCCGGTCGTCCTCCTAGTCGCAGCCCTAGGCCATCTGTTGATCATCAGTTTGGTAGCTGATGCCTCACAACCACCTTTGACTCGCCTAATTGGAGGCATCGAGATCGTGCTTGCTGCTGGATGGTCGATGCTCTTGTTGCAGCGGCTGATCGCCTCGTCCCGACTTTCGCGATAGTTCCAACCTGCCCAGGGCGGGTTCGACGTGCTCCGCAGCATGGGTGGATGCACGCACGTGCTCAGTTTCGCGATTTGTGTCCCACAAATCGCGGATCCCATCGTTCTGGGTACCTCGCCTTCAGCCATGCGTATCCCGCTCTCCAGTCGGTTTTCGATCGTCGGACGATGTTGGCTGTGACCGCGACCTCCGCACTTGCCTCGGCCTGCCGCATGTGTGCCCGCCATGAGCGAAAGGCCGGCCGGGGGTCATTGAGCCAGCGATACAGCGTCGTCCGCCCGATCCCCACCATCCTCGCGGCAGCGTTACGTTCGATGCCCTGCGAGGCCAGCCACTCGAGTCGCTCGGCGACAAGGGGGGTGAACTTGGTCGGACGACCGACTGCCTGCCGCGTGCGCATGGCGTCATTGTGGCCGAGCACCTCGACCTGGGTCTCGGGTGCTAGGCTCGGAGCGTGCGAATCAAGGTCGGGTCGGTCGCCTTCCTCGCCGCGGCCGGTCACGAAGACGACTGAACGATCAGCTAGGCGAGTTGCCTCTCCAACCGCTCGACGAATTTCGTCATGCTGATCCCCGGTGCCGCGCACATCTAGTGAATATCAATCGCGTCAGCAGTTCGCTCACCGCTTTCGATCTTCGACACCACCGAATGTGGCGTACCGAGTCGCTGGGCGACGTCTGACCGCTGCACTGCCGCAAACCGCCGAATGAGCACGGTGCAGCAGTCGTGCGGCGGTGAGCATGGCTGCCAACTAGCAGGACCGCCGCACTGCCGCAGCACCTATTTAGGTGCGGCGGTGCTGCTGCGGCAGTCCCACCGCCTTGTGGGAATGCCTGCTCAACTTTTGGATCGGGTCGCCGCCTCGTTCAACTCGGGCACCGCGGGCCCCAAGGTGACGCTCGCCTCGGTCCCCGCTCAAGGATGTGCCGGCTCTACTCTGGGGACGATTGGTACAGCTCGATACCGCGGGATGTCGAGGTTGATGGTTCCCTTGCCGTATCGGCGTCGTGCATCCCAGCCGCCTATTGAAATGAGCCACTTGCTGCCGAGCTTGGCAGGGCAGAGGGTCTCCTCTGGTAGGTTGCCGGCCGCCACGATCACTTCATTACCTCGCTCGCATAGCCTCTGAGTCGCCTGGCAAACGTCACACGTACCATCGCAGGGAAATAGAAGCCAGCGTTTGCGGTTGATGCCGGCTGAGATGTTGACGAGGGTCGATTCCGGCTCTTCGCTACGAACCCAATCGAGTGCCTGAATGAGAGCCTGCGGGGAGCCCTCGCCCGATGAGTCGATGCACTTCACGCTGATCAGATCCGCTTCGGGCGCGGTCTTGATCAAAACAAGAGCTACGGCCGTCCCATGTCCGTGGTTGTCGTACGGCCCCTCGCTCGTGAAGTCCACGTAGCGCACAACCCGTTGACCAACGAGAGGATGTCCGGCCATCAGGCCGGTGTCGATGATGGCGATCCGCTGGCCCCGGCCTCTGCTATCCGGATTGGGGAGTACGACAACGGTCGGGTCTGGCTCGCTCTCCGGAACGAGGTCGAAGTAGGCGTGCGACACCGGGTCGTACAGTGGGGGGTGGGAACTTGCCACGTAGCCGTCGAGGATTTCGACGCGAGGTCCGAAATCAGTCACGAGCCGAGGGTCCGGATATCCGTCAGAGAAGGGTCGCGATCGTAAATGCGAGCCCGAGTACCAGGCCGATCGCGGAAATCACCAGCCCGGGACCTCGAATCGCACTCACAGGGTGCGTCTCCTCCGAGCCGTCCGCGAGGATTCTCACCTTGTCTTTGAAGACCAGGTAGAAGATTCCAAAGACGACCGCCCATGGCAGCAGAACCACGACGAGGACTCCGGGCGCTCCGTTCACGGCGATGCTCGTAGGCGCGAGCTTCCAATCGCCGGACATGCATACACTTGTGTTAGTAGCGCCGCTGCTCCACTACTCGGACTTGCCGACGGCACCGAAGACGGGCTTGTTGAGGCCGAAGCATCGCCGGCTCCGCCACCCGTGAGGCAGGTCGCTATGAAGTGCGGTAGCGTCACCGCCGTTCCCCAGGCGGCGAAGAGAAACGCCAGCAGAAGAAGTATCGAAAAGACGATGGATGGTGCGGGCGCTGGCGCCGGGTTGGGCGCCGGGTCAGGCGCAGGGGCTGGGTCGGGCGCGGGATTGGGCGGACCTGCCACCTTCGTTCTCCCTCTGGTATTCCCTTGTGTGACCACTATGTGCTGACGTGTCAAGAAGCAGGGAAATCGACTTGCCGCCGGGTGCGACACCGATGCCGCTCGATGAGCCGCCGATGTAATCGGCGAACACAGTTGGGCGCCTTCCTTGCTGCCTTGGATCAACCACCGCGAGACATGCCGCGGCTTCGACACTTGCTCGCTACTCCTAGCGTCCTCGACTAGGAGTGACGGGATACGGTCCCGTCGAACGACACGGGCCGGACCACGATACGGGGCAGTTCGACTGCGGTTCGGATGCACAGACAGAGTGGCTGCGTAGATATGCCCTGCGGGCTCAAGCTGCAGAGACAGCCGTCGTCTATGTGGTGTGCTTTCGGAGGAGCCGGCGCGTCGTCGGCTACTTCGCTCTTGCCGCGGCATCCGTAGAGAGGTCTGATGCACCTGAGCGAATACCCCGAGGGACGGGACGCTATCCAATCCCCGCGATTCTGCTCGCGCGGCTAGGCGTCGATGTGCGCGAAGTCGAGCTAGATCAGCGCAGCCACGGGTTTGTTTGGCTCGTCAGTTTCTACGTGATTTTCCGAGCAGAAGTCATGGATAAGCTCGCGAATGCCATTCTTCTGCTAGACGAGCCTGGACTTAGTCTTCATGCCCTGAAGCAGCAGGAGTTTCGGAAGACGGTTTCTCGGCTGGCCGAAGACAACCAGACCCTTTACACAACGCACTCGCCCTTCATGGTCGGACCAGAAGAGCTGGACAAGGTTCGCGTCGTGGAAATGCGCGACCGTGAGATGGGCACCAAAGTACATGTCGGGATCTTGGCGGACGATCCACGTTCCCTTTTCCCGCTGCAGGAAGCGCTCGGCTACAACCTCGCGCAGAACCTATTCGCCCAGGAGAAGAACCTCATCTGCGAAGGCCTTACCGATCTCTGGTTCCTGGAGGGAGCCTCTGAGGCGCTGCAGGCAGTCGGAAAGACAGGCCTCGATGCGAAGATCGCGGTGGTTCCAGCCGGGGACGCTGGGAAGGTCGTCTATTACGGCACGATCCTTCAGTCGCAAGCACTGAAGGTCGCTGCGCTACTTGATTCCGACCAGGCGGGCGACCAGGCCGCGACCCAGGACGACTTTGTTCGGCTGCTGCCGAATAGGCGAATCCACAGAACCAAGGACTACTACAAGGGAGTCGTCTCCAAGCCAGAAACTGAAGATCTCTTGCGCGACACTCTCGTCGCAGTTGCGAAGAGTGAGCTGGGCTGGGACATCGCCAAGATAGCAACCGCTCAGCCGAGCCGACCAATCGTTGACATCTTCCAGGCCGAAGTGAAGGCTTTCTCCAAGTACAAGTTGACCAAGGCCTTCCTGCACTGGCTGAGTAGTCATTCCGCGGCCGATATGACTGCGGACGAGGTCGACGGATGGGAAGCCCTCTTCGAGGGCGTGAACAAGTCCCTCGCCTAGGCCAACAATGCCAAAGGACCGCATCGCCATGCGGCGGGCAGTCCGGATCATCGCGGCCAATCTCGTAGCCTGCGACGCCCAAAAAGGGGAGCGGCAAGCTGCCCTCCCTTTCGTGCTCTCCGCAAGCCCGTTTCCAAGCGCTACCGAAATGAGGTCCCTTGGGTTCGCTTCGCTACCGGGCTGCCCTCGGCTGGCATCACGAGATCTTCATCAGCGACCCCGACCGCACCGCTCCGGATCGGGCTCCAGACACGCATCTGCCAGGCGGTAGAGACTACCGATGACGTCGGTGGCCATCGTTCTCCTGAGCTATTGGCCCCCGGGGCCATACTCACCTTCCCGTGCGGCTATCCGCGGGGGGAGCCCAGAAGGGTGAGTGATGTCTCGGCGCCAACTGGCTGCTGGCCTTGCAATCATCGCCGTCGTGCATCGCCGTCGTGATCGCGGCGCTTGGTGCCCGTGTAAGCCGTCGGGGACAAACACGATGCTCCCGAGCGTGGACGCTGAGCACAAATCGGCTCACTTATGTGCTCTGTCGGCGCCGACTCCACGAGCTCTTCATCGTCGTTGACCGAAGCGTGTAACCGTGAGCAGGAGCGGCGAACGGAGGCCGAGTCGGGCACTGACGTCAGCGATCACTTCGCCCAGCCAACCAATCGCGTCCAGTGTCCACTCGGACAGTTCCCCTCGCAGCGTCAACCCATGCAGGGGTGGTCCATTCCAGAATCTGTCGTCGAATGGAGGCTTGAAGACAGCTTGTGGGCTGCCGATGCTGGACGACATGCGGACGAAGACGCTCTGATCCAGGCGGTCGAGGTGATCGGTGAACTGGCGGACGACGGCGACGGCCCGGGGATCCTGGCCGCTGTTGACATTGATCTCTACCCCGGTCCGTGAGCGGGGATTGGCTTCACGGAACCAATACATCGTCTGCATCGGCGGCAGGAAGGGTTCGGGCGGAAGCGTGGAGGCGTGGAGACCCTGAACCGGGAGCAGGAGCTGCACAGCCTCGAGGTCGAGTACGCCACCGCGTCTCGTCGCGTCCCCGGCACATTGGAGGAATGGCTGCACCGGCAACGACCGATCGTAGGCGACGGCCTCCACTTCGACCTGGAACCAGGCGACCAGTGGTGCCTCTGCAGGCGCCAGCGGGTGGTCCCATCCAGCGTCGTTCATCGACCAGAGCCCCCCAACCCCGATGTCCTTGCCTCCGGGCGTCGTGCCGCTGAGGTGATCGGCGAGCCAGCCCATGGCCAGCGCACGCTGGTAGAAGAGTGAATAGGCGTCACCTTCCGGCTCAGGGCCACGCCAAGGGTGCGGGACCAGCTTGCCGTACAGGGCGGCGAACATGGTTCCAGCAGTTTGGCGTGAACCCGGATCCACCTCGGGCTGGATTGAATCCCGGGCTGTCAACGCTGGTAGATCGCCTTCAGCGGTCGACACTCACGAGTAGACGCGGCATAAGACGTTTGCAGCGTTAGATGGCTGTTCGGACGAGTCCCACTCGTCGACCACGTCGACATCCACCACATTCCTCCATCCTGTACTCTCCCCAGTCTCGCAGTCTCTTTGCGTCGCAGTGCGCCAGCTGCTGCCTCCGCCGGGAAGGAGCAACCGCGTCGCCGAACAAGCCTTCCGATGGTACGTATAGTCCGAATAGAACTCATCCAGGCAGTTCCACACGTACGCCCACTGGCCGGTGCAGGTGCCCCTGGTCCACCATCCGTGACCAGATACCTGCCAGCCTGTGCTGGACAAGTGGGGGTCGTCCCTCCCGCTGCCTGGGGTGCACCAGAGACCGTCTGGGGCCACGTCAGGCGTAGCTCTACTTGGAATCACTCGGCCCGACTGGTCGACAACGACGATCGCCGTCGCGTCAGCGCCCGGTGGGAGAGGTGCAGGGACGGCGTCCTCGTACGATGCGTACTTTGGCGATGGGGTTTTGACCGCTTCCGCTGACGGAGCTGCGACGCTCGAGACAACCAGTCCGAGCGTCAGGATCGCGGAAATGCGCTTAAGGCGACTGCCACCCATCTCTCACCCTCCTGTGTCGAGGTCCATGAGGCCCTACGGGCTCAGGGGCCAATGTGTGAAGAAGGCATACGCCTCCTGGGTAGGTACAGTCAAGGTCGTTATCCACGACCCACTGATATTGATCAGGGTCCGAACCGAAAAGACCTCATTCTGATGAAACCAGAGCAGGATCGCCGTGAGCACGAATCGGACGGTCTAACGGTAGCTCCCCATTTGGGATGGGGTCTGCTCGTCGGCCACCCTGCTCCTCCAGTCGAGTGACTTCGGCAAGACGGTTGAGCGAACCGGAGCCAGCGACGAGCGCAAGCCAGTCACAGAGAGGCTGGACGGGCCGGCGGACACGGATGTCGGCCGCGGGGGTGAGCCCGCCCTGGGCTGTAGATCTTCGCGTAGCGCTACCGGGGCCGGTGGAGGAGGTATCAGCCGTCTGAGCCGAGCGAGGTGCGGAAGGGAATCGCCAAACTTCTTGACGAGAGCTCCCCCGTCGAAAGGCTCATTCCTTACACACTTCCTCACACACTAGGTCTTGATTCTGGTGCTGACGAGGGCTAACGTCGATCACGGCGGCCGATCTCAAGGCTGGCTCTCTCAAAGCAGCGGGTTGACCGGCCGCCACCACGCCTCAGATCGAGGCTGGCGGAGCCTCCCGCCACGGGCTCCCGCGGCTCACCGCCGCGAATCCCCCAGTGTCGGCGTCGGGGCCTAACTACAGGCTCGGCAGGCGATAGCTCACCTTAACAACTGCATACACGCTGCTACTCGCGCTTCGCCTCGAACGCGCGATCCGCACGCACCACCACGGCGCCTCCGCCCCGACGGGGACGGGCTCGGTCGACCGATCGGCATGTCTGCGAGGAACGCTCCTCGGATGTCTCGCTTCGGCTCGACTGCGCTCACTCTCGATGAGGGTGGGTGCGTCGGGCCGTCTCGGACATTCGGGATGTCTTCAGCGCAGGTGCGATCGGCGACAGCGGGCTCGCTCTGACCTTCGGCGGCGGAAGTCTCCGCGCCAGGAAAGGAGGGATGCCCTCAGCTGTCTCGATCGACCTCGGCGGTGAGCGCCCGCCGGTTGATCGTTCCTCAAGGACGCGCTCCGGACCGGGCTCGGCCGCATCGCGTGCGGCATCGGCGAACGAGGTGACCTGTGCGAACGCACCTCGTGGCCTGCCCGGTCCTTCTTCGTGTTCGCTTTTTGTGAAGCACCAAGGAGATCCATCGTGCAGACCTACGAGGACACGACCTGCAAGGTCGTATACGGCGTCAACGAGCTCAGTCTCGATCTGGGAGGGAAGAGCATCCGCGGCATCTGGAAGATGCTGGAGCAGGTGCTCAACTTGCCGCGCGAGACGACGGTCAGCGTCAACGGCCAAACGGTCGCTGACGACCACATCGTGCGCGCCGGCGACGAGATCGAGTTCCTCAAGCCGGCCGGCGTCAAGGGCCTCGCCGCCTGAGATCCGGCCAACGGACCGGGAGCGGTCCGGGTGGCACCACGCGGTGCGCCCGGGCCGGCTCCCGAATCCAGCAGAGAGGAGCTCAAGTGATGTCCATGCATTCGCGCAAGTACCTGCGCATCGAGGGCGACCTGGCCACGCTGGTGACCGAGGTGACCGAACGCGAAGTCGCGCTCGACGACCTCCTGAGCCGGCTGGCCGAGCAGCGGTCGGCGTGCAGCGGCGTGCTGCCCGCCGGCTGCCGCTTCTGGGTTCGCTCGCCCGAGGGACGGGAGGTGTTCGTGGTCGAACAGCTCCCGATGCGGCGCCAGATCGTGTACCACGCCTCACGGCGGTACGGCAGCGAGCCGGTGACCCACCGGCTCAGCTTCCCGTACGTCGTGTTCGTGGTGCCGAGCGTCGGTGGTCGCATCGAGAGCGTCATGAACTTCTTCCGCACCAGCCCGCTGGGCAGCCTCGATGATCCGCTCGAGCACAGCTGCCTGCCCAACACCTCCGACGACGGCATCGTTTGCCTGGGATCGGTACAGGTGGCCGGCGACAGCAGCGCCGAACGGATCGAGGCGCTCATCGGGGCGTTCTGGGGATCGCGCTTCAACGCTGACATCCGGCGCCATCCGCTGCCGTTCAGTGGAGGGTTCCGGGCGTGGGCGTCGCGCTCACGACGGGATCCGATGGCCGGTCTGTCGGCCCCATACGACCGCTACTGGCGCAGCCTGCGCCAAGTGGTGGCCGCAGCGGCCGGCATGTCCCCCGAGGACCTGCCGGGAGCGGCGACCAGCGGCGAGGGCCAGGCGTCGGTGGAGACACCGGCGCCGGAGCAGACGCCGCCCGCGGAAGGAGGCGACTCCCATGCGGCGGCTGCTTGAGCCGATGACCCGCTGCCGGAGCCTCGAGACCACGCGGACGACGGCATTGCTCGGCCAGCGCCGGGCGGTGTACGCCACCGATGGCTCGATCCCCGGCGAGCTGGCCTCCGCGGCCTTCGCCGTGGCGGCCAAGCTGCTGCGCGACGGGGGGTTCCCCCTCCGCGACGAGCGGCTGGTCGAGTACCGGCGATTCGCTCACCTGGAGCGCATCGTCCTATGGCTGCCCGATCAGGAGGTGGGGCCATGAGCCTGTTTCCGATCATCACCGCGGACGAGTCCGCGGTCGAGGAGGTCTCACTTCCGGCCTTCCTGGTGGCCCGCGACGGGCTCTACCTGCGCAAGCGGAGTCTTCTGGGACTCTCGCAGACGCGGGTCGATGAAGTGGCCCACCTACCAGCAGCGCGCGAGTACCTCGAGTACGCGTTACCCAAGGTGCCCGCGACGCTGATGGCCCAGGCGGTCGGCTTCTTCCGCGCCGTCTGGTCGCGGCAGAAGTCGGAGGCGCTGGCGCTGCTGACCTGGGACGGCGAGTCGTTCGGACTCGTGGTGCCGGAGCAGAGCGCCGGGATGGCCACCGTCAAGCACCGGCTCAAGCTGGAGGACGTGCCCGCCGGGGTGCGTCTCATCGGCTCGATCCACAGCCACGGCGCGCTGAGCGCCTTCGCCAGCGCGACCGACGAGGCCGACGAGGCCGACTTCGACGGCATCCACGTCGTGGTCGGCGACGTCGACGAACGCAGGCCGAGCTACTCGGCCGCGATCGTGGTCGACGGCCGGCGCTTCGGCTGCCGCACCGCGCTGGTGCTGCAGCGGCCACGACGCTTCAGCTCACCTCCGGCCGAATGGCTGGAGCGGGTGAAGCCGATTGCGGTCGAGCCGAAGAAGGCCAAGGCCAACGGTCATGCCAGGTCGAACGGGAAGTCACGGTCCTCGCCGACGGTGCCTACCTGGACCTGGCGCGACCGGACCACGCTCGACCGGCTCCTGAGCGAGGCGACCGAGCTGGCCAGCCAGCTGGGCGAGAGCCTGGTCTATCAGCTGACGCCGATCGCGACGTCGGCTGCGAAAGGAGGAACGTGATGATGCCTGAGCGCATCGTCCTGGTCGGACTGGGCGGCATCGGCTCTCAGCTGCTGCCAAGCCTGGTCCGCTACCTGGCCTTTCGGCCAGAGCCGCGCCCGCTGCTGGTGCTCGTCGACGGCGACGCCTACGAGCCCGGCAACCGGACGCGGCAGGTCTTCCCCGAGACCGCCATCGGTGCGAACAAGGCCGAGGCCTTGGCCGAAGTGTATCGGGGGCTGACGATCCAGGCGGTGACCGACTACCTGACGGAAGCGAACGTCGCCACGGTGATCCGTGACGGCGACGTGGTCCTGCTGGCGGTCGACAACCACTGGAGCCGCTTCCTGGTCGACCGGCACCTCGCCGGTCTGGCCGAGGTGACCATCATCAGCGGCGGCAACGACGAGACGGACGGCAACGTCCAGCTCGTCCGTCGCCGGGGTGGTCAGTTCGTCGACGGCAGCCTGGCCGAGATCCACGTCGAGATCGGCCGGGCCACCGAGGCCGAGTTCGCGGCCCGCAACGGTTGCGAGCGACAGGCCGAGCAGCGACCCCAGCTGGTGGTGACCAACTTGATGGTCGCCTCGGCGATGCTCAACTGCCTGTGGGCGGTGCTCGAGCGCGGCAGCGTGTCCTACTCCGAGGTGTACCTCGACGTGGTCGCGAACGCGATGACATCGCGCTCGTGGTTGCGCCGGGTGCAGCCCGCGGCGTAGGGCGGTTACCTCACGAGGTGAGGACATGGCCGGGGAGGCGTCATGCGGCGCTCCCCGGCCAATCCACTCAACACATAGCAGAGACGTTGCGATGAACACATCGGCGCTGGCACGACAACCGAATCCACTGCCTAACCCGTTCCGGCCCGGCAACGGCGTTGCGCCGCCCTACCTGGCAGGGCGCGACCGGCTGCTGGCGGCCTTCGAGGATTGGCTGCTCGAGCAACCACCGCTGCATGCGAACTGGGCGCTGACCGGCCTGCGCGGCACCGGCAAGACGGTGCTCCTCGGCGAGTTCGCCACTCGCTCGGAGCGTGCCGGCTGGCTGACCCTGCAGCATGAGCTGGGCGACCGCCACCGTGATGACGTTCGCTTGGCCGAGGCCATCGCTGAAGACTGCAAAGCTCTGATCGGGCGTGCCGATGCGCTGGCAGCGGTCGGACAGGCGGTCGAACGCGGAGCGCGCTGGCTGCGACCGAAGCGGATCCGCGTCGGCCAAGTGAGCATTGACCCGTCATACACCGACGACGCGCCCGCAGCGGCCAACGTCATGGGCAACGCCTTCGGTCAGCTCGACTCGGTGCTCAGCCATAGCGAGCGACCCGGCGCCATCCTGCTGTACGACGAGGCCCATCTGCTTGCCGACGACCGCGGCCGCGAGCGGTTCCCGCTATCGACGCTCCTGGCGACGCTCGGCGCCGTTCAGCGCGAGCATCAGCGCGTGCGGATCATCCTGTGCGGGCTCCCCACCCTGAGCCTCAATCTCAAGCGGGCGCGGACCTATTCCGAGCGCATGTTCCGGCATGTGTCGATCGGCAACCTCGAGCTGGATGCGGCCGAGGAGGCGCTGGCCATCCCGCTGGCCGGCAGCGGACGCAGCTTCGGCCTGTCACTGATTGGTGAGATCTGCGAGCAGACCGCCGGCTACCCCTATTTCCTGCAGTTCTTCGGTGCGTTCGCGTGCAGCCGGATCGGTCTGGAGCATATCGAGCTTGCAGATTTCCAGCGCGTCGAGTCGGCGCTCCTCTACGAGCTCGACCTAGCGTTCTTCGAGGATCGCTTCGAAGGTGCTCCACCGACTGAACAGCTGGTGCTTGAGGCGATGGCGCGAGACACGGGCCCGGTTACGCTGCGCCGTCTCCGCCCACAGCTCAGCGGAGTCGCGAGCGTCGATCTGCTTGTCCGGCGCCTGATCGAGCGAGGCCTCGTCTACCGCACCGGACGCGCTACGTACGACTTCGCGCTGCCCCTCTTCCGCAGCTTCATCCGGCGGCGTCGCCAACTTACAAGACTTACACGAACTGTAAGAAGCGGCCAGAACGCTGAGAATGCACGTGACACCTGAGCAGCGCGCCCTGCGTGGCCGGCTGGGCGCCGCGGTCCTTCACTCGCGCTACGACTCGCGCTACCTAACTCAGGCCGCCCGCCGCAAGTTCTTGGAGCGCTTCATTAACGAGGTCGATCCATATCGACGGTTACCCGAAGCCGAGCGGCTCCGGCGAGCTGAGCAAGCGCGCCAGGCGCATTTTCTCCGGTTGGCGATGGCGTCAGCGAAGGCGCGAGCCAGCCGGAGCAAGCGACGCCAGTGGAAGGCGGATACCGCTTAGTGCGTCAGCTCGGATAGAGCTCCGGATTCGGCCCAAAACGGTCCGGGCTGCACGCTCGAAGCACAGCGCTATAGGCCGCGCGGATCCACAATCCGATGCTCTGCCGGTTGAGCTAAGGCCACCACGGAACGCGCGGGAAAGCGGCGGGGCGGGCCGGATTCTCCCACGCGCTCGAGAGGAGCGTCAAACCTGGCGGCGGCTCATTGCCCGGACCAGGAGGCAACGTCGTGGTGAGGCAGCCCATCCGCTCGCGATCCGGGACGAACCAGCCGGCCACCGCCCCGGCGATGAAGCCGATGACGATCCATCCGAGCGGGTCGAGTCCAGCGGGCATCTCACGAATCCTACGATGCTCGAGGCGAGCTCGGGCGCGTGAAATCCGCGACCACGGCCCCATTGTTGACCGTGCTCGGGAAGGCCAGCAGGGGCGGATCCGCGGGGTCGATCGGGATGCCGTCGAAGGTCCAGGTGTCCCCGGCGCAGTCGACCACCCGGTCAGCCGCCAGGGTCAGGGCGCAGTGGTTGGTCGGGCTCCACGCATCCACCACAGCGAACGCGTCCGTCCCAACCGCCGATACCACGACCGTCAGGCCCACGGCCTCGTCCCGGTGCACCTCGCCGGGGAGGTCGTGCGACTCGTTCAGCACGATCTCGATCAGCGCCGGCCCGTTACGGACCGCTGCCGCCGAGGCGATCGTGTAGTTCGCGTCGCTCAGCGGCGGCGCGAAGCTGAAGATGAAGGGACGCACCAGCAGCAGCAGGCCGCCCACGGCGGCGGCTGCCAGCAGCCCGGCCACGATGGAACGGCGCACCGGCAGCGGATCGCGGCGATCCATCGGTCAGGTGAGGCGGGTCAGGATGGATTCGCGGTCGAAGGCCCATGAACCGATCAGCAGGGTGATCCCCACCAGGCCCGCCACCATCAGGTCGCCGATCAGCACCTGCTGCATGTTGAAGGTGGCGTTCCCGCCAAAGAACTGGGCCACCGCGATGCCGATGATCGGGATCACCACGAAACCGCCAATCTGCTGGGCGGTCCGCGGGTCGTTGACGCGGCTGCTGATCACGATCCCCAGCAGGACGCTGAGGAGGCAGATCAGCGGCACCAGCGTGAGCATGGCGGTGATCCACACGTCACTGAACACGAATCGTGTCAGCCGCTGGTCGGCGATCAGGCCGTTGACCAACCCGTAGCCGATGAAGACCATCCACGTGGCGGTCACCGCGGGCAGCGCGGCGGCGAGCGTCTTTCCGGCCAGCAGCTCCGACACCTCGAGCGGCGTCGCCAGCTGCGGCTCGAGCGAGCGCGCCACCTTCTCGCCGATCACCGACTGGGTCGCGATCGCCATCGGCACCATGGCAGGGATGAGCAGGAAGTAGGCCATGAAGTTGGTGACGATGAAGGCCTGGGCGGCCAGCTTGGCGGGGATGTTCGGGAAGTTGACGATGTACTGCTGGATCTGGCCCAGCTGGTTCGGGTCCAGGTCACGAGCCTGGATGAAGGCGACCAGCCCGGTCGGGATGGCGGCGAAGACGAGGGCCGGGAAGGCCACGGCGCCGAGCAGCAGACGATTGCTCAGCAGGTCGCGCCACTCCTTGGCGAAGACGGCCCAGACGTAGCCCAGCCTCATCGGTCCGTGTCCCGCTCGCCGACCTCGCCGACCAGGGAGAGGTAGGCCTCCTCCAGGGTCTGCGCGTCCTCGACGACCGAGGTGATGCGGGCACCGGCGCTCACCAGCTCGGCGACCAGGTCAGGCGTCTCATGCGGCGGATCCGTCAGCTCCACCACCAGCGTGTTCTCCCTAGCCTGCACGCCATTCACGTACGGCAGCTCGGCCAGGCGGCCGACGAACGATTCCGGTCCGCGCGCCCCGTTCAGCTCGACGCGGACCGTCGCCGTGCGCCCATGGCGCCGAAGGCCGGCCGGGGTGTCAACCTGGAGGAGGGTGCCGCGCATGATCCCGATCCGATCGCAGAGGCGCTCCGCCTCGTCCAGGTTGTGGGTGCACACCACGATCGAGCGACCCAGGGCACGAAGCGTTGCGATGAAGTCGCGGACGGTCTTGGCCGCCGATGGGTCGAGCCCGCTCGTCGGCTCGTCGAGGTAGATCACCTCCGGCTCGTGCAGGAGCGCACGGGCGATAGCCACCTTCTGGCGCATCCCCTTGCTGAAGCCGCCGACCCGTCGGTCAGCATGCTCGCTCATCTCGACGACCCCGAGGTAGCGCTCCACCGCCTCGCGCAGCCGGGCGCCGGTCATTCCGTACAGGCGGCCGTAGTAGGCGAGGTTCTGGCGAGCGGTCAGTTTCTCGTGCAGACCGGGGCTCTCGGTCAGGATGCCGGTGAAGGCGCGGATCTGCTGGGTCTTCTCCCCAAGCGGATGGCCGTTGACGGTGGCCGTGCCGGCGGTCGGTGAGATCAGCCCTGCCAGCATGCGCACCGTGGTCGTCTTGCCCGCGCCGTTTGGCCCGAGAAGGCCGAAGATCTCGCCGTCGCCAACGGTGAACGACATGTCGTGCACCGCGGTGAGCGTGCGGAAATCCTTGCGAAGCCCCTCGACGACGATCATCGGCGCTGATGCTAGCGGCTGGAGCCGCCCTCCACCGCCGGACCAACGGTAGAGTTCCCCGCCCTGACCAACCGGTAGGATGCGGTCATGCCAGAGCGAACCGTGAGCAGCCGCCGCGCATTCACCGGGCGCCTCCTGTCGCTGCGCATCGACGAGGTCGCGCTGGAATCGGGCAGGCGCGCCACGCGGGAGGTGGTCGAGCATCCCGGAGCGGTGGCGATCCTGGCGTGGGACGGCGAGCGGCTGGCGGCAGTGCGCCAGTGGCGGCAGGCGGCGGCGGCCGAGCTGCTCGAGATCCCGGCCGGCACCCGTGAGCCCGGCGAGTCGCCGCAGGAGACTGCGCAGCGTGAGCT
>JACDEL010000099.1 GCA_013816405.1 Chloroflexota bacterium | reverse complement strand
CATCCCGGATCCCGCAACCGCTGCTCGACCAACTCGCGATCGGTGGTCGGCTTGTCGTGCCGGTCGGGGAGGTGGGCGATCTCCAGACGCTTCATCGCATTCGACGCACCGGTCCGGACACGCTCGAAGCGGAGGACCTTGGCCCAGTGCAGTTCGTGCCGTTTCTCGCCGGATTGGGCGAACGGGCGGCGATTAGCGCGCTGGCGAAGGCCGCCACGCTGCCGGAGCGCATTGCGGCCCAAGCCGAGGCCTTCGACGGGGTTGACTCCGCGGACATTGAGGCTCTGATCGAGCGCATCGCCTCGGCGAGGCTCGTCCTCATCGGCGAGGCGTCACATGGCACCCGCGAGTTCTATCGGATGCGCCAGCGGATCAGCCGTGAGCTCCTCGAGCGCCACGGCTTCAGCTTCATCGCGGCCGAGGCGGACTGGCCCGATGCCGCGGCCGTGGACGCCTACGTCCGACGGGGACCCGACGCCGCCGAGCGCCCGCGGGAGATCTTCGGCCGCTTCCCGAACTGGATGTGGCGCAATCTGGAGTTCCTCGAGTTCGTGGAGTGGCTTCGCAATCGGAACGACGACGCCAAGGCGACGGGTAGCGCGGCCGTCGGCTTCTACGGATTGGATCTTTACAGCCTGTACGAGTCGATCACTGGCGTCCTCGACTACCTCGACGAGGTCGATCCGGACGCGGCTCGCATCGCGCGGCAGCGCTACGGCTGCCTGAGCCCGTTCGAGTCCGACCCGGCCAGCTATGGCCTTGCCGCGCTCAGTCGCCGGTACGAGGAGTGCGAGGCGGACGTCCTCGCCATGCTCGACGACCTGCGCGCCCGGCGCGGTGAGTACCTCACCGGGACGGGGGAGCGCTTCCTGGACGCCGAACAGAACGCGCGCGTGGCGGTCAACGCCGAGCGCTATTACCGTGCCATGTACTACGGCGGCGCCGAGTCCTGGAACCTGCGCGATCGGCACATGTTCGAGACGCTCGAGGCGCTCCTCGCCTTCCATGGCCCGGATGCCAAGGGGATCGTGTGGGCGCACAACTCGCATGTCGGCGACGCACGGCATACCGAGTTCGCAATCCGGGGCGAGCTGAATGTAGGCCAGCTGGTGAAGGAGCGGTTCGCCGACCAGGCACGCGCCATCGGCTTCGGCACCAATTCCGGCACGGTCGCCGCCGCGCCGGCCTGGGGCGCCGAGATGGAGGTGATGAGAGTGCGTCCGTCGCACGCCGATTCGCATGAGCGGTTGTGCCATGACGCCGGCGTGAGCTCCTTCGTACTGCCTCTGCGGCCGGACGAGGTCCGGGATCCCGAGCTGCATCGCGGGCTGACCGAGTCGCGGCTGGAGCGTGCCATCGGCGTGGTCTACCGGCCCGAAACCGAGCGCGCCAGCCACTACTTCGCCGCACGGGTCTCGCCGCAGTTCGATGAGTACATCTGGTTCGACGAGACGACGGCGACGGCCCCGCTCGTGGCGGGCGCGCACGCGCCTGTGCTCGCGGAGGGCCATCCCTTTGTCACCGTCGATATGTGAGCAATGCCGGGTCGATGGAGGCAGGCGAGACCAGGACCAGAAGAAGAGCTGATAGACGGAGGATCCAGCCATGGACCCAGACACCATGACGACTCGTCAGAACGTGGTGGGCGACGAAGAGCACGAGCATTCGCACCCGGCCAACGTTCACACCCACGACCACTATCACGTGTCCCACCACCACACCGGCGGTCCCATGGGCGAGTTCGAGCATCGAGCCCATTACCATCAGCATGAGCACAATCACGCGCCTCTGGTCCACGCCCACGAGAAGTATGGCGAGGACGAAGAGCGCGCCGATCATGACGGCACCGCTCACGTCCATGACCATGAGGCTCCGCTGGGCAGGGGAGCATGACGAGCGGATATCAACTCGGTCCGGGCGGGCGCGCCGGATTGTCGTCCGGCTGTGGTGGAGGGCTCGGGCGTGGTCGCGGATGCTCGTCCCTTCCCGGAAGTGGGCATACCGGATCACGCTCGATGTCGACCATCTTGATCAACCTTTTCCTCCAGCGCGACTGCGGCTTCAATCACCGGCACCGTACTGATGGCTGATGGGTCAAGGTGATCCTGCTTTAACCGATCATTCCGCCCCTGGGTGGGTCCATTTCAGACCAGCGTTCGCACCAGTGCCACAGGCCGCCAGTCGGTGGGCCATGGCAACTTTGCGAGCATGCCCACGACTGCAAGCTCGTCCGCCGCCAAGGTATTCGTACACGACGTCGCGGAGGTCAAGCACGAGGTCCACGTCCCCGGGGCGGGCATCGGACGAACTCAAGAACTTCGCGAAACTGAATGGCCATTGTCGGTCGATTGGAAGGCCAAGGGAGCCGCCGCTGAGCCGCCCGGTGGATCTCGCGTGGTATCGTGAGTCTATGCTCAGGAAGAATGGCGATACCCGCTACGGTCACCGCGCCGGATCGGGTGCCAACGAACCGAAGCGGCACGAGAAGAAGGAACAGGCTCCCGACTGGCGCCCTCGCCAGGGTGGCGACCAGACCCGCAGCGACCCGGAGAGGCAACGCGAATTCGAGGAGCAGCGCGAGGCGACCCTGCGTCCGGGGGCCGAAGCCGCGGATTCGGGCCGACGCCGATGAGCAAGAAGGCCAAGCTTGGCCGCGGCCAGCTCCACAGCCGAAATGAGCGATCGTGGCGCGACGGGACCAACCCGAGCGGGACGACCGCTGATGCTGAGCGGCTCATGCCCGCCGCCGACCCAGGCACCGAATCCGCACGCGCCGGTCCGCAGGATATCGAGCCGTCGGAGGCAGGCCCGATCGACCCAACGACCTCGACCGATGGACCGGGCGGCGGTGGGGCGACCGAATGGTCGGGCCGAACCAAGCATCAGGAGGGCCTGCACGGCGGCCCGAGCCGCAAGACGTAGGCGCCAAAGGGAGGCGACCAATGCCCGCAAAGACCGAGAAACAGCGCAAGTTCATGGGTGCCGAGTTCGCCCGCAAGCGGGCAGGCAAGAAGACGAAGACGGGTACCCACGATCACGACTCGCCGACCGGAGGAATCTAGAATGGCTAAGCTCGACGCCAGGGATCGCGATCGTCTGCGCGACTCCCAGTTCGCCTACGTCGACAAGCAGGGGGAGGGCCATCTGCCGATCAATGACGCCTCGCATGTCGGCAACGCCGTCGCCCGCTTCAACCAGACCGAGTTCGAGAGCATGGCCGCCAAGGAGCGCGCACGCCGAACGATCCTGACCGCGGCGGAGAAGCACGGCATCGAGATCGACGAGGGCGACAACATCCGCAAGTGACCCGGTCGTTGCGAGCGGCCTCGACC
>JACDEL010000023.1 GCA_013816405.1 Chloroflexota bacterium | reverse complement strand
CGTTTCTCTCCCCGTGCTCTAATGGCTTCAACGACCCGTAAGGGCTATGGCTGGGAGCATCAGAAGAAGCGCGCTAGCGTAGCCCGGCTGATATCTGCCGGCGGACAGCGTTGCGCCCGCTGTGGAGAGCTCATCGATCCGCGCGAGCCATGGGATCTGGGCCACAACGATTTGGACAAGCGCATCTACTCTGGGCCTGAGCATCGGCGCTGCAACCGCCAAACCTCTACTCATCGCGCGATCCGCGGCGAGTATCGCAGGACCTCTCAAGTCTGGTGACCGTCTTCGACGCTATCGAGAAGGACCTCGACTCTATTCGGCGCTATGCGCCGAGTGTCGCTGATTCTGGGCTTGCTGCGGCGGCGCTTGCGCTGGCCGCGGAGGTTGATCGGCCACGCAATTCGGCTACGTCGAAGTCAATGTGCGCGAAGGTGCTGATGGAGACGATGGATCGCATCAGGGCTATTGCGCCGGAGACGAAGTCCGCGGACAGGATCGATGACCTCCACGCTAAGCGCACCGCGCGTCGGGCAGCAGCGCCCTAGCCACCTGTCGATCCCGGACTACTCGTCTTCGACTGGTGAGGAGGCGGTGGATCTTGCGCGGATGGCTGGCCTGGATCTTGATCCCTGGCAGGAGTTCGTGTTGGCGAACTCCCTGGGGGAGCGTTCAGACGGCAGGTGGGCTGCGTTCGAGGTCGGACTCGTCGTTAGCCGGCAGAACGGCAAGGGCGCGATTCTCGAGGCGCGCGAGCTCGCTGGCCTGTTCCTGCTTGGCGAGAAGCTGATCATTCACTCGGCGCACGAGTTCACGACTTCTCGCGAGCACCAGATCCGGCTCACGGAGTTGATCCAGGGGACCCCGGAGTTTCACGCCAGGGTAAAGCCGAAGGGCTACAAGAACAGCCACGGCGAGGAGGGCATCGAACTCAAGTCTGGGCAGAGGATCCGCTTCAAGACTCGGACTAAGAGCGGTGGCCGCGGATTCTCGAGTGATTGCCTGATCTTGGACGAGGCGATGATCCTGCCGGATAGCGCGCACGGCGCGCTGCTGCCGACGCTTTCTGCTCGCCCGAACCCGCAGGTCTGGTACACGGGCTCGGCCGTCGATCAGGAGATTCACGAACACGGCCTAGTGCTGGCCCGGCTTCGCAAACGCGGCCATGAGGGCGGAGACCCTTCTCTGGCGTATTTCGAGTGGACCGCAGATGCGGACACCGACTCTGTTGAGCAAGTGGCCGATGATCCGGACGCTTGGGCTGATGCTAACCCGGGTCTTGGGATTCGGATCTCTTCGGAGTACGTGGCGAATGAGCGTCGCTCGATGGATGCCCGGACGTTCGCGGTTGAGCGGCTGGGGGTCGGCGATTGGCCGAACTTGGAAGGCGTCGATGGGGACGGCATCTCCCGCGAGATGTGGGATGCCTGCAAGGACCAGACCTCGAAGGTCAATCATCCTGCGGTCTTCGCTTTCGACGTTCGGCCTAACCGTTCGGCGTCTGCGGTCTGCGTCGCCGGCTTGCGAGATGACGGCCTTTATCACGTTGAGGTCGTGGATCATCGTCCCGGCACTGGCTGGGTTCCGCAGCGTCTGGCGGAGTTGGTGGAGCGTCATCATCCGAGCGCTGTCATCTGTGACCAGGCGAGTCCCGCCGCTGCTCTGCTCGGGAAGCTGGCGAAGCTGGGCGTTGACGTTGAGACCGTTGGCCCGAAGGAGCACGCGCAGGGCTGCGGTGTTCTGTTCGACGCGGTCGAGCAGCGCGCGCTAAGGCACCTGGGTACGGCGGAGATCGCCGCGGCGGTTGCTGGTGCATCAAGGCGGCCCCTGGGCGAGGCATGGGCATGGTCGCGGAAGTCGTCGGCCGTGGACATCTCGCCGCTGGTTGCAGCCACCCTGGCGTTGTGGGGAGCGCAGACGGATTCCGGGCCGTCCGTCTACGAAGATCGCGGCTTGCTCGTCGTCTAACCCTCTAAATGGCATTCTGGAATCGCAAGCGTTCGGAAGAGCGCACCCACACGACAGGCCTTGCGTCTCCGCAGGGCTGGTTGAACGACGCCTTGGGCGGCAAGCCGGGGCCGTCGGGCAAGCGGGTTACCACGGAAACGGCGATGGGCATCCCGTCGGTTTGGGCTGCCGTGTCGATCATCAGTGAGCAGATCGGCCAGTTGCCCCTGAAGGTCTATCGCCGCTTGGATAGTGGCGACCGCGTGGAGGCTCGGAACCATCGCTCTTGGGCGTTGCTGCACGACAAGCCGAACTCCAGCACTCCGGCCGATCGCTTTTGGTCGACTATCGCTGCCCATCTGCTCTTGCATGGCAACGCTTTCCTTCGCAAGCACCGCGACGCAGCGACCGGGGTTGTTGACGAGATCTACATCCTCGCCCCGGACCAGGTCACGGTTGCGTACAACCCGGAGACCGGGGCCAAGCAGTTCGTCCACAACCCCTCAGACAGCGTTCGTCCCAAGCGCATCTACGACGAGACGGAGGTCCTGCACATCTTCGGGACATCTCTCGACGGGGTCGTTGGCTTGTCGGTGATCCAGACCTGTCGAGGCACCTTGGGGACTGCGGTTGCAAGGGACGAGTTTGAGGGCGTCTTCTACGCGCGAGGCGCGACTCTTTCCGGGGTCTTGCAGCACCCGAACAAGCTCAGCCTTGAGGCTGCCCAGAACCTCAAGGACTCCTTCGCGCTCGTGTACGGAGGTTCTGGGAAAGCTCACGGCACTCCGGTCCTGGAGGAAGGCCTCGAGTTCGTCAGCGTCGGCTCGCCGCTCAAGGACCTTCAGCTGGTCGCGGCGCAGAACTCCACTCGCACGGACATTGCGGTGATGTTCAAGCTGCCGCCGAACTACCTGGGAGGGAGCTCGGGGGACGGCTTGACGTACGCCACGGTCGAGTCCAATCAGATCCAGTTCGCTCTTCACGCGATTGCGCCGTGGACGAACACGATCGCGAAGGCGCTTTCCAATGATCCCGGCATCCTGCCGCAGAACGTCTTTGAGGCGGAGTTCACGCTCGAGGCCATGATGCGCGGAGCGGCGAACGACCGCGCTGACTTCTACCAGAAGATGATTGCAATGGGGGCGATGACGGCCGATGAGGTTCGTCATCTGGAGAACTGGCCGGCTTTGACGGCGGCGCAGAAGAAGGACCTTGCACCCGCAGCAGTACCGCCGGAACTTCCGGCGCCCGCGGTTGTGAACGGTGACGCCAAGGAGCTATTGCGGCTCCCGGTGCGCGCCGTCAACTAGCCCCAAACCAGGAGCAAGCCCCTATGGATTTCGAGAAGCTCTCTGAGCGTGTTGAGGCGCGCTCGGTTGCCTTCACCGACCTGGAGACAACCAGCGACGGAGCCACGTTCACGGGCTACGCGGCGGTTTACGACCAGGAGGCCGACCTCGGTGATTTCACCGAGTCGATCAATCGTGGCGCGTTTCGCAAGGCCCTTTCTCAGGGCCAGAACGTGCCGATGCTTCTCGATCACAATCCGATGCTTCCGCCAGTGGCAACGACCGGTGGCGGGACCCTTCGGCTGTCGGAAGACACGAAGGGTCTGAAGGTGGAGGCCGATATCGCCAACCACTTCATGGGCGACGCCTTGCGCGAGATGGTCAAGCGCGGCGACATCCGAGGCATGAGCTTCGGGTTCATCGCGGGCAAGGGCAACTCTCGGGTGGAGGAGCGGGGCGGCAAGCCCCATCGAGTCCTAACCGGATTCAACGTTCTTCTCGACGTCTCACCGACCTGGAACCCGGCGTATCCGGGAACGGACGCAGCGTTCAGGTCGCTGACGACGCCGCGAATGGCCGAGTCAATCGAAGCGGAGCAGCAAGACGGGGAGGGCTCGCATCAGCAGCTTCCCGACGGGGCTCCGATTTCGACAGCCGATGCGGGCGTAGTTGACGAGGTGAAGGATCCCCCGGTTCCGGCCGAGGTGCAGGAACCAGAACAGCGCTCTGGGGCGGAGGTCGTCGAACTGGCC
Organism: Chloroflexota bacterium; assembly: GCA_013816405.1. GTDB lineage: Bacteria > Chloroflexota > Limnocylindria > QHBO01 > QHBO01 > CF-167. The sequence continues at coordinate 32,970 of JACDEL010000023.1, read as the reverse complement.
GCCGCAGCAAGGAGACGCCGTCTGCAGTTGTTGGGCGTCGCACTTCCGCGCGTCTAATCACCACGAGCAACGAAAGGGAGTTACGCCATGAGGCGCGACGAACTGCGCAAGCTCGCGGAGCAGGAGGCAGCCCTCCAGGCGAAGGCCGTCGAGCTCCACGAGTCTGCCGAGAAGGAGCAGCGAAACCTCTCCGGTGAGGAGCAGGAGTCGTTCGAGAAGATCCTCCACGACATCGATGATGTGAGGGAGCGCCGTACCCGTGGCGAGAAGCTGTTTGCCGCGCAGCGCGAGGTTGATCAGACCCTGACGACCCCGATCGAGAAGCGCATCGGTGACGGCGGAGACGCCCCTAACTCCTTCATGGAGCACCGTCAGCGCCAGCTGGGCACGCCGCAGCAGGACTTGCCCGAGTTCCGGGCCGCGTTCTGGCAGTACCTCGGCGTGAACTCTGTGTCCGACTTGGACGTCGAGGAGCATCGTGCCCTGTCGAAGGGCACGGCGTCGGCCGGTGGCTACCTGGTTCCGACCGCGTTCTACGACCAGATCATTCGCGCCCTTCGAGACCTCGGTTCGGTCTCGGCTCTGGCGAACGAGATCACGACCGACAGCGGCGAGACCATTCAGCTTCCGGCGAACACGGCGCACGGCTCGGCCGTGTGGCTGGCTGAGTCTGCTGCGTTCACGCCGTCGGACGAGACGTTCGCGCAGCTGACCCTCGGGGCCTACAAGGCCTCCACGAAGGTCATCGTCTCGGAGGAACTCCTCCAGGACAGCGCGTTCGACCTCGAGGCGTTCCTGATCACAGAGTTCGGGGAGCGTCTCGGTGTGTTGGAGAACACGGCGTTCATCAAGGGTGACGGCACCGGCAAGCCGCAGGGGCTGCTGGCGTCCAACATCCTGTCGAACCTCGGTGCGGACGTTACGGCCGCTGTGGGCAACTCCACGACGTTCAACTACACGGCGCTGGTGACGGCGATCTTCTCGCTGCCTCGCCAGTACCGCGCGAACGCGTCGTTCATCGTCAGCGATCAGGCCGCAAGGAACCTGTACCTGATGGTGGATGGTCAGAGCCGGCCGCTGTGGAGCGTCAACGTTGCGGGCACGGGCCCGGATACGTTCCTCGGCTACCCGATCTACACCGACCCGGATATGCCGCCTGCGGGTGCCGGAAACATCTCGATGGTGTTCGGTGACTGGCGTCGCGCGTACACGGTTCGCCGGGTCCGCGGCTTTGGCGTGCAGCGTCAGAACGAGCTGCATTCCGATAACGGCCAGGTCGGTTTCCGTGCCTACGAGCGGCTTGACGGTCGCGTCGTGCTCGCGGGTGCCGGCATCGGCGTGAAGCACTCGGCGACCTAGTCCCCTAGGAGGAAGAGAACATGGCAGAGACCAAGAAGGACGAGGCCTCGGTGCAGATCAACGAGGGCACCGGAGTCGACGAGATGCAGGTCAAGCCGACGGCCGACCTGTCGAACAAGGAGATCAAGGACTCGATTCTCCACGAGGCCGACAAGGAGCTTCACCCTGCTGGGGAGCCGGAGCACCTTGCCGATCAGGAGTCGGTGCCGACGCCGTACGCACCGATCGAGCGTCCGCCGATTTCCACCACGAGGTCCGACGAGCCCATTATTCAGTCGCTCGTCACGGGGGCCGGCGCTCACGAGCCGCCGGACCCGGAGAAGTACGACGCAGCGGGACGTCCCCGCGACTAACGCGTGCGGCCCCGCTCGGCTTCGGTCGGGCGGGGCAGTTCGTTTGCGCAACGCCTATGCCCTTAGGAGGGCCACATGCCGCAGACCGTCCTTACGGACATTGAGCGTCGCGCGGTCGGCAACCTGTCGATCCCGCGCAACGTCCCGGATCTCACGCATCAGCTTCGCATCGATTCGAACGTTCCCAACGTCACTGAGCAGGATGTCGCGAAGCTCCTGACGGGGCTCGCGAAGGATGGGCTCGTCGTGAATCTCGGTGACGGCCAGGAGTACGAGTCGCCTGGTGATCTCGCAGCGTTCGCTGACTCCCACAAGACGGCCGTGTCGATGTCGGACGAGAAGGCCCAGGTGTATGAGAAGCGGTTGGGGGTCGGTCACAGGGCTTGGCGGCTCGTCGGTGATCAGTGGATGTTCACGAAGGCTGGGTTCGAGAAGTTGCATGACGTTGATGCTGTCGCTCCGGTAACGGATCCGGATGTCCTGCGGCGTCTGATTGCGGCGGAAGCGGCCCGCACGACGGAGGTGAAGGACATCGCTGCCCCGGGGGCGTCGGCTGCGGCGATTCTGTTGCCGGCTGAGTTCAAGGCATGGCAGAAGGAGGTGATTGCCGAGTTCGAGGACAGGACCGGCATCAAGGTGCATCCGGCGGTCGCTGGTGGCGCCGGGTACTCGGATGCGTGGGAGAACCTTGGTGTCGACGCTGAGAACGGCAAGGCAAGCGGGTTTACGATCACGGCGCCTTGGTTCATGGCGTTGACGACCGTGGCTGTCACGGACGCGGATACGGGGACGACGATCACGGAGGCCGGCTACACGGGGTACGCCCGTAAGTCGGTTGCGGCGGCGGATATGAATACGGCGGCGTCGGGGTCGGCGACGAACGCGAACGCGATTACGTTCGCGGCGTGCACGGCCGGTACGTCTACGGTGATCGGGTTCGCGAAGTGCATTGCGGCGACGGTTGGCGTGATGCAGAAGTACGGGACGGTTACGTCAACGGTGGTTTCGACGACGCAGACACCGGCGACGTTCGCGGTCGCGGCGTTCACGACGACGCTCGACTAGGACGTTGGCTCGTAACTCGATTCAGCTGCCGCCGGACAGCACCGGCAAGGCGGCCCTCTCGTTCGATTTCACGGAGGCGGGTACTCCTGCCCCGAACTCTGGTGTGCGTCATGTGCAGGCCCTGGTGGTTTGCGATTCGGCTGGGAACGTCATCAACACGACGTCGGGTGCGCTGAACGTTCAGTCGAGCGATCCGGTAAACACGTCGACCGGGCCGACGGCGTTCACGGCGACGCAGGCGACGCAGAACACCCTTGTTGCTGGTGGCACGGTGCAGCTCGCGATCCCGAACGGTTACATGGGTTGCGTCTTCGATTTGACGGGCACGCCGGCTGGCGCGAGCGCGTATTCGTTCGATGCGTCGGTTGATGGCGGTACGACGTGGCGGTCGCTGATCGTCAACGGTCGTGGTAACACGCTGCCGCAGCCGTTTACGACGATGACGGGCAACACGTACTTGTTCGGCGTGAATCAGGTTGAGGGCAGCGCGTACGGCTACACGCATGTTCGTATGCGTTGCACCACGTTCACTGCGGGCGACACCCTCGCAGTAAGGATCATTGCGACGCCGAAGTCGGGCGCTGTGCTGCCGGCGGTGTACACGACGGTCGTCGGAGCTGCGGGGGCCGCCGCGGCTCTTATCGGTGGGCCGGTGGCGGTCGGTGGCAGTGATTCCACGGGCTCCGCGCAGCACCTGAGCTTGCGCACGAAGGGCATCGCGGCTACTTACGGTCTTGCTACGCAGGATCTGAAGGACTCGAACCGCCAGAACATCATGTGGACCGTGGATCGGGTCGCTGCGACCTCCGCAGCCGAAACGCTTGCGACGGTGACGGAGAGCCGCAACGGCGCCGCAACGTCGACGTTCACGAGCAAGACGATCACGTCGGGCGCGCGTATTCGACTGACGTCTATCGACCTGGCCGTAGAAGCGGGCGGCACAACTCCCGTCCTCGGTCGCGTCTACGTCCGTTTGCGAGTCAATACCGCCGGCGCGACGACGACCTCAAGCCCGATTCAGGGCGTGTGGGGCGTGCAGTCGGGCGCGACCGCGAAGACGATTAGCACCGGCTACTACGACTTTCCCGATGGCATGGAGTTCGTGGGGAACGGCACGGTCACCATCGGCGTGACGATCACTGCGATGGACTGGGTGGTGACAACCGTGATCCCCACGGTATCGCTCACGATCTTCTCGTTTGAGTACTGAGGCGGACTAGGTGCTGATCGCACCCGAGTCATTCTGGCTCAACGGCTGGGGTGGCAGTACTCCTGCACTGCTGACGGGGTCGTCTGCCGCGACGGGCACGACGTCCGGGTCGCTGACCGCGACGTCGCTGCTAACGGGGTCGTCTGCGGCGCCGGGCACCGCGTCGGGGGCATTGACTGCCGCGTCGCTGCTGACGGCGTCCACGGCGGCTGTGGGTACCGCTACGGCGGCGCTGACGGCTTCACCGAAGTTGTCGGGTACCGCTACCGGCACCGGGACTGTTGCGGGCGCAACTACAGCGACGAGTTTGCTCACCGGCACTGCCACTGGGGTTGGTACAGCGTCCGGTGCGATCACGGCGCAGACGTTCCTGATCGGCTCAACAACTGCGACGGGCACGGCATCGGGCGCGCTGACAGCCACGCCGTTGCTCACGGCCAGCACTGCCGGCACGGGCACCGCAACGGGCTCGCTGACCGCCACGGTGCTGCTCACGGGGTCTGCTGCGGGTATCGGCTCGGCCACAGGCGTCCTTTCGCTGTCCGCCGCGCTATCGGGGTCAACCGCGGGCACGGGAACCACGTCGGGGTCGCTCACGGCCACGCCCCTGCTCACCGGCACCGCTGCCGGGATCGGCGCAGCATCGGGTGCGATCACAGCGACCACCTTCCTGACGGGCAGCGCCACTGGGGCGGGGTCGACGACCGGCGCCCTGACTGCGACCACCTTCCTGACGGGTTCAACCGCTGGCGTGGGCACAGCGACCGGCGCTATCACGCTCACTGCGCTTCTAACGGGCGCCGCTGCGGGTACTGGGACGGCCACGGGTACGGTCTCCGCGACCTCGCGGCTCACGGGCACAACAGCGGGCGCTGGTTCCGCGACGGGAGCGCTCACCGCTACTGCCCTATTGACTGGGTCGAGTGCGGCAACGGCAGCGGCCAGTGGCGCAACGACTGCGCGAGCGCTGCTCATCGGCTCTACCGCGGGGACGGGGACCGCGACAGGCACCCTGGGCGGCTCAGCCAACGTCAGCGGCAGCACGGTCGGCACGGGCACCGCGACCGGCGGACTAGCCGCTACCTCACTGCTAACGGGCTCGAGCGCAGGGGTTGGAACGGCGAGCGGCTTGCTCACTGCCATGGTGCTGCTGACGGGCTCGACGGCCGGGGCGGGCTCTGCGACCGCGGCACTGACCGCGAGGGCACTGCTCACGGGGACTGCAACGGGCGCGGGCACGGCATCCGGCACCTCGAGCGCCACGGTGTTGCTCACCGGCTCCACTGCTGGGCTGGGCACCGCGACGGGCGCGCTGCGCGCAACATCGCTGCTGATCGGTTCGACAACAGGTACCGGCACGGCGGCGGGATCGACGACCGCGCAGACGTTCCTGCAGGGAACTGCTACCGCGACGGGCGCCGCGTCTGGCAACCTGGGATCGTCCGCGTACCTCACGGCCAGCACTGCGGGGACGTCAACAGCTACAGGCGCGTTGACAGCGTCACCGAAGCTGACCGCGACGACGACGGGCACCGGGGCAGCGTCCGGGGCACTGCTCACGACCCCGGCCCTCAACGCCACGGCTACCGCGGCCGGGACGGTCACCGGGACGCTGCGAACCACGCCCGCCCTCGCTGGCAACGCGAGCGGCGCAGGCCAGACATTCGGCGTGATGATCGTGGCTGTCCGCCTGACGGCCAGCAGCGCCGCGACGGGCTCGGTTACTGCGACGCTGATCGCCCCGGCGGTTATCAGTGAGGTTGCGCACCTAGAGGCGGGCTTTGAACTCTCGCTGTCGGAGAGTGGTTTGCAAGTCAGCGTCGGCGAGAGCGCTGGCAGCGCCAAGGTCATGGAGTCTGTCGGTGGTGTCCTGGCGTTGATCGAATAGAGGGAGGGACCGGATGGAACGTATTGCGCGGGGCCTCTCGGCAACGCTGAAGAACACCTTCTACGTCGATGGCGTTGCGACGAACCCGTCGCCGGATGTCGCGACGGTCACGATCACTAGGGCTGACGGCACGGTCCTGGTGGCTGCGGCGTCAGCGATTGAGGCTGGTACGGGCGTTGTGACGTACACGCTGACGCCGGCGCAGACGGCGCAGCTGGACACCCTTACGGTCGCGTGGTCGGCCGCGTTCGGTGGGCAGACGCAAGTCTTCACTGAGATCGTGGAGATTGCGGGTGGGTTTCTGTTCTCGATCGCGCAGGCGAAGGCGCGGTACCCGACGCTGACGGTCGATCAGATCATCGAGGCGCGCACTCTCGCTGAGGAACAGATCGAGGACGCGTGCGATGTCGCGTTCGTGCCGAGGTTCACGCGGGCGAGCCTGTCCGGTGACGGCTCGAGGCTGCTGAGTTTGCCGAGGAGCAGGGTCCGCACGATTCGGACGGTCACGGACTTCGGGGTGACCGTGGACATTTCTGCGACGACGGTGATCGCGGGGCATTTCGCGAGCTCGCTGAACTACTGGACGTATGGGTCCGGGAACCTGATCGTGGGTTTCGAGCACGGCTACGATTCGCCGCCGGCTGCGATCACGCAGGCCGCTTTGGATCTCGCTGGTCAGAGCTTCGGTGTTGGTGCGTTCGCTTCGATTGATCCTCGCGCGCAGTCGCTGGTCACTGACGACGGGACCTTGAACTTCGGTGGCTTCGCGAGCGCGTATTCGTTCGGCCTGCCTTCGGTTGATCGCGCAATCAGTCAGTACCGAGAGGTGGCGCTTGCCTGATGACGCTGCTGTACGTGAACGCCACGCTGACGGCGATCACGCCTGTCGCGACGGTCGCGGACTTCGACGTAGCCGCTTCGGGCGGGACGCCGAGGTTCTCGGGCGCAGCACCGGCGACGTTGCGAGAGCTGATCGTTGAACGCGACGGTTTGGATCAGGACGAGTTGGTCCAGACTCACCTTGAGGTCGACTACGCCGTGGGTCGGCTTGTCGAGCGCGGCGACACGCTCACCTACGACTTCGACGGCACCTCGCACTCCCGGGTCGCGAAAGACTTGATCCGTGCCCGCCTAGTAGACCGCGTCCGCGTCCTACTGCACAACGCTTGAGGTGCCGCTCGTAACGATCCCGTACGAGCCTCCGCCGCTCGTCAGCCCGATCACGGTCAACGTTCCGACGGGCAACTACTTCCGTGACTTCACCGCGGACGGCAATCCCGACGTGCTGTTCGTGTTTCCGAACAGTGTCCGCACCGGCAAGTTCCAGGTCTCGAACATGCGCCGCATGCGCGTCGTCGGCGGGCACATGCAGTCAACGACGGCCGCGAGCAGTATCCGCGTAAGCGACCTTGCTGAGAACGCATGGTTTGAGGGGCTGCGGGTCGATAACTCGCTGCTCGACCTGTACGACGCTTTCAACGTGTACGGACGTTTCAGCGCTCACGCGCTCGGGATCAGTTTCCCGAACGTGTACCTGATCAACTGTCTAATCACTGGGGTCCATACGTCGAGCGTTGCGACGCTGCATCCCGACATCTTTCAGCCGCAGGGTCCGCTCGGCAACCTGACGCTGTTCAACGTGACTGCTGACAGTACGTATCAGGGCTTGTTCCTGTCGCCGCAGTCCGTGAACGGGATCACGCCGCCTGCGACGTACGGGACGCTGACGCTGAAGCGCGTCAACATCAAGATGAAGGCGTCGGTCGACGCGGCATCGAACGGCGGGTACGCGGTCTGGCTGCTCGATCACGGCGCCGGCGGCGACTCGCAGGTGCCGTACCCCGTCGTCCTCGAGAACGCGTACATCGACATGTCGGATCGCCCGACCGCTTACCAGGGCCTGGCAGCGTTCGGTGTGTGGCCGCACTCGGGGCAGTCCGATGCCGCGTGGCGCGCGCAGACGAACGGTGATGGCACCGTTGGCTACACGGGCGCGAGCGCGATGTCCCCGTATCTCACGGGTGTTTATCGGCCTGGCGCGCCGCCCGCCGGCGACTTCGTTCTCACATCCGAGGCCGGCCTTAGTTACGTCAGTCCCGGCTATTCAGGAGGCACCGTGGGAACCATCACCTACTCCATTCGCCCGGCGTACTCCGGGTCGACGATGGGCACGATCTTCGTCGATGACGCTCGCAACGGCTACAACGTCCAGACGTTCATATCGGGTGGCGGTGTCGCGAACGACACCGACAACGCGCTGATCAACGCGCTTGATGGGTACTTCCCGATCTATCGGACGGGCTCGAGTCCTGGTGGTTCGCCGCCGACCGTAAACCGTTCGGAGTTTCTAAGGGTCACGAGGCAGGACCCTGCCACTGCGTCGGTTGGGTGGGTACCGAAGCTTGCAGCGGATGGTTCGTGGACTGCCGCAGCGGAGTCTGGTTCCACGGCGTTCAACAACCGGGGGGTTATCGCTGCGAGCACGGCTTACGCGGTCGGCGACACGGTCTACTACACCTTTCAGAAGCGGATGGTCGTTATTACAACGGCTCAGACTTCAAACGGGTTCGCTCTGCTCACAGCTGGAACGTTCCAGCCGCTTGGCGTGACGTCGGAGTTCGTCAACGTGAAGATCGACTTCGGAGCGCTCGGTGACGGCACGACGAACGATCGCGCAGCGATCCAAGCCGGGATCGATTTCTGCAACGCGCAGGGCGGCGGACACTTGTATTTCCCGCCGGGCACGTACATGGTCGGCACGCCGGGCTTGGTGTGGCCGGCCGATTGCCAGCAACGCATCGAACTTCGCGGGTCGGGCATGGGGATGGCGAACGCGACGACGGGCCGCGAGACGATCATCAAGCGGTCGGCGTCGGGGTACGCGCTTATCACCGCGACCGGCTCGGGGATCGGCACGTTGGCGACGGACGCGAACGTCTGCAACGACGTGACGATCTCGCAGATGAACCTCGACGGCAACGGGCACGCGAACATCATCATGGACACCGCTTCGTGCGCCGGCATGGAGTGCCGGTTCGTACGGTTCTCGAACGCGACGCACCACGGCTTCAAGGGCGCGCAGCTCTGGAACTCGTCTTTCCAGGAGTGCCGCTTCGAGATTTGTGGTTCGTCGGGCTCCGACTTCGGTGCGGTGCTGCTGACGGATCGTGCGGCTGCGTCGAGCGAGACGAACACCGTCCACTTCAGCGCCTGCTCATACGAGGCGAACAACTGGGACGACATCGTTTTCGACGGTGCCACATCGCCCTGCACGGGCGTCGTGCTGTCCAACGACAAGATGGAGCGCAGCGGCCGCTACGGCTTGCACTTCAAGAGCGCGCAGAACAACACGTCGACCGGCGCGTACATGTATGCGGACAAGACGGGCGGCGCGTGCGTGAAGTGCGCGGGCGGCACCAATAACCACGTCACTGGTACTTTCGTGGGTGGTCTCACCGTGACCCAGATGATTCAGTTGACGACCGGCTCGCGGATGATGATCAAGGGGCCGATCCTGGCGCCATCAGGGGCGACGGGGATTGTGCTTGCGTCGGGAATGGGTTCCGCCTCGATTGATTGTCAGACGACCCCGGGGTTCCCGACGACGCCGATCACGGACTCCCGCACGACTAAGTCCGGCTCCATCATTCTCAATGGCCGTGGCACGTTCTATGACGGCTCGGTGTTGAAGCTGAAGGCGGGCGCCGTGGTAGACGCCGACTTCGCGAGCACGGCGTCGGACGGCACGATTGCTTACGACTCCACGAACAACAAGCTGTACGTCCGCAGCGGCGGCGTCTGGCGCTCGACGGTGGCGTTGACGTGAATCTCGAGCCTCAGATCCGTGCGGCTGCGCTCAAGGGCCTGCGGCAGTGGTGCGAGCTCGTAAAGGACCAGGCGGCCAGGAACGTCCCGGAGGGCGACCCGCGCGAGGACCCCGATCCGCTGGTGGATCTCGCGAAGTCCGGTCACGTTCGCGCGGACGGCGACGGGTTCGTGATCTCGTTCGACACGCCGTACGCCGCGAAGGTTCACGAGGACCTGCACTTGAAGCACCCTAGGGGCGGCGGCGCGAAGTACTTGCAGCAGGCGCTCGCGCAGCACGCGAAGGACGCGCAGGGCATCGTCGCGACAGAGGTTCGCGCCAGGACCGCTCGAGGGCTTCGTAAGAGCACCTGATGTCGCTGAACATCCTTACGCCACTGCGCGACCATCTCGTCGCCCAAGGCATCGTGCGCAAGCCGTCCGTCACTGGGACTCTGCCGACGCTTTGGTTGGAGCCGCAGACTGGGCTCGTAGCCCCTGGTGAGACCCCGTCGGACATGCCGACCGGCAAGAGCAACATCGTCGTCGGCGCGTACCTGACCGGCGGCTTCACGCAACCCACCTTCATTCAGCAGCAGCGCCAGCAGGTGATCGTCGACTTTCGGTATCGCGTCAAAGGACCGACCGAGCTTCGCAACCTGCAATCACTCGACCGCCAGATTCTGCAGGCGGTCTGCGATCGACGTGATTGGGACCTGAGCGACCAGCACATCGTCGAGTCGCTTCAACTTCGCGCCCTGCAAAGGCTGGGCAGCGATGAGCAGGGCTACAACTTCGCGATGTCCGCCGTCTTCGAGTACCAGATCCCTGGCGGGCTCTACAGCTAACCCGCGCGCAGGCGCACCCATACAAATCCCTCGTAGGAGGCCATAAGTGAGCATCACCTTCGTACTGAGCGACGAGTTCAAGGACTTCGCCGGCGGCACGATCTTCGTCGATGACGAACGGTCGCTGAACGTCGGGGAAGAGCTCGAGCGCGGCAACGGTCGAATCGAGATCGACGAGACCGACGTGCCGCTTCACAACGCCCTGTCGACGTACGCGCCACTTGAGCGCTTGAAGGACGCCATGTCCAAGGAGGACCTTGAGGCCGAGGCTGCGGGGCGCGGCATCGACGTTGAGGGTTCGGGCGCAGGCGGGAACGTCCTGAAGGCGGACCTCGTCGCTGCGCTCGACGACGACACGAAGACGAAGGAGTAACCGATGCTCGAGCCAAACATCAATGGGATCTGGGTCGGGAAGCAGACGGCGAAGGGGACGGAGAACACGACCCCGATCAAGCATCCGGCGCTCATGGGCGGTGGTTTTCAGTTCGCTCGCGACGACGGGTCGTCCCCGTACAGCGACCTGAGCAAGTACGGCGCGGAGTTCCGTTACGTCAACTCCGCGCAGGGCAACGGCAACCCGGCGATCGCGTCGACGCCGAGCGAGCTGGCGTACATTCTGTGGCTCGCTCACGGCGCGGAAGTCACGGCGTCGGTCACGGGTCCGCCGGCGAAGACGAAGCACACGTTTACGCCGTCGCTGACGCAGGGGTTCTGGCATACGTGGGTGACGCGCCTGGGTTTGACGCAGATCATTCGGCAGTCGTGGATTGATTGCCTGATCGGTGGGTTCACGATCGAGGGCTCAACGGGGCAGAAGGATCTGCGGATCACGCCGACCGTGTTCTCGGCGGACCCGGCGAAGATCGTCGCGGCTGACCCCTCGGCGGCGCTGCCGACGACGTACCCGTTCATGTACACGGAGGCGACGGGCACGTTCACGATCGATACGGTCGTGCAGGTCTGCCACTCGCAATTCCAGTTCACCGTCAGCGAGGACCGTTCCCCGTACTTCGGTGACGATGTTCTGCCGTGCGATTTCACGGTCGGGACGCCGACGGCAACGATCGCGGCGACGATCACGTTCAACGCCAACGGCCAGACCGAGTACAACAACCTGGTGTACGGCACGGGTTCGCCGACGGCGGGCACGAAGCCGCTGAAGACGATCGCGGCAGTCGGCTCGTACTCGGCATGGTTCAAGGCGAAGACACCGGGCACGAACACGCTGAACGGCAACGAGTTCAAGCTGACGATCCCGGCTGTGCAGTGGGCGATCCCTGACGCACCGCAGCCGAACCCCGCGGGCGGCGACTCAACGATCGCATTGTCGGGCCGCGTCGTTCCGCCGGCGACCGGCCTGCCGTACACGATCGACGTCAACAACGACGATGTGGCTTACACAATATGATCGGGTCTATCTGTGAGATTCCGCTCTATGGCAAGGGCGGGGAGGTTGTCGGTCGTACGCGTGTTGACCCTGACGACTGGTTCGCGCTGGCGCGGTATCGCTGGAACAGGACCGCGCAGGGCTACGCGGTGAGCCGGATGCGCACCCGGTTCCGCCGCGATGGGGTTCGGGGCAAGAAGGTCGGCCCCGTCGCCAAGCCGATGCTTATGCACCGGCTTATCGCGGCGGCCCCTGATAAGCCGAAGGTTGACCACATCAACAGGGATCGTCTCGACAACCGTCGGGCGAATCTCCGCGCGGTCGACAACGGCGCCAACTCGCAGAACCAGACGCCCCAGCACGACCGCAGTTCGAAGTATCGCGGCGTTCACTACTACAAGGCTCGTCAGAAGTGGACGGCAAAGGTGCAGGTCGGCGGGGTGGTCCACCAGTTGGGTTACTTCACTGACGAACTGACGGCAGCGAGGGCCGCGGCAGAGTATCGCGCTCAGCACATGCCGTACTCCGAGGAGGCGGCAGCATGACCGTCGTTGATTTGGGCGGTCGTTCGATCACGATTGAGCGGCCGTCCTTCGGTAAGGGCACCCGGGCACTGACGTTGTTCGGGGTGATGCAGAAGTCGATTCCTGATCTCGTGAAAGCGATCGGGGAGTTCCGCCATGAGTACGCGGAGCACAACTACATAGAGTTGGATCGTGTGCAGGCCCGAGCCCGGTTCGGGCCTGAGTACGTTCGTGGGGAAGACGGCAAGCTCGAGAAGAACGCGAAGGGCGACCTGCTCACGCTGCCGTCGATGGTCGACCGCATCACGGAGGAGGACTGGGAGCGGTCGGGCCAGAAGTTCCGCATGCCTGACCAGCCGTCGTCGGGTGAGACCGCGGCGTTCATGTTGCCCCTGGCGTTTGAGCAGGCGCAAGAGCCGACGCAGCGCCTGATTGCGCTGATGTGCGTGTCGAACGCTGACGTGTCGCGCTGGGCGGCGTCTGGGACGTTGTACGAGGAGTTGGACAGCTACTACGCCGCGAACATCGACACGGCGCCGATGGAGGACGTCCTCGAGCTTGCGGTGAGCGTCGCGGAGCAGTTCGATGCGAGCGTGTTGTCGAAGGCTAGGGGCCTTTCGGAGCGCATGGGGAAACTGCGAGCGACGGTGTTCGGGGAGGAGAAGAAGCCGGTGGAGACGCCGACGACTTCGAGTCCGTCGCCAGACGAATCCTCCACCAGCAGTGTTACGTCTACGCCCGAGAGTTCGGATGGCGACCCGGAGACGTCCTCGAGCTCCCCTGGGATCTCGTCGCAGACTTCCGAGCCTTCGCTCTTGACGAGCGCCTAGAGGGGGAGGAGCAGCGTGAGGAGCAGAACCTTGAAGGCACGCCGCTCGGTCACTTGCCGTCGCCTGACCAGGCCCGTGATGCTGCGGGCCGGGAGATGGTGCGGCTGCACGCGGAGCTCCTCCGTGAGAATCAGGCACGCAACAACTAGGGGCGCGGCGTGAGCTTGTTCGGCGGCATCGATGTCGGCTCGGTTTTCCTGCGCGCTGGTCTCGACGTTGACAAGCAGTCGTTCGAGGAGTTCGATCGGCGAGCGGTGAAGGCGCAGAAGCTGAAGGACATCAACCTTCACGCCGGCGTCAACGTCGACGACAAGTCGTTCAACCGCTACTTCGACAAGCTCGATCAGACCAAGTCAAAGGTCGCGAGGCGCGAGGCGTTCAAGGCGCACCTAGGGGCTGACTATGACCCTCGGGCGTTCAATTCGTTGGAGCGCGACACGAACCGCGCGGAGAAGTCGACTAAGCGGTTCGGTGGCGTGCTCGGTGGGATCTTTGCTTCGGGCGGCGCGGCGTTTGCTGCGGTCGGTGGCGCGTACGCGGTGGGTGCAGGGATCCGCTCGATCATCGCTGCGTCGGGTGAGGCGGAGGTTAGCCAGTCGAAGCTGCGCGCGCAGTTGACGGCGTCGGGGATCAGCTACCGCGACCACGCGAAGCAGATCGACGAGGTCATCAAGGCGACGAGCAAGCTATCTGGCCTCGATGATGAAGATCTGAAGGACTCGTTCACGAATATCGTGCGTGTCACGAAGGACGTCGACAAGAGCCTGCGGTTGGTTGGGCTGGCGGCGGACTTCGCTCGGGCGAAGCACCTGGATGTGGCGAAGGCGGGGGAGATCGTCGCGAAGGTTGCGGGCGGCAACATCGGCATCCTTTCCCGTTACGGCATCGTCATTGATAAGGGTGCCTCATCGACCGAGGCGCTGGGCGAGTTGCAGAAGCGGTTTGGGGGGCAGGCCGAGGCTTACGGCAAGACGCAGAGTGGGTCGCTGGACCGCGTCAACGTTGCGTTTGAGAACCTGCGCGAGACGCTTGGTAAGAGGCTCGCGCCGACGATCACGAAGGCCGCTGATGGCTTGGCGGTGTTGATCGACCAGATGCAGTCTGGCGAGGGCACGGGCGGCACGATCGCGAAGGTCTTCGGGTCCATTGGGCGGCAGCTCGCAGCGGTCGGCAAGGAGGCCGTGCAGTTGGTGCAGGACTTCGCGCACGCCGGCGACAGGATCCTGGGCGTCGTTACGACGATTCTCGGTGGGTTCTCGAGCCTCGCGAGCGCAGGGTCCGGTTTGCCGTTGGTCGGCGGGAAGTTCAAGGCGTTGGCTCGCACGATCGACAGTGCGCGCGGTGACGTCGACGGGTTCCGTACGGGCTTGAAGAGCATTTACGATCCGATCGATGGTGTCGGTGATCGTCTCGGTCACTTGAACAAGCGGACGCGCGCGAACATGGACGACATCCGCAAGTCGGTTACTGAGTCCACGCGGGAGATCAAGAAGCGGCTGGGCGAGGACACGGAGGCTGGTCAGCAGGCGCTGACTAAGAACTTTCAGCAGGCCGTGAAGGCGATCCGGTCGTCGATGAAGTCGGGCACGATCTCGGTCAGCGCCGGGTTGCGTGAGATTCAGAGCCTGATGCGCGCGGAGCTCAAGACGTACGGCATCACGGGTGGTGTCGCGGACTCGATCATCAAGCACGGCGACATCAAGGCCGGCGGCGGTGCGGGGGCTGGTAAGGCTGGCGGCGGCTGGATCGGCACGCAGGGGCAGGCCGGCGGCGACACGGTCCCAGCGATGCTGGGCGACGGCGAGGCGGTCCTGAACCGTCACCAGCAGGCAGTCGTCGAAGGGCTACTTGGTGAGGGGTTCCTCGACAACTTGTTCGCGAGCGTTACGCGCCCGCATTACCTCGCGGGGGGTGGCAGGGTTGGCGGGTTGCAGCCTGCGGTTTCGTCGCTGGCGAACCGTTTGGTGTCGCAGTTTGGACTGGGGATCACGTCCACGACCGGCGGTGTGCACGCCCCCGGCTCCTACCACTATCAGGGCCTGGCTGCGGATCTCGGCGGTCCGTCCGCGTCTCTGTTGAGGGCGTCGGAATACCTGAAGTCGAGCGGCACGTATCGGTCGCTGCTGGAGGGCATCCACAACCCGAACCTCGCCGTCAAGAACGGCCAGATCTTCAGTGGCGCTGGCCCGTTCGGATCGGTGTGGGGCAACCACCTGACGCACATCCATATTGCTCTGAAGGCGTTGGGCGCCGCGAGCGGTGGAGGTGGTTCGGGTGGTGGGCTTGGCGGCTCGATCGTCGCTCCGCGGACGGGGTTGAAGGGCGCGCTGGGCTCGATTGTGCAGGGCGCGCTGAACACCGCGACGAAGGGCGCGAACCGTAGCCTCTCGTCTCGCCTGGCGAGCCTCGGCGGTGGCGACATCTCGAGTGCCCCGGGCAAGTCGTCGGGGACGGGTGCTGCTGGTAGCGCGCAGATTCGGGCGTGGGCGAGGCAAGGTCTTGCGGCGGCGGGCGTGCCGGCGACGGCGGGGAACGTGTCCACGATCGTCGGGCGGATCCTGCAGGAGTCCAACGGCAACCCGCGCGCAATCAACCTCACGGACAGCAATGCGCGGAAGGGCATCCCGTCGAAGGGCCTTCTGCAGACGATCGATCCGACGTTCAATGCGTATCACGTCAAGGGCACGTCCAGCGACGTCTACAACCCGGTCGCGAACGTCGCGGCGGCCGTCCGCTACATGCTCGCTCGGTACGGGCATCTGGTTGGCGCTGGGCCTGGTGGTTACGGCCGAGGCGGACGTATTCGCCGGTTCGGCTCTGGCGGGCGCGCGACGCTATCCGGGGCCAAGTCCTACATCCGACCTTTGGGCAGGCTGCAGAGCGACCGCAACCGCACGTACGACGGCTTGGTCGGCGACGTCGACAAGCTCAACACGCAGTACGGGGTCGCGGACCGCACGTACAACCTGACGGACGAGGAACTGATCCGCGACGACGGGACGCTGGACACGGAGGCGATCAAGCGGCGCGCTGCGGAGCTCGGCGGGCTAGAGGAGATTCGCAAGGCGATCGTGGAGAAGTACAACGAGGCGTTGATCGTGGCGAAGCGCGTGATCAAGACGTACACCACGATCATCGGTCGGTTGACGTCGTCGCTAAAGAACGCCAAGGGCAAGGACCGCACGGGTATCCGCGATCTGATCGGCACGTACGCGGGCCGGCGTAACGAGTGGAGCGCGAAGGTCGGCGAGTTGAGCGGCGATCTGATCCCGAACGCGTTTCTCGATCTCGCGGAGCTTGGTAAGGAGAAGGCATCGGTGCTCGGTACGTCGGTGCCCGCGGCGGGTCCGCCGGATGCGCCGGATGCGGCGGCCGGTCCGACCCAGGATCAGCAGGCACGGATCGATCAGATCCAGGCCCAGGCGGACGACTTCAAGGCGCAGCTCGGCGCAGCCGTCACCGTTATCCGCGCGTTTACGTCACCCGGCGACATTGAGACCGGCAGCGGCCGGACATCGAACGCGCTTGGGCAGGCGGGCGCGGGTGGTGCGGTGGGTGGCATCAACAACGGGCCGGTGCAGGTGCAGATGGTTGATCAGGGCGGCCAGGTCGTTGGGTCGGGCGGCCAGTATCAGGTGGTGTTCTCGTCGCTGTTTCCGCCGACGACGCAGCAGCAGGCTGAGGCGGCTGGCCATGTGGTGTCCGGTCTCTCGCAGCAGCAGTTCCGGTCCGCGAGCGTCGAGAACCTGGGGTACTAGATGGATCGTCGACGGATCGTCACTCTCAACGGTTTCACCGGGGCGGCGACGACCGTCAAAGACCTTGAGATCGCGCCGGACTACTACTCGGAGCGCGGCACGTTTCAGGTCACGGCCGGGAACACGCAGGCGATTCAGGCTGTGCGGGCGCGTCGTTACGGTGGCTCGCGCGCGGTCGGCGCGACGGACGACAACGGCACGATCGCGTACCGCTGCCTGGTGAAGGGCACGAGCCGCGATAACGCCCTTATCAACGCTGAGGCGATCTTCGCGATCTTGAAGACCGGCAGGACGGATCTGTTCTTCGAGTGGCGGCCGGACGGCGCGACCAACTCCACGTTCTACGAGATTCGTGGGCCGGCGAGCGTGAAGGCGACGTACAACTGGGGGATCTACATGGGGTCGTCGGCGCTGTTCATCGACGTCGAGATCCCGGTCGGCCCGCTTGCGCGCGTGGCGCCGGTGCAATCGACGATCTCGAGTACGGCGCTCCCGGCGACGTTGACGGTCGCGAGTGTTGCGGGAAGCGCTCCGCACGTCGTGGATGTTGGGCTGTCGGGGCCTGCGACGGGGAACCCGCCGATTTGGGCGATGATCGGGTGGACACCAACGCCGGGGACACCGCTCGGCAGCATGTCCGTGCCGTTCGGGATCATTGAGTCGTCTGCGCTGAACCTCACGACGTTCACGTCGCAGGCGAGCGGCAGTTACTCCGGGGGCACGGCGGCGAGGGCTACGGCCGCGGGTAACGGCCTGGCGGCCGCGAGCGTCAACGTTGATCCGACGACGCTCGCGGCCGATGATTTCACGCGCGACACGATCGACATTCAGGTCTGGGCGCGCGTCATTCTCACGAGTACGCTCGTCAGCCCGCAGGCGATCCTGTCGGTCGGTGGCGGCATCTACGGCACCCAGTACGGCGAGCTCGGCGCGAATGGGCGTTACCTGGTGTTGCCGACGACGGGGACGGTTCTGCGCTTCACGTACCTCGGCACGATCACGCTGCCGACTAAGCACCTGGCGTTATTGGGGTGGACGGTGACCGTGGCAATGGCGTGGCAGGCTGGCTCGACCGGCCAGGTCGGCATCGACTATCTCGCGATGGTGCCGGCGAGGTCTGTTGCGTTGAGTCCGACGGGCAAGGACCCGGGTGCTATCGGCCCATTCATATCGGCGGTGAGCACGTCGAAGCGCATCTACGGCGGTGATTTGTCGGGTGAGGCGTTCCAGGGCGTTGGTATTGACTGGACTACGGTGATGGGTCGCTCGTCTGGACTGGGCGGGTCGCTGATCGAGGTTCCGCCGAACACCGGGACCAACTACTTCATCAAGTTGTCGTCGCTGGTGCCGGACGCCCCGACTGCTTCTGCCGCGTCTGAGGACTTGTCGCATACGTGTACGGGGTTCTTCAGCACGATGCCGCGTTACTACCTCGCGAAGTAGATGCCGGTCAAGGACATCACGATCCGCGCGCAGACGCTGGACGGTGTGTGGGAGGAGATCGGTTCAAACCGGGCGCAGGGTGTATGGCCTGAGGGCGTCCGCTTCGACGCGGATGACTGGGGGCCGTCGCGCGCGTCGTTCACGGTGCATCGCGATCCTCGCCGCAACTGGCCGGATCTCAGCGCGTTCGCGCCGGTCGAGGTCGACGTTGGTGGCGTGACGGTGTGGGACGGCCGGATTATTGAGACGCCGGCGAACACGCAGGGCCTGTCGATGACGGTGAGCGCAGAGGGCTGGCAGAACCACCTCGACGACGACGTGTACACGCACCTGTTTCTCGAGACGGACCTGACCAGGTTTCGGGATCATCGTTCGTACGCGGCTGAGGCGGACCTGACGCGCTACCTGTCTGCTGGGACGGTGACGGTGGGCGCCGGCGGGATCGTGATGGGGTTTCCGCAGGGCGCGGCATTCAACCCCAACATCTTTACCGGGGTGGTGTTCGATGCCGGCCCCGGAAACTTCATTCAGGCCGTCGCAATGAACTGGGAAGTCAGCGCCGCTGCGAGCGGCGCCACGACCCGCCTGTACGCCTTCACCGACGACACGGTCGCAGAGGACTTCTACACGGGCGGTGTGGGCTCACAGGTCGGCGGCTATACCCTCGCCACGACGACGGTCGGTGACTTCAACTCCCTTAGCTCCGGGTATTACGGGGCGACGGGTAGTAGTCTCGGCGGGCGCTATCTCCACATCGTTCTTGATGCCTCCCCTGCTCAGTCGTCTTACGCGACTGATACGTGGGTGAAGATCACCGGGGTTCGGATCGCGAACAGCTCGGACGTCCCGCCATACAAGTGGTTTACCTCTTCTACCACTGGTCAAAGCACCCTCCTCGCGTCAGACATCATCAACGACGCGGTCAGCCACGCGCCGCTTCTCAGCACGTCGACGCAGGTCACGCCGACGGTGACGATCATCCCGAGCTACAACCCGACGGACCCGCAGACACCTCGCCAGCGATGGCTTGCGGCGGACGCCCAGCACGCCTGGGATCACCAGGTGAAGGTCGGCCGGATCCCGTATTACGCGCCGAAGGCGTCGCAGGCGATCATGGAAGTCGGGGCGTGGGCGTCGTTCGTTGATGACGACGCGAGCGCGAACAGCGGCGAGGACATCTACAACCGCGTTCTCGTCACGGGGCAGACGCCGGCGGGGGATCCTGTTGTCGCGAGTCGTTATAGCGGGCAGGCCGCGGACTTCATCGCGGCGACCTCGCAGATCCCGAACCCGTCGTTCGACACGAACACGACGGGCTGGACGCCAACGGGGACGGGGACGATTACTCGTACGACGACTATCTTCGATACGTCGCCGGCGGCTGGTAGTTGGAGCCACGGCACTGGCACTCTTGGCACCACTTTGACGGGATCATTCCTGGCCGGGTCGGTGTATCGCCTGACGTTCAAGCATCGTCCGTCGAGCGGCGCATTGACGATCAGCGCCTACATAAAGTTCGGTGCGCTGGGCGCTAATGACTTTGGGTTCGAGCTGCTTGGGTCGGCGGGGACGACGTTCACCGGGCAGACCGTCTCCTGGGTGCCGCGCCAGACGTACGCGACTGGCGTGACGGTGCAGTTTGAGCACATCACGACGAAGGGCGGTTCGGGCGACCTGGTCTTGGATTCCTTCGCCTTGGATTACGCGCGGCCAACGCTCGTCAGTCGCCGCGGATTCATTCGGTCGAAGGTGCTGCCGATCAGTGCGCCGCTGCCGAAGGACCTTGCGGTGGCGAACACGATCGGTGACGTGTGGCTGCCGGACCACAAGGCGACGCCGTTCCGCGGCACGCTCACGGTGACGGGCAACGCTTCGGCCAGGATGATTTCGACGGGTGCGCCTGTTTCGCCGGAGCGGATGGGCATGTACGTCGGGCAGCTCATTCGCTTCACGGATCGCGTGGACCCGGATACGGGTAACTGGGGGCGTGAGGGGCGGATCGTGGGTGTGTCTTATGACGCCGCGACGGACACCGCGAGCGTGACTATCGATTCGAGCCGCAAGGCGTTTGAGGCGCTGATTCAGCGCGTCGCGTTGTTCACCGGCGGCTAAAGCTCCATCTAACGAAAGGCAGTCATGGAAAGCACCTTGATTACCGTTCTGGTGATCCTCGCGATCATCTGCGCGATCATCTTCATCGTCCGCCGCTAGGGAGGGTAGGCGTGTGGGCACTCGCGTCAGTTCCGATTCAAGCTTGGGGTCCGATCGCTCTGGCGGTCGCGGCGATCGTCGGGATGGTGTTCGCGGCGTTGCGTTTCAATCGCGAGGACTCCTCAGCTGTTGTGAAGCAGGCGGTCGAGATGGTTAGCGGGATGCGCGAGCTGAACGTCGAGTTGCAAGCGACGCTCGACCGTATCCGTGGTGAGCGCGACAAGCTGCGCCAGGAACGCGACCACCTTGCCGACGAGGTTGGCAAGCTGAGCGAAGAGGTCGCCCGCCTCGGCGAGCAGGTTGAGGCTCTGCGCGAGGAGCTGAACCGTGGCTGATCTCCACTCACCCGAGGAGCGCGTCGAGGAGGCTGCGGACACGCTCAGCCGCCAGATCCTGCGAAATCGCCGGATGATCTTTCTGCTGACGATCGCTCTGGTGGCGGTGGCGTTGATCGCTGCTGGCAGCATCGTCTTTGCGGTGTTCGGTGCTCGCAACGAATCGCGGGCGGTCGGGAAGCGGGTGACGGCGAACGCTACGAACGCGGTCGTGGCGAAGAAGAAGGCGGTTGCCTCTGACAAGACGGCCAGCGACGCGAAGGCGCAGAGCAAGAGGTCGGAGAAGCGTGGCCTCAGGGTCTTGCGGTTCCTGCAAGGCAAGCGTGGCCTCCCGGGGGTGAGGGGTGCGAACGGCAAGGTGGGCGCCCCTGGCCCGATCGGTGTTCGCGGCCCGCGCGGCATCGCTGGCAAGGAGGGTGGCCCTGGCATACCGGGTGGTCCCGGCGAGACTGGTCCGCCGGGTGACTCCGGGAAGGCTGGTAGCGACGGCAAGGACGGATCGAACGGCACTAACGGTACGAACGGCGCCGACTCAACTGTGCCTGGTCCCGCCGGTGCGAACGGCGCTGACTCGGCGGTCCCCGGTCCTGCCGGCCCGATGGGACCCGCTGGCCCTGCTGGTCCGCCTGGGACGACGACGACGGTGTTCGTGGTTTGCACGGCGCCCGGCGTTCCCGATCCGCAATGCCCATGACCCCGGACGAAGACATGGGTGCCTCTGGGTGTAGCGGTCTGGCTGGCAGGGTCGCAGACGCATGGGATCGCCTGCCGGTCAAGGGCTGGGTGCTCGCCGCAACAGTGGCCGGCGGTACAGCGGTTGCATTGGCGAGCGGTGGTCCCGGCAAGGGTGCGTGCGAGAAGACCCCGCTGATTCACGTCTACCACCCGGCACGGTTCATCGTCATCGAGAAGTGCGCGGAGGTGACGGGCACCGTCGTCACGGTGCGCCGCGAGCATGACGGCGACCGGCACGTGAACATGAAGATGGACGAGCCGGGCTGGACGAACGCCGCTAACGACCGCGGCCAGCATGGGGACACGGTCGTGGAGTTCGTGCCCCTGGGCCCGAAGCTGCCGGTGATGCGGCCCGGCACACGGCTGCGCTTGACCGGCACGAAGGTCTACGACCAGCAGCACAAGCTGAGGGTCGAGCAGTTCGGGTGGATCGAGATGCACCCAGTGTTCAAGGCCGAACCAGAGGACTGACATGGCTGTCACCGAGCTCGTCCGCGCAACCACTCAAACGCGGACGGTTCGCCTCGCGCACTTACCAGGTGGCGTCGGCCGCGCGTTGTGCGGCGCGAAGATTCGCCACGTCCCGAGTACCGCTGAGCGTTGCCGCGTCTGCATGGACCTGTCTGTCCACGCGCGCGGCCACAACGCTCGCTGAGTCTTGCCCGCCGTAGCGGCGGGTTCATCCAAATCCCAAGGGGGATCTCATGAAGAAGTACCTGGCCGCGGCTGTTGTCGCGGTGTCGCTCATCGCCGCTTCGTCGGCACAGGCCGCACCCACCTGCTCACAGGCGGGCAACTACGCCATCATCCAGTCCGTCAACGAGGGCGAATGGATCACCGCGACCTTTGGCGGCACGCTCGGCCCGATTCGCTATTGGGATCAGTGCGGCATCGAGGTGCCGAACAATCGCACGTATGTGAAGTGGCATTACGCGGGAAGCCAAGGGCGCATCCTCAACATGGAAGCGTACGTGTACCCGGGCTTCGACTCGTGCGGTGGCCCCGTGCAGAGCTTCAAGCTCGGCAACGTGAGCTATGCCTACCGGATCGAAGCGACAGGCGCGCTCGTCGCACCCACGTCGCTCGGCACGTACGCGACGCCTTGCGAGTAACGATGGCTTCGCGACTCACTCCACGAGGCAAGTCCCTCCGGTGGCTCTCGAGTCACCGGGGGATGACGGAGCAGCCGGCGGGCTCCAACCGTGACCGGCGTAAGGATGGCATCACCGCCGCGCAGGTGAAGGTTGCGGGCGGTGGCTCGTGGCTGATCGGGCAGGCGTGGTGCGGCGTCTGGGCTTGTATGGCGGCGCTCGCTGGTGGCGTCAAGATCGCCAAGCCCTATCGCTGGGCGTCGGTACGGCTTATCAAGGCGGACGCGCAGGCGAAGGTCAACGGGTTCCGCGGCTGGATCGCGGGCGCCCCGAGCCGGAGTGATTGGGAGACGCACATCTTCCGCGGCGACAAGGTCATCTGGTTCGACGGGTCTACGGACCATGTCGAGACGGTGCGCTCGATCGACTTCAAGCGCCGGCTGGTCGTCACTGAGGGCGGCAACACGTCCAGCGGGCCGGGTGGCTCGCAGTCCAACGGCGGCGGCGCGTTCAAGCGCTTCCGTCCCTTCAGCGCGGTCACTGGATTCGCGTTGGTTAATTTCCCGGACAAATAGGAGCGATCCATGCGCTATCTCCAACGAGTCCTCGCCTGGTTTCGCACCGAGGCGACGATGGTTGGCCTGTCCCCGAAGATCCTTCAGACGGTCATCGGTACCGGCATCACTGCCGGGCTGTCGGCGCTGGGCTTGACGCCTGGCGACATCGGCAACGCGCTGGGCTTCCCGAGCTCAGCTGTTGCGGGCGCTGAGGTCGTCGTCGCTTCGTGGCTCGCCGGCTACCTGCTGCCGGTCGGCAAGGTCGCCATGCCAGTTCACGTGAAGGAGCCTCCTAGCGATGACCTCCTCGAAGACCACGTCAAGGCGAAGCTTGACGCGGACGAGCAGCCAAAGGAGTGACCATGAGACGATTCATCTCTGCTGCCATCTGCGCCGTCCTCATCGCGCCCGGAGTCGCGGGCGCGGAGGAGGTCCAGGGCTGGAAGACCGACACCGAGCACGTTCACACCACGTTCAACCTGGTGCAGAACCAGGCCATCTCGGGCACGGTGCCGGTGACGATCACGTCGCTGTGCCACAACAACCTGTCGACGATCACGTTCGTGCGGATCGCCGTGCAGTCCACCGTGGTTGCCGTCGACAACGCCGACCATAGGTGCACGGGTGCGGTCGAGGAGACGTTCACGACCACGCTGAACCTGACGGCCAGCCAGTCCAGCTTCCAGGGCTACAACGAGGTTCGCGTCACGACGAACGTCGTGCGTCCCGGCGGCGAGCGCGAGTTCACCACGAGCCGCACCTGCCTCAACTTCCAGAACGGCAAGGCCGCCGGCAACTACTGCGGCGGCCCCACACAGGCCGGGCGCTATGGCGGCGGTGCCTGGTACATGGACGTGGCCGGCAACTACTTGCTCAGCACGGTCGACGGACGCGACCTTGCCTATCTCCAGACGCATCCGGTGCCGGGCGGCTATCGCGTGCGTGTTCGATTCCAAGGAGCCACCTATGGCCAGGCAAACGTCGATCCGCGCTTCCACGCCGGGGACCCGGGACTGGTACTCAACCAGTCTCTGGCTGGGAATAACGCCTGGACTTACGTCGACATTCCGGCGGGGCTCGCGCCCGGCGCGCACAAGCTGGTGCTTCGTGGTCGCTTCGGGAGTGAAGCGGGCGTCTACGTCCTGCCGTTCACCGCATGACCCGCGCACGCCTTGAGCGGGCGCTGTGGCTTCGCCGCGAACGGTTCCGCTACGCGCGCTGGCGGTCCTTCGTAAAGACCAAGCCACCCGGCAACGTCCTGCGCGCGAAGTGGTACGAGCTCTATCACGAGGCGCTCTACGAGCGCGTGAGGTGCGATGCGCAGCTCAGGCGCGTGACTGGCGTGTCGCGCGCTGGCGTCGAGCTCGTCAAGCGCTTCGAGGGCTTCCGCGGCGCTCCCTACCGCGACGCGGTGGGTGTGTGGACGATCGGCTACGGCGAGACGCGGGGCATCACGTCTCGCTCGCACCACGTCACCCAGCAGGAGGCCGCGACGATGTTGCGCCGGCGCCTGGACCGCGACTACTTCAGCGCCGTCAAGGCGCTGCCGACGTTTCGGTCGCTGACGCAGAACCAGGTCGACGCGCTGACCAGCTTCGCGTACAACCTGGGAGGAGGAATCCTGCAGCGCGGACACACGATGGGTGACGCACTCCGGGCCGGCAACATGAAGCAGGCGGCTGACGCGTTCCTGCTGTACGACAAGGCCGGCGGTCGGACGCTATCTGGCCTTACGCGGCGTCGGCATGCAGAGCGCGAGCTGTTCTCGCGGTAGCCCTGCCCTGCGCTGTGCGTCGCGACGCCGGCCGCAGGCCCGACACTCGCGCTTCCCGCTGGGGCGTTGGTAGAGGTTAGCGCCGGTGAAAGCGTGGCCGTGGATGCAATGCGTCTGTGCTGCCTCAGCAGCGGGCAGCGTCTCGCCGCGCAGCAGGTTCTCGCGGCAAGTCACAGCCTCGAGGTGCTCGGGGTTGACGCACAGCCGGTTGCGGCAGAGGTGGTCTATGTGCAGGCCCACTGGGATCACGTTCCCGGTGAGCTCATACCCGTAGCGGTGGGCGAGCGTTAGGCGATGCCGGTCTCCATCCCAGAACTGGCCGTAGCCCTGGCCGTTCTCGCTGGCCATCCAGACCCAGCAGCCGTCCGTCTTCTGCACCTTGGCCCAGAAGCGTTGCTCGGTCGTGAGGCCTAGTGGACGCTTCCGCGGCATCGACCCAGTTTCTCAGCCACTCCGGTCGCCGCGCAGAACGCGCGCCCTTTTCCTCAACCACTAAGGAGACCCGTGATCGACCTCGAACCGATCCCGGTGCGGTTCGTCGTCGACTTCGCACCAACGGACCGCTTCAGCCTGATCATCGGGGCGGTCAACGCGGCCTTGCGGGAGTTCGACGCGCTCGGCGTGGACTTCACGTTCAAGCTTGAGCCGGCGCCGTCCCCTTGAGAGCTTCGGTGCCCGACCCCCTTGGCACCGTTGGACAAGAGCCCCTGCGTTTCGGCGTGGGGGCTCTTCGTTTGCCCGGATGCCGCACAGAAAAGGCGGCCCGTAGGCCGCCTGTCTGTCCTCGCGCTATGCAAGGATGCGCTGGCTTGAGTAGACGCGGGACCCACAGTAGGGGACCGCGCGGACGCTGACAACAGGGAAGCCCGGCTGGGTCCTGTTCGATAAGGCGCCGCTTCGCCCGTCAGAGGGGCTAGTGGTCGCGTGCGAGCAACGCGGTGGAGATGCACGCTGGATGGCGAGTCGAAGAAACTTGGGGCCCCTAATGGGATAGCTGTCGAAGGACCGCCGCCTGCAAGGGTCCACCGCACGTGAGGACGGAGAGGTCAGGCGCTCGAGCCAATGACCACGAACAGGAACACCGCCAGCGCGGAGGTCAACAGCAGTGCGGTCCCTGGCCCGCTGCGGTTCCGTGCGTACTCGCGGATGGCAAGCACGACGCCGACCACTGGGAGCAGGACGGCGATCAGATACGAGCCAAATCGTGGTGGCGGTGGATCCTCGGTCTTCATCTTCTCCCACTTTCCGGGGTTCTTGGGGCTTGGGTGCTCAAGACTGGACTCCTGGCGGCCGTAGAAGTTGGTTGGTCAAGACTATTGAGGGGGTCCGGCATGACAGATCAGGAAGCTAGGCGGCAGGCATGGGGCATCGTCGCGGAGGCAATCTCGGAAGCCGCAACCGTGGCTGGATTGCCGCTCGCGGACAAGGAGACCCTCACCAGGTGCTATCGCCTAGCTCGGCGTCGTGCTGGCCATCCTCAGTTATCTCTTGTTCAAAGTCGGCCAACAGAGCGGCGGAGTCGAGCTCGAAGCGGTCCACGAGTGCTCTGATCATCCGCTCGATCCGGTCTAGCTGCTGCGCTCGCGGCGGGCCGTAGATTAGGGCGTCGTAGCCAACCTCTAGGGCCGCAGCCACCTTCACGGCGTTCTCCTGGGTGATTCCGCTTCGCCCTGAGACCCACTTGCTCACCTGCTCTGGGCGGATCCCGGCTTTCTGAGCGAGGGCTCGCTGCTGCATCCCGGCCATGGCGATGGCTTCGGATAGACGACTGCCAAACGCGGTCCCTCGCGCGACGGTGGGACTGGGCGGCTTCATCTCTGCGGCATGGATACCGCACGTATGGTGCATGCGTGGTGCGGGTAGCACCAGTCCCGATCGGTAGGCAGGGGACCAACTTCGGGGGGTCAACCTCCACAGAAACCGTGCAATTGCGGCGACTTGTGTTGCACTAGTGCTGTGCACGCGCTATAAAGCACGGCATGGCAGAAGCCGCTCCCGCAATCACGATCTACGGGCTCACCGCAGCCGAACACCGCGCCTTCGTGGATGAATGCGCGAGGGCGGAGCGCACGATCGCGGCGCAGGGCCGTCTGCTCATCCGGGAGTTCCTGGCGAACCGGGACTTCAAGGACGCGGCATGAAGCGCGCCGCTCTCATCGCCGCTCTGGCTCTCGCGGCTCCCGCTACAGCTCAGGCCGAGCAGACGTTCACCTACACGGGCCTCCGTCCGGCCTCCGCGCAGATCACGCGCGTCCTGCCGATGGCCCTCGCGTACTGGAAGGCGCACAACGTCAACGGCTGCGACGCGGGGGTCAACGCAAGGGTCGCCGACCACCCGCTTCTCGACGGCAAGCCCGTTGACGGCTCGTCGGCTCTTGGCTCCTGCGAGATCACGCTCAACAGCGAGATCGGCGCACGGTCGGAAGCACCACCGGCTCGTAAGCGCGGCGCCAAGTACGACAGTCGCCGCTTCGGCGCCGCCCTCTCATGCGCCGTGGTCTTCCACGAGGTCGGTCACGCCCTTGGGCTTGACCATCTGGCTGATCCGAACGCGCGGGGCCTGATGCAGGCGTTTGGCGTGAGCTGGGACGTGGTGCCGTTCGAGTGCCGCGTTTGGGCGAACCACGTCATGCAGGCCCCGAACTTCAAGGCAGCAAGGGGGAAGCGATGAAACGACAGGTCATCACGATCTGCCCGAAGACCGGCCGCACGATCTGGACGTGGGTTGACCACGGCCCGGGCGCCGCGTCGCGCAAGGGCATCCCAATCTTCACGGAGCTCGGTCAGCGTTCCCCGGGCGGAAGGAAGGTCTGATGTTCCTCGTCGCGCTCCTCATCGCCTTGGCCTGCATGACGGTCGGCTGGCTGCTGGTGAAGCTGCTGTCGCTGATCGTGCCGCGCGAGCCGGTGGATGCTGAGGCGTTCATCGCGTCGGGCGACATCGAGGATCTGATTCGGCGGGCGCAGCGATGAAGGCTTCCCTGGAGCGCATCGCCTGCCTCTCCGTGGTCATCGTCATGTCCATGTGGATCCTGGCGCTACTGGCGCTGCTGGATCTCTCCACGACGGCCTTGGTGATCTGCGCGATCCCGATGCTGTTCGCGGTTGTCGTGACGTTCGCTTTGGCGCGTGCTTCTGCGCTCGGTGACGAGATGGTCGCGAAGTTCGAGGCCGAGTGGCCAGCGCAGGAAGAGGCGGCATGAACTTCCGCGACCCCCTCGCGTTCCTGCGGCCCTCGACAGACCTGCACGGCCTGCTCGAGCTTCACTGCGCGCAGAACCCGCGCCCAACACCTGCATCCCCGGCGCCCCTGGCGCCGCCGGCTACTCCTCCCGCTGCGGTTAGCCCCCCAGCGTCGGGGGTGCAGGCATGAGCGCGCTCGCCGTCAGCGAAGCAACCCGCCTGGCATCCCTTGAGGCCACGATTGAGCAGGGCTTGCAGACCTTCGTGGAGGTGGGGCAGGCCCTGGCCGAGATCCGGGACTCCGGGCTCTACAAGACGTACGGCACCTTCGAGGACTACTGCCGCGAGCGCTGGGACATGAGTCGTGGCTATGCCAAGCGCTTGGTCATGGCAGCCGAGACCGTGGCACTCATGACCGTGCCAATTGGCACGGTACCGCCGCCAGCCTCCGAATCGATCGCCCGTGAGCTGGCCCCACTTCGCGACCAACCCGAGAAGCTGAAGGCCGCGTGGAGTGAGGCCGTGGAGATCAACGGCGACAAGCCCACCGCCGCCGCCGTCCGCGAGGTCGTCGCTCAATACCGCGACGAACCACCGCCACAGCCTGAGCCGCAGTACGCGGCTTGTCCAACCTGCGGGCAACGTGTCCGCGCTGATCGTCCCTTGAACGGGAGGGGATCTGATGAGTAGTACCTCGCTGTATGACCTGCTTGCGGATGTGCCGGTCCAGCTGGAGCGGTCCGAGAGGACTCGCCTCCAGCGTTCCGGTGAGACCGCGCCGAGCGTGATCGATGGGTTGAACCCGCGTCGCGCCGGGCTTGATCGAGGAC
This sequence comes from Chloroflexota bacterium, assembly GCA_013816405.1. Lineage (GTDB taxonomy): Bacteria > Chloroflexota > Limnocylindria > QHBO01 > QHBO01 > CF-167. The sequence goes on along the minus strand of JACDEL010000023.1, from coordinate 3,786 downwards.
TGGTGACGCTGTCGCCCGAGGAACTGCTGACGATCAAGATCGCACCGGTCAGCGTCAACGGTCGGGTCGTTGGCTACCAGCGAGACCTCAAGGTCGTCTATGCGCGTGACATTGCCAAGGCGCTGCTGCGCGGGGTCGTCATGCCGCCCATCAACCTCGCGATCGACGGGCACGGCATCCTCTGGGCCGTCGATGGCCAGCACCGCGCGGCCGGCGCGATCATCGCGCGGACGCCGATCAAGGCCGTTGTCCAGGAGCTGACCCGAGACGAGCAGAAGTCGATGTTCCTCTCTCAGCGGTCGGCTAAGCCGGTCGGTAGGGACATCCTGACCCTGGCGGGGACCGACCCGATTGCGCGCTACGTACAGCAGGCGGTCACGACGAACGCCAACGCCTGGTCGAACATCGTCTCCGCGAACAGGCACTCCAAGACGCGCATTACGCCCTACTCCGCCTATCAGCTGCTTCTTCGCTACGTCTACAACGTTGAGGGGCAGGCGGCGTCCTACAAGCACAACATGGAGGACCACTGGGACGTGGGCTTGGCGGACCAGCTGGCTCCGCTGATCGCTTGCTTTGGCAACAAGCAGACGAATCCCCTGGCCTTCCGGCCCACCACGGTCCAGTCCATCGGAGCGGCGGCCATGTGGGTCTTCCGCCGTAACACACCGCTCTCGACAGATTACGACCGCTGGGTGACTCACATGCCCTCCTTCAAGTTCGGGGACTGGGCTCACATCAGTACCCAGATGGCGAAGACCGACGTGGTCCTGGACCACTGGAACAAGCGGCTCACCAAGACTCGCCGGGTCGTACGCAGCAGGGGCCAGGGATGAAGCCCGTGGAGCGGATGCCGACATGAGCGAGACCATGATGCGGAAGGACGGCCTGCTAGCGGCGATGCTGGCGGTGCAGGCTGCGGTGCAGCCGATCGCAAAGACCTCTGAGAACAAGCACTTCGGGTCCAAGTACGCGAGCCTCGACGCGATCGTGGAGCACGTCCAGCCACTGCTGACCGAGCACGGTCTGGTGTGGTCAACGATGCCGACCAGCAACGCCGGTGTCCCGGGCCTGCGCTACCACCTCTCCCACGTTGCCTCCGGGGAGGAAGTGACGGACATCATGCCGCTGCTGCTGGTGAAGCAGGACTCGCAGGGGTTGGGTTCGGCGCTTACGTACGCGCGCCGTTACGCCTTGTGCTCGGTGCTGAACCTCGTCACTGGCGATGACGATGACGGCGCTGCTGCGAGCAACGCTACGGCTCAGCGTCGGCAGGCGACGACGAAGATGCACCAGGCGAAGCCCGCGCCGAGCGATCTCGGCAACGATCACGCCAAGTTCTTCCGCGACGAGGAGCTTGCGGCGCTGGTGAAGCAGGCCCGCGTTGCTGGCATGACTACGGACACGCTGCGCGAAGTGCTTGCCAAGGCGGGGGTGTCGGGCGTGCCAGCGGCGGTAACGCCTGCGACGTTGCGCCGGTTGTCTGATGAGGAGGCCGCGGCCGTGCGCGAACTGTTGAAGCCGGTGCTTGAGGCTGACCTCCCGTTCGCCGCCGCCACCGAGAGTGACGTCATGGGAGACCCGGCGGCATGACCGAGGTCGCGTTCCCGATCACCGGCGAAGTCCTCGACCTCTCCACCGCTGACACGGGCAAGCTCGCTCGCGCCCGCGACGAGATCCTCGACATCGAGCGCCAGTTCCGCGAGGTCAAGCATGCACTGGACGCGGAAGTTCTGGCGCGTATGGATCGCGCTGCGAAGTGGACGCTGCGCGCCGACGGCTTGAAGCTTGAGGGCACGTCGCCGGGGCGCAAGAGCTGGTACGACGGGCCCGCGCTGCGCGAGGCCCTGATGGGCCTGGTGGATGCGGGCGTGATCGATGTCGCGGCTGCTGACGCTGCGGTGGAAACGGTCGTGACGTACAAGCCGAGCGTGCGCGGCATCAAGGCCTTGCGGAAGCTGGGCGGCGAGGTTGAGCAGGCCATTGGTGAGCATGAGGAGCTTGTTGACGTGACGCGCCGCGTGTCCGTGAGCAGGGACGCATGAGCACCGCAGAGCGCATCGCCCAGGCCTTCCATGAACGCTACGAATGGTGGGCCACGAAGCACGGCTGGGCGTCGCAGGTCGGCGTCACCGTGCGTTGGGAGGACGTGCCGAAGGCCAACCGAGAAACGATGGTCTCGACGGTTCAATCACTTCTGGACACCGACGTGATCTTGCCGGGGCCCGACGCATGACCGACCCGGCCACAGTCCTCGCGCGGCTCGACGAGATCGAGCACGACCTCGCTCACCGCCAGAACGCTCTGGAATCAGCGGCTCGCAAGTGGATCGTCGCGAAGCGCGACAAAGAGAAGGCGAAGGCCCTGGTGTTCCTGCAGGCGGACGGCTCGGTCGCTGCTCGTCAAGCGCAGGCGGATCGGGCAACTGCACTCGACGGCAAGGACGAGGAGGCCGAGTACGTGGCCCTGAAAGCGGTGGTTGACGTGTTGGGTACCCGAGCATCGATTGGCCAGTCAATCCTGCGCGCGATGGGCAACGCATGAGCGCGCAGGAAGTCGAAGCACCTTACGACCCAATCACGCCGCCCGTTCCGAACAAGGTGCTTCGTGAGCGGTTGGAGTACCTGATGGGCGACCCAGGGTTCAGTGTGTGCGCGGCTGCCCGCCGCGTGGCAGATCAGGGGTTCCCGAGGTTCCTGGGCGGCAAGGCGTGGGGGGATTCGACGCCGCTGTTCCGGGTGCTGGGGATCAAGAGCACCCCGGGTAAGCGTCGCAAGAACGGCAACGGTAGATACCCGTCGACGATCCGGACGCACATTCCTTACGACCAGGCAGCCGCGATTTGCAGGGCGCTGGACATGGACCTGTCCGACGCGGGTCTGTGATGGCTCAGCGCGACCTAGCCTTGGCGATCGCGAACGCGAAGCGCATTGAGCGCGCCAACCTGCGTAAGCGTGTTCGTGCGAGCCGCGAGGGTTTGACGGAGGTTCTGCTTGATCCACCGGCATGCATTGATTCGATGCTGCTCATTGACGTCGTGCGGATGGGGTTCACGACCAACGGGGCCGCCATTCAGCGGCTGGGCCGGTTCGCTGCCCGGGACCGAATCAATCTGATGGTCCCGGTGGACAAGTCGTCGCAGTGGACCCGCGAATGGGTGGCGGAGCACGCGGAGTGGAATCACGGGCCGAAGGGCCGGCGTGTGCTGAAGGTGGCGGCGTGACCGTTCGTCTGCGTGGCGAGCTGTGCGCGCTGGATTGCGGGCGCCCGGTGTGGAAGGACGGCCTCTGCGCGTTGTGCTGGCGGATCAATCCGGCCGAGCGCTCGGTGAGCGACGCGAACTGCGGGGGCCGCGACTACCGGCATGGCTGCACGTGCGGTGACTGTCATCGCCGGTACATCAGTGAGCACGCGAGTGCGTGCTCGTACGGGACCGACCCGCGACTGGATGCGGCGTGACCCCGGAGATCATTCACGACCCGATCCGCGACGCGCTGCGGCAACTCGTCCGCGAGAAGCGGATCTACGCCTGGAACGTGACGACGTTGCGCACCGATTCCGACGCGGACGGCCCCGCGCATTGGGCGTGGACGGTGTGCTTGGAGAACGGCGCTACCACCGTCTACACGTCCGACCAGGTCATCGACCTGCTGGGCATGTACGCGAGCGAGAGGGAGGCGGCATGACCTCGCGACCGATCGGCTGGCAAATCACGAGCACGTACTGTCTCCAGTGCGCGCCCGAGGGACTGCGCGACTACGCATGAACACCGGGCGAGCTACGAAG
>JACDEL010000022.1 GCA_013816405.1 Chloroflexota bacterium | reverse complement strand
GGCTGCTCAGCTCCATGCGCTGGGGGTCGTAGCGCTGCATGAAGCGCTCGCCTTGGGCGTTGTACAGCCGCCCGCCTTCGCCGCGCACGGCCTCGGTGACCAGTGTGCCGGCGGCCTCCTCCGGCAGCAGCATCCCGGTGGGGTGGAACTGGACGAGCTCCATGTCCATCAGGCGCGCCCCGGCCTGGTAGGCCAGCCACATGCCCTCGCCGTAGTTCTCGTCGCGCCGCGACGAGCTGCGCCGCCAGATGCGCGTATGCCCGCCGCCGCACAGGACCACGGCGTCGGCTTCAAAGACGGTGCGATCCCCAGTGTGGAGATCGAAGGCAAGCGCGCCGAAGCACTGGCTGTCGGAGGTGAGTAGGCGTGAGACGTACTGGTCCTCGATCACCGGGATTGCCAGCTTCTGCGCTTGTTCGGCCAGGGTGGACAGGACGGCTCGCCCGGTGTAGTCCCCGGCGTAGCAGGTGCGCCGGTAGGTGTGGGCGCCAAAGTAGCGCTGGTCAAGCTTGCCATCGGCGGTGCGCGCGAACGGGCAGCCCCAGTCAGCGAGCTCATTGATTGCCGCCGGTGCCTCGCTGGTCATGATCTCGACCACTCGCGGGTCGCTCAGGTAATAGCCCTCGCGCATGGTGTCGGCGAAGTGCTGCTGCCACGAGTCCTCCGGGTCGACGCTGCCAAGCGCCGCATTGAGCCCGCCGGCGGCGAGCACGGTATGGGCATCCAGTCGGCCCCGCTTACCGATGACCACCACGTCGACGCCGGCCTGGCGGGCCGCAATCGCAGCCATGAGGCCGGCGCCGCCGGTTCCGATGACCAGGACGTTGCACGGGCGCGTGCGGCTCTCTGGTCGGTGGCTCATGCAGTCGCTTTCTCTGCTAGGCCGGGCGTCGCCGGCGCATCATCCCAATACGCTCCATCGTCCTACCCGCCATAGCACATCTCCATGCAGGGACCGCAGATACGAAACACCTGTCCGTCTCCACCCGTCATTTGGTAGACACCATCGCCCTCCATGCAGCGCGAGACGTGGACGGGCCTCGAACCGCGGAGGGCACTGTCATCGTGGCGCTCCCGTGTGCCGACGAAGCAACACTTTCCGCACTCACACGGTTCTCGGCCGAGCACGCCCACATCTCTCATGTGTGGATAGACTGCCACCATCATGGAGTCATCGTGTCGGGGTAGCCTCGCTGGCTGAATGAAGGGTGCCTGTCGCTGCATTCGCCAGCTTCGGGCGCAACCAGCTGATCGCGATGGCCAGCGCCCGCCGACCGTCGCCGAGCTCGTTGTAGGCGGTCAGTCGGGCGGGCTCGACATGATCGGCCGCAAGCTGGGCGATGCGGGCGTCGATGGCTGCAGCATCCTCCGGCAACGGCGGATCGTGCCCATCCAGCTCGGTCAGGCGCGTCGCCATGACGGCCATCCTCTCGCTCTGGGTGCGGTGCTCCTCCCACGCTCGGAGTCCGGCAGGAAAGAGGACCGGTGCACCGTCGAAGAAGCGCGCCTCGACCTGACACCTGGCGGTCTCCACGCAATGCAGCTCGGTGACCCGGCGCAGGAGAAGGTCGCGGCAGCGGACCAGCCCGATCGTGGCCCGGTAAGCGGCTGGGCTGGCATGCTCGTCGGCCGCCAGGGAGAAATAGGCGCTCAGGGCGGCCTGCACCAGGACCTCGAGCTCGACGAATTCCTGGGCCAGGACGTTGATGCGCAGCGCGAGCTGCACCCGGAAGATCGTTTCGATGATCGCCGTCCGCACTGCCTGGTCGACCTCCGGCCGGGGCCGGCCTCGGTTGCGCTGCGTCGCGCCCGCTTTCGCCTCACGCGCCAGTCGATCCATGGGAAAGCTGTCCGGGCCCGTCTCGAGCAGCGCGCCGATGTAGGCACTGAGGTCGTCGTGGGCGTGGGCCTCGGCGATCCAGCGCAGGACCAAGGCAGTCGGGTCCAGCGCAGCCTCGATCTTGGCCAGCCGGCGCTCGGCGCTGGTCATGCTGCCTCGTCGGGCAGGAGCTCGTCGGTGGGGGATGCGCGACCCACCCCGATCGCGGTCTCAAGCGTCGCGATGCCTTCTTCGAGCTCACCCGTCTCGAGCAGCTTCGCCGCGGCCATGGCCGCGCTGATGAGGACCCTGGCCCGCACGATCGAATTCTCGAGGCCGAGCGCATCGAGGGTCGCGATCTCGAGGATGCGCCGGATCGCCTCGACCGTCGAGAGCCCGCTGAAGTCATAGGCGGCGGCGACAGTCCGTTCGCGCTTGCGCCGGATGCCCCCCAGACGCCGCGCCTCAGCCAGGTCATCGGCCTTGTCGGGGTCATGCCAGAAGCAGAACCGCGAGCCCCGTCCCGGCGGGGCCTGGCAGGCTCGGCCGCCCGGCATCTCGTTGCCGCAGCGCCGCCTTAGCACCTGTTACCTCTGGTATGGCCGAGGGTGCTGCTAGCCACGATCGCGCCATGGTGTCGAGTGCTGACCGCTCGTTTAGGCATCGACCAGCTCCGCCTGATCGTCCGACCGGTGCTCCCAGCGCCGCACGGCGACGTCGACGTAAATCGGGTCGAGCTCGATCCCGGCGCACAGCCGGCCGGTGCGTTCGGCGGCGATGAGGGTCGTCCCCGAGCCGAGGAAGACATCGAGGACGAGGTCGCCCGGGTTCGAGCTGTTGGCGATCGCCCGCTCGACGAGGGCCAAGGGCTTCTGGACCGGGTGGAGCGGCGACTCCGAGGGCCGGGCGATGGTCCAGACGTCGCTCTGGTCGCGATCCCCACACCATGGGTGGTTCGCCCCTTCGCGCCAGCCGTACCAGATCGGCTCGTAGCCACGTTGGTAGTCGGCCCGCCCCAGCACGAAGCGGTCCTTGGCCCAGATGATGGTGTCCGACCAGTGACCGCCCTCCTCGGCGAGGACCCGCGACACGAGCGGGAGCTCCTTGGAGCTCATGCAGCAGTAGATCGCGCCTTCGACTGCCGCCAGCAGGTTCCGACTCCAGCCCCGCACGAATGCCTCCCAGGCGGCGGGGTCGAGGGCGTCGTTGGCGATCGGCTTTCGTCGTCGGGCGTCACGCTGCTGCCCGCCGTGGTGGCCGAGGTCGACGTTGTAGGGCGGATCGACGAAGGCCATCGCGGCCCGCTTGCCGCCGAGCAGGCGATCGAGGTCGTCGCCTTTGGTCGCGTCGCCGCACAGGATTGAGGTGGGGTCCGCAGCGCCACACATCGCCAGGCTTCGTCCGCGGCTCCCGAGATGCTTCCGCGAGGGCTAGATCGAGGTCGAAGGCTTCGGGTCGGTCCCGCTTCTCGCGGGTCTCGAGACTGCGCAGCAGATCCTTGATCTCGTCCTCGTCGAAGCCGGAGAGGGTGATGTCAGTGCCAGGTGCGGAGCCGAGCTCGGCAAGGAGGCGGGCGAGGAGCTGCTCGTCCCAGGAGCCCGAGATCTTGTTGAGCGCCAGCCCTAGGAGCTGGGCCTGCTCGGTGGTAACGTCGAGCCAGATGACCGGCACCGCCATGAGGCCGAGTCTCCTCGCCGCGACCAGGCGCTGGTGGCCGCCGATCACGGTCTGGTCGCCGCGGCGAGCAAGGAGCGGCTGGACGAAGCCGAACTGCCGGAGGCTGCGCTCTAGGGCGTCGAGCTCGTCCTTGCCGATCCGGCGCGGGTTGGCGGGATCGGGCCGAAGGCCGTCAATCGGCACCTGCTCGACGGTCAGCGCGGCGACGCTCGAAGCGAGGCTCACGCCCTCTGCTCCGCCCCTGTGCCTCGCTGGGGCGTCCCATTGATGAGGAGGAAGCCTCCCGGTTGCTGAGTTAAGGAGGGGCTATCCCTCTCGCCCCGACCAGTTCCAGCTCTCCGGCACCCTCAGCCGGCGACCGCCGATGGATCCTCTCGTCGAAGCAGGATTCCCAGGTACGCCTTCCATGGCCCAACCTCGGTGTCGTGCGAGCCTGCCAGGCCCGCATAGATCTGGCCGATGTGGTCGAGGTCATGCACGGCCCAGGTCGCAAGCAGCTCCCGCAGCGTCACCTCGCCGAGGGACGGATGCAGCCCGCGTCGATCGAGATCGGCGTCAGTTACCAGGTCGTCGAGTGCAGCGAGGTTCTCGGCGCGAAGCGCGGCGAAGCGTTCGACCAGTTCGTCGAGCGGGACGCCTGCGTCGCGGTCGAGCATCGCGGCGCGATCGAATCGGTCAAACGGGACCGATGTCCCCTGCTCGAGGATCCGCCGTGTGCGCATGATCCAATCGGTCCCTTCGCCGGTGATCAGGTGGCCGACGACGTCGCGCGGGCGCCAGCCATCGGTGGCATCGGGCGCATTGGTCCAGGCTTCCGGCAGGCCGACCAGGAGGCTGCGTAGAACCGCAGGGGTTCTCATCAGCACTGCGGTCGTCTCGGCGATGAATCCGGTCTCCATCAGCCGAGTTAGCCACCACCTGCGAGGCACGTCAAGCCGCATTGCGCCTCCTGTAGGCTGACCGCCATGCAGGCGGACGAGGCGATCCGATCCGAGCGCCTGGACCTGCCCCTACTCTCGCTGGATCAGCTGGATCGCCTGGCTGCTGGAGACGGGGCGAGCGTCGGGGCCGACCTGCACGCGATCATCCCGATTCCGTGGCTCGACCAGGTCCGCTGGCTGGCCGGCATGCGCGCCCAGCAGCTCAGATTGCGGCCGGACGACAGGCCCTGGCTGCTGCGGCCGATCCTCCTGCGCACCGCAGACGGTGGTCTGCAGGCGATCGGCTATCTGAATTTCCACGCTGGGCCGGATGAGCGCGGCATGGTGGAGGTGGGCTACACCCTGCTCCCCGAGGCGCGGGGCCAGGGATACGCCATCGAGGCGGTGCGTGCCGCGTTCGATTGGGCGACCAGCGTCCACGGCATTCATCGGTTTCGCGCCAGCGTGGCGCCTGACAACGCGCGATCGCTCAACCTGATCGGCAAGCTCAACTTCCGCCAGACCGGCGAGCAATGGGACGAGGTGGATGGGCTGGAGCTCGTCTTCGAGCTGGAGCGTCCCTGATGCTGAGCATCCGCGACGTCCCCGGAATCTCGGCGGGGCATGCGACCGATGCCCTGGGTGTCACGGGATGCACCGTCGTCCTGGCCGATGGCGGCGCCGTGGCCGGTGTCGACGTGCGTGGCTCAGCCCCCGGCACCCGGGAGACCGATCTTCTGCGCCCGACTGCGCTCGTCGAGCGGATCCACGCGCTCTGCTTCGCCGGCGGATCGGCCTTCGGGCTTGCGGCCGCCGACGGCGTGATGCGCTACCTGGCCGAGCGCGCGATCGGGTTCGACACCGGTGCACGTCCCGTGCCGATCGTCCCGGCCGCGATCCTGTTCGACCTGTTCGTGGGCTCTGCCAGTGCCGCGCCCGGGCCAGACGACGGCTATGCGGCGGCCCAGGCTGCAGAGCGGGGTGACGGACCCTTCGAGGGACGGGTCGGCGCGGGCACCGGCGCCACCGTCGGGAAGCTGGCCGGGCCGCAGCTGACCAGCCCGGGTGGCGTCGGCAGCGCCGCGAGGCGCCTGTCCGACGGCTCGACCATCGGCGCGCTGGTGATCACGAACGCGGTTGGGAATGTAATCGGTCGCGACGGCCGGATCCTGGCCGGAGTGCGCGACGAGGCAGGTGGCTTCGTGGATGCATCGGCGCTGCTCCTGGCCGGGCCGCCGCCGGGGAACGTCCCGCCGTGCGGAACCAACACGACCCTTGCAGTGGTTGCCACCGATGCCACCCTCGACCGCGCGCAGTGCAGCCGGCTTGCCTCCCAGGCACACGACGCGTTGGCGCTCGCCATATCCCCTGTGCACACCGTGCTCGACGGCGATACGGTCTTTGCCCTGTCGACCTGCGGCATGTCCGCGCCGGACGGGCTGGGCGGGCTGCTGAGCCTTGGCGCGGCGGCGGTGGAGACGCTGCGCACGGCGATCGAGCGCAGCGTGGCTATCGGCTAGGTCTTCTCCTCGGCGATCGCCGCCTCGAAGGCGGCCTGCTCGTCGGCCGGCATCCCGTACGTGTGGCGCTCCTCCGGGTAGGCGCCCGATCGGACATCGGCGGCGAAAGCGGCCAGCGCCTCGCGGATGACTGTTGCGAGGTCCGCGTAGCGCTTGACGAAGCGCGCGGTGTGCCCCTCGGTTAGGCCCAGCAGGTCGTGGTAGACCAGCACCTGTCCGTCGACCTGCGGGCCTGCTCCGATCCCGATGGTCGGAATCTCGAGTGCCTCCGTGATCCGCGCCGCGACCGGAGTGGGCACGGCCTCGAGCACGAGCGAGTAGCAGCCCGCTTCCTGAAGCGCCAGCGCGTCGGCCAGCATCTGTCTGGCGCTGGCGGCGGTGCGTCCCTGCGCCTTGTAGCCACCCAGCGCCGTGGCCGACTGCGGCGTCAGGCCAAGGTGCCCCATCACCGGGATTCCGGACTCGACGATGGCCTTGACCCGTGGCAGCATGCGTCCCGCGCCCTCCAGCTTGACGGTGTCCGCACGGCCCTCCTTGACGAAGCGAACCGCGTTGCGCACCGCCTCACGGTCGGAGACCTGGTAGGAGCCGAACGGCATGTCTCCCACGACCAGCGGCCGCTTCACGGCCGAGGCGACGGCGCGGGTCATGAAGAGCATCTCCTCCATGGTGACCGGGACCGTGGAGTCGTGGCCGAGGACCACCATCGCCGCGCTGTCGCCGACCAGAACGACGTCGATCCCGGCAGCCTCCGCCAGCCGCGCGCCGGCGGCGTCGTAGGCGGTCACCATCGCGATCCTGGTGCCCTGCCGCTTCATCTCCGACAGCTCGGTGATGGCCAGCTTGCCCGGGACCTTGGCTTCGCCGACGTTGGTGTGGCTGGTGGTCATTGGCTATGCCTCTGCGTCGAGGACGACATTGTCTATCAGACGCGTCGATCCGACCACGACCGCGGCCGCCAATGTTGGCCCGTCCAGGTCCGCCTCGGCCACGTAGTCGACCCGCAGCCCCGGCTGGGCGTCGAGCACGTCGCGGGCGGCGCGCACCGCATCCGTTCCGGACCGATGCGCCGCGAGCCCCGCCTCGAGCGCCCGTGGCAGCGCCAGGGCGACCTGCCTGTCATCCGGTGAGAGGTAGGCGTTGCGGCTCGACATGGCCAGTCCATCGGGGTCGCGGACGGTCGGGCAGGCGACGATCTCGACGGGGAGCTCCAGGTCCCGGACGAGCTGCTTGACGACGGCGACCTGCTGGGCGTCCTTGCGGCCGAAATAGGCGCGCCGTGGCTTCACGAGGAGGAAGAGCTTGGTGCAGATGGTCGCCACGCCGCGAAAGTGCCCGGGCCGTGCGCTTCCTTCCAGGTAGGCGCCGATCTTGCCTGGGTCAACCCAGGTGTCGAAGCCCTCGGGGTACACCTGGTCCGCGGCTGGAGCGAAGAGGAGGTCGACGCCGGCCGACTCTGCCGTGGCGATGTCGCCCACCTCGTCGCGCGGGTATTGCTCGAGGTCCTCGCCGCGACCGAACTGGGCGGGGTTGACGAAGAGGCTGACAACGACAACATCGCACTCGGCGCGCGCGGCGGCCATGAGGGAGAGATGCCCGGCGTGCAACGAGCCCATGGTCGGCACCAGGCCGACGCTCGGTGCGCGCCCCGGCGCCGGATCCATGGCCGCACCCAGGTCGGCGACGTTGCGGATGACCTTCACGGCCGGGTCGCCTCGGCCAGCGCGCGATACAGGGGTACGAGGTCGGGTGCCCGCCGTTGGAGGGCATCCAGGTGCGCCTCGACGGTCGACCAATCGCCGCGGGCGATCGGCCCGGTCAGGACGAACCCGTTCTCGATGGTGCGGGTCATCAGCGGCAGCAGCGCCTCGGGTGGTGCGTGGCTCGCTTCCAGCAGCCGCGCGGCGGCACGATGCAGCGTCACCAGGAAGTTGCTCGCCATCGCCGCTCCGGCGTGGTAGAGCGGCTTGTCGGCATCGGCGAGGTCGAAGGGATGGAGGCCGAGTACGTCGGCGAGCCAGCCCGCCACCGCTCGAGCCTCGCCGGTCTCGGTCGTGACTGCGGCCCAGGCGCCGTCGAGCTGCTCCGGCCCGCGCTCGCGGGAGAGCGTCTGGAGCGGGTGGAGGCTGAACCGGCGCGTGTGCGGCTCCAGCGCCTGAAGGGAGGTCGCGCCCGAGACGTGCCCGATCCAGGGGCCGATCGGCACCTGCCGAGCCACGTCGGCGATCGCCGCGTCGGGCACCGCCAGGAGCACCAGGTCCGCATCCGCCAACGGCTCGCGACCGGCAATGACGGTCAGTCCGCGCTCGGCCAGGCGCCCCGCGAGAGCGCTGCCGGCACGCCCCGTGCCGACCACCCGGACGGTGCTGATCATGCGGGGGAGTCTGCCACACTGCCCCTCGTGCGCACGCTTACGCTCACCGAGGCGCGGCGGCTCGCGATCCTGGGCACGATGCTCGCGGGACCGCGCCCCACCTCCCTGCTCGGGCTGGTCGATCAGCTCGGACGTGTGCAGGTGGACCCGACGGCGGTCGTGGCGCGCGCCGAGGAGCTGACCCTGTGGAGCCGCTTCGGGGCTTACGAGCGGGCCGAGCTGCGCCGCATGCTCGAGGAGGAGCCGCGTCAGCTGTTCGAGTACAACGCGTTCCTGCTCCCCACCGCCGACCTGTCGCTGCACCGCCCGGCCATGCTCCGCTTTCCGCGTCCGGAGTACAGCCGAGGCCGGTACATCGGTGATTGGCTCGGCGACAACGTCCCGTTCCGCGATTACATCCTTGGCGAGCTGCGCACGCGCGGGCCGCTCCTCGCGCGCGACCTGGACGACCGGGCGGTCGTCCCGTGGCGCACCGGCGGATGGAACGACGGCAAGAACGTGGGACAGATGCTCGAGTTCCTGTGGCGCGGAGGCGAGATCGCCATCAGCCGCCGCGAGGGGACGCAGCGCGTCTGGGACCTCTTCGAGCGAGTCCTGCCGGCCGCCGATCCTCTGCCGGATGAAGTGGTGGCGATCGAGACGATGGAGCGGCAGCTCCGCAACCGGGGCTTCGACGATCCGGGATTCGGGACGGCGATCGACTACTCGCTGCCCGAGCGCGAGATCGGCCTGGCCTCTCTGCTCGCCGACGGCGTGGCGGTTGCGGTGGCGATCGATGGCCTCCCCGGTGAGTGGCTCGCCCATGCCGAGGTGCTCGCCGCGCTCGACGAGCCGTGGCGGCCGCGCACGACGCTGCTCGGCCCGTTCGACCCGCTCATCTCGGACCGCGAGCGGACGGAGTCGCTCTTCGGCATGCACTTCCGGCTGGAGATCTACGTCCCCGTCGCCAAGCGCGAGTACGGGTACTACGTGCTGCCGATCCTGCACGGCGACCGGCTGATCGGCCGCATCGACCCGGTGCTCGATCGCAAGCGGCGCGTCCTGACCATCAAGTCTGTCCATGCCGAGCCGGAGGCACCCGCCGGTGCGTGGGCTTCAGTTCGCTCCGCCATCGACGAGCTTGCCGCCTGGATCGGCGCCGACGAGGTGGAGCTGCTACCCCTGCCGGCACCGTGGGGCTAGCCCTCCAGGTAGACCTCGTCGACGAAGCACCAGCGCCAATCCTCGTTCGGCTGCATCGACTCGACGACGGGGTGCCCAGCCTCCCCGGCGTGGCCCGAGGCGTGCCGGCCGGGCGACTGGTCGCAGCAGCCGACATGCCCGCAATGGAGGCATCGGCGGAGGTGGAGCCATTGCCCGCCGGTGGCCAGGCATTCCTCGCAGCCCCGGCCACGGGCCGGGACCGGGTGGACGCCGTCGAGATGGCGGCAGATCGGCTCGGGGCTCACGCTGCGATGGTAACGGTCCGCTCCTCCGAGCCCCGCAGCACGGTGAGTGGCAGGGCGGCATCCGCGGCCACGGAGCCCATCGCGTCGAACAGGTCGTCAGCGTTCGCAACTGGCTTGCCGCCAGCGGCCACGATCAGGTCGCCCTCGGCGATCCCCGCCTTTGCTGCCGGCGAGTCCTCCTCGACGTCGCGGACCAGCAGCCCGTCTCGCTCGTCCAGGCCCACCGCGCGCCGCAGCTGCCGAGCCACGTGCGCGGGGGCGAGGCCCAGCCCAAGCCGGCGCCGCTTCGGCTCCTCGCCGCGCCCGAGCGCAGCGACCCGGTCGCGCAGCGCGGTGTCAGCTGAGATCGCCTGATAGAAGCCGCTGCCCAGCCGGTTGGTGTTGATGCCGAGCAACTTCCCGTCGCCGTCGACGATCGGGCCACCCGACGAGCCGGGGAGCAGGGGAGCGGTGTGCTCCACCGCGCCTGCAACGCGCCGCCCGCGGGGACCGCGGAACTCGCGCCCGATGCCGGAGACGTAGCCCACCGTGACGCGCAGGCCGTTGCCCGCCGGGTTGCCGATCGCGACCAGCGGCGAGCCGATGCCCAGCGCGGACCCGTCTCCCCACGCGATCGCCGGCGCATCGCCGGTGTCGACCTCGATCACGGCCAGGTCGCCGTCGCCATCGGCGCCGAGGATCTTGCCCTCCGCTTCACGTCCATCGGCGAAGAAGACATGCACCTCGTCGCCGTGCAGGTTGTGCGCGTTGGTCAGCACCTTGCCGGATTCGACCACCACCCCGGACCCGCCGCGCCATCGATTCCCGATCCCGACTGTCGAAGCGCCCGCCGTCGATGCGACTGACGCGATCGTCTTGCCAAGCTCATCCAAGGGACCCATCGCTCGTTCTCCATCTGGTAGCGTGTGACTTGCAATGCGCAAGTTACTCGCTCCGGACCGTTTGTCAAGGCCGATGCCGTACGATCCCGTCATGGCTTCCCACGACTCACCGCTCGCCGCCGCGCTCGAGCGGGTGGGGGACCGATGGAGCCTGCTGCTGGTCGAGGCGCTCCTCCCCGGGCCGCGCCGATTCAATGAGCTGGGCGAGGCCGTGACCGGCATCGCGCCGAACATCCTGGCGGACCGGCTTCGGCGCCTCGAGTCCGAGCGGATCGTGTCGGCGACGCCCTACTCGGAGCGTCCGCCGCGCTTCGCCTATGCGCTCACCGACGAGGGCCAGGAGCTGGCCGGTGCGCTGCGCCTGTTGGCCGACTGGGGGTCGCGGGTCTCACGCGAGTCCGAGCCTTTGCGCCACGCCGCCTGCGGCACGCCGGTTGAGGCGCGCTGGTATTGCCCGACCTGCGACCGTCCGGTCGAGGGCCAGGAGGCGGAGCAGGTCCGCCGCGTTTAGCTCAGCGGTTAGACCTTTGCCATGCGCTCGACCCACTGGGACCGCCAGGCGGGAGCCTCGAACGGACTCGCGAAATAGTCGGTCTGCTTGACGATCTGCCCGTTGCGGAACTCGACGATGCTGGTCATGTAGCTCGTGTCGGCGCCGTATTGGCCTTCCGCCTCGACCACGAACATGTCGCCCGCGCCGCTGATGCGGCGCAGCTCGTATGGGGGCGAGCCGCCGGGGTAGTTCTTGTAGACAAGGCTGCAGGCCTGCTTGCCGACGATTCGTTCGCCCGACTGTGGCCACTCGACCACGGCATCGTCGGCCATCGCCTCGGTCGCTCCGTCGATGTCCCCTGCGAACATCGCCACGATCGATCGCTCCAGGGTCGCTCTGTTCTCGTCGTCGGCCACGACTCCCTCCGTCCAGCTGCTCACATGAACATGGCCACGCTATGCCTCCGTGCCAGATCTGTCGAGGCCGGCGTGTCCTCCTCGACGCGCTTCGCGAACGCGACGGGCAGGCGCTCTCAGAGCTGGAGCAGGCGTTGTCTGGGATGACCCGCTTCGGCGTCATGAAGCACCTGCGCGTGCTGGCTGCCGCCGGGCTGGTCACCACGCGCCGCGATGGGCGTCGGAAGTTCCACTACCTGAACGCCGTCCCGATCCGGCTGATCCACGACCGGTGGATCAGCCGCTACGCCGAGCCCTGGGCGGCTGCGTTGAGCGACCTCAAGACGAGACTGGAGAGCCCTATGGAAAAGGTGTTCGAGATCTACATCGAGACGACTCCGGAGCGCCTGTGGCAGGCGATCACCGATCCCGAGATCCGCAGCAAGTACCACTTCGGCAACCGGATCAGCTCCGACTGGAAGCCCGGAGGCCGGTTCGAGATGGGCCATGAGAACGCCCCTGGCCTGCTGGGGGAGGGCGAGAACCTGGAGGTCGATCCGCCGCGACGCGTCGTGCAGAGCATGGTCGCGCTCTGGGGCGAGGACGTGAAGAGCGAGGGGACCTCGCGGATCACCTGGGAGATCGAGCCGGTCGGTGACTCCTGCCGCCTGGTCGTGACCCATGACCAGTTGCGCGACGGCGCGAACGACCAGCTCTACGGCGGCTGGCCGATGATCCTGTCCGGCCTCAAGACGTGGCTGGAGACCGGCGAGCTCCTCACGACCCCTGGTTCGCTGATGTACGCCACGCCGTCGGAATCGGTTCGACGACCACGACCGCCGGCGATCAGATCCAGCTCCGCAACCCCGACCCGAGCAAGAAGACGACGCGCATCGCGAGCGACACGTATGCGTTGGCCCGTCGCACGGTCCTCGCCATCGTGCCGGCCACCGAGCCCGGGATCACCCTCAACGCCTATCTCGACGCGATGACGACCCAGCTGCGGAAGGCCAGGGAATGGGATCCCTCACTCTCGGCGGGCTGGTACGCCATGGCCATGAAGCTCGACCTGGGGGCGCGAGGCGAGCTGAGACGCATCAACGCAAAGCCGCCGCAGCGACTCATCCGCACCTGATCACGAAGGAGGCAGGCATGGCCGCACCGGACAACGTCTACCAGGTCGAGATCGCCACCACACCCGAGCGGTTGTGGAAGGCACTAACCGATCTGCAGGAGACCCGCAAATACTGGTACGGAGCCCTCAGCGTTTCGGACTGGAAGGTTGGCTCGCGCTGGGTGAGCCAGTCCGAGGACGGGGATGTGTACCTGGAGGGTGAGATCCTGGAGATCGATCCGCCGCGCCGGCCGGTCCATACCTTCCACGTGGTCCATGAACCCGAGCCGGCGGCCGAAGCGCCGTCGCGCATCGAGTTCGAGATCACCCCCATTGGGGACCGATGCTGGCTGACCGTCAGTCACACAGGCCGAGGTCCGGCGACGATTGCCTACACGAGTGGTGGCTGGGAGACGATTTTCGCCGGCCTGAAGGAGCTGCTCGAGACGGGCTCGGTGGCGGCGGCCGCGATGTAGCGGCCGACACCTAGAACGGCTTGAAGACCATCAGCCAGAGGATCACCACCAGGCCGATGCCTCCGACGGCCGCGAGCTCCAGGGCTCGCGACGAAGCCTGCAACGCAGCCAGCGCCGCCGGATCTGCCGGCGGCGGCTCGGTGGCCTTGTGGTCGTAGATGCCGATGCTTCCGACCGCGTGGCGCACCGCGTCGTGGTACTTGGTGCCGCGGAAGCCCATGTAGCCCCACAGCAGGACCAGGATCGCGATCGACGCCCATATCCAGCGCTTCCCCCAGTAGTCGCCGGCGAAGCCGGCCGCGATGCCGGTGAGCAGCAGGAAGGCGACGGAGATCGCCGCGATCGTGACGGCCGATTTCGACAGGTCGAGGAGCGCCGCGATGCGAGCCTCATCGCGCTCGCCGCGAAGGCGGAATGCCGCGAAGATCGAGACGCCGTGCGCCATGACGAACGTGAAGGCGCCGAGGATGTGCGCGAAGACGAGCCAGGGCTGCCAGTCCATCGGCCCCTCCTGTTGTTCTGCTAGGCCGCTGATTCAGCCGACTCCCGAATCAGCCGCCAGGCCTTGAGGCCGATGGTCAGGGCGAGCCAGAAGACGACCAAGGCCAAGACCGGGTGGAAGGCCGCCACCAACGGCATGTCATTTCGCAGCGTGGCCAGGATCGGCTGAATGAACTGCACCCCCAGCAGCGCGACGGTCCACCAGATCAGGCGCGATCCGACCCTGGCCACGCCCGCGACGATCAGCAGCAGGACCGGCACGAGGTGGAGGATCCAGCCCAGGCCGACGTGCGGCTCGAAATCCTTCGCGGCGCCGAACAGGCCGATTCCCGCCAGGAAGACCTGGACCAGAATCCCGGCAAGGTAGATCCAGACCAGCGCGAGATAGACGTATCGAGCGCCGGACACCATCTCGAACCACCCTCTAGCCAACGATCGGGGTCTCGCGGAACGCCGGCAGATAATACTGTGCCGATGCCGAGCTCCACGCCCCTTCCCGAGCCCTGGGCCAGCGCCCGACAACGCCTCCGCGAGCGTGGGTTGCGCTGGACCCCGCAGCGACGGGCCGTGGTCGAGGCGCTGGCGAGCAGCGACGGGCACGTCACCGGGGCGGAGCTGATTGAACGCTGTCGGGCGATCGATCCGGCCACGATCCCGTCGACCGTCTATCGCACGCTCGACGTGCTCGAGGAGCTCGGCCTCGTTCAGCACGGGCATGGTGCCGATGGGCGCGAGGAGTTTCACGTCGGGCCGGAGGGCCTGCATGGCCACCTGCACTGCGCCACCTGCGGCGGGCGCTGGGAGATTCGAGCCGGCGCCGCCCGGACGATCGTCGAGGGCCTGCGCTCCTCGGACGGCTTCGAGGTCGATCTCTCGCACGTCACCGTGGTCGGCCGCTGTGCCGACTGCGCGACCGCCGCGGCGGTCACGTGAGCGACGCGACCTTCCTTGGCCTGCCGGCGATAGACGCCGCGCAGCCGGGCGACGAGCATCCCGGGGTGGCGATCCTGGGGATCCCGTTCGGCGTCCCGTATCCATCGCCTGGCCACACCGCCGGCTGTGCCGACGCCCCCGATGCGATCCGTGCTCGCTCCCGGCGGCTTGCCAACTTCGCCGATCACCACGACTTCGACCTCGACGCGCCGATGCTGGTCGTTTCGCCGCCGCTGCGCGTGGTGGATGCCGGCGACGTGAACGGCACCCCCGACGACGGGCCAGGCAACGCCGCGCGTGCCGAGGTAGCAGTCCGATCGCTGTTGGCAACGGCCGCTATCCCGATCGTGCTGGGCGGCGACGACTCCGTCCCGATCCCGGTCCTGCGCGCCTACGCCGGCGGGGCGCCACTCACCATCCTGCAGGTCGATGCACACCTCGACTTTCGCGACGAAGTCGCCGGCGTTCGGGATGGCTACTCGTCGCCGATGCGGCGAGCGTCGGAGATGGACCATGTTGAGCGGATCGTGCAGGTTGGCCTTCGCGGCGTCGGGAGCGCCCGCCCCGCGGACGTGGCCGCTGCCCGAGCCGCCGGCAACGTGCTCATCACCGCCCGCGAGCTTCGAGAAGGCGGAGTGCCGCGGGTCCTGGAGCAGGTGCCTCAGGGCGCCTCTCTCTTCATCGTCGTTGACCTCGATGGGCTCGACCCCTCGGTCGCCCCTGCGGTGAGCGCCATCTCGCCTGGCGGCCTGTCCTACGACGAGGTGGGCGACCTTATGGGTGGCGCCGCGGCACGATGCCATGTTGTCGGTGCGGCTTTTACCGAGCTCGTGCCCGCACTCGACGTGAACGGCCTGTCGGCGCTCGTGGTGGTGCGCATGGTGATGCGCCTGCTTGCCGGCCTCGACCGCAACCGCTGATCGTCCGGAGGCGGCGGACGAGGGCCTGTGCGCCGTTAGGCGTCCACGAGGTTGCGGCTGAAGAAGTCCAGCATCCATGCCGCGAAGTCGTCGCGGCACACCCACACCGGCATGCCGGCGGGGGCATTGTGGCCCGCTCCCTCGCACCAGTGCAGCTCGATCTGAACCCCGGCCGCGAGGGCGTCCTCGTAGAAGGCCTGTGTCCGCTCCGGCAGGTCCTCGGTGTCGCCGGTCCCGTGCGAGAGCAGGACCGGGAGCCGAGTCAGGTCGGGGATCGCGTCCTGGGCGTCCACCGAGCCGAGATCGACGCCGGTGCGGATCCTCGCGCCCAGGAAGACCGCCCAGGTGCCCGGGTACGCCGGGTGGCCCGCGTGCTGCAGTCGCTGCTCGACCTGGTAGCGCATGCGGGTGTGCATCGAGTCGAGCGCCAGCGCCTCGACCCGTGGGTCGTCGCGCGACTCCGCCACGGCCGTGGCCGCCCCGAGCGAATTCCCGCGCACGCCGATATGGCTCGGATGCTTCGTGCGCTCCAGCCAGTCGATGATGGCGCGCAGATCCTTCTGCTCGAGGACGCCGCCCGCTGTCTGGTTGCCGCTGCTGCGCTGCGTGTTGCGCAGGTCGAAGGCCACGAGGTTGAAGGCGTCGTGCAGCGCCTCGCCGTACTCGAGGATGCTCGACTTGTTTGCCCCGAAGCCATGCACCAGCACCACCGTCGGCGCGGTCGGGCCGGCGCCATCGGCCGCGGGGACATACCAGCCGGCGATGCGGATCCCGTCGTCCGTCACGACCTCGTCGCCAGCTACGGTGCCGGTGTACGTGCAGTGCTTCTGATCGGCGTTGCGTGAGGCCAGGAGCGCGTCATCGGCACTGCCGTAGTTGATGGCCTCGTAGGTCCAGCCGAACAGCTCATCGGGGGTCCGGCAGTCCGGGTTGCCGCCACCCCCCTCGACCAGCTGGTGCGAGCCCTCGTAACCCACATAGCCGGTGTAAGCCACTACGGTTAGGAGCAGCACCCCGAGGAGGCCGAGAGCGAGCCTTCGGAACGTCACGGCCGCGAGGCTACCGGACGTCCAGGGTGGCATGGCGACGCGCCGAACGCTCCAGAAGGACGAAGAGCGCAAAGGCGAGCACGGCGTAGGCAATGCCGACCAGCGCCTCGACCCCGATCAGCCAGCCGACCTGGCGGAATCCCGCGCCATCGGCGGCCTGGCGGACGGCCTCGACGCCGTGGGTGAAGGGCAGGATGTTGCCGACCACCTGCATCCACCCGGGCAGTTCATGCAGCGGAATGTTCACGCCGCAGAAGAGGAGAATCGCCATGGTCACGAGGTTTGCGCCGAACAGGCCATCGCGCAGACGGAGCGAGATTGCGCCCTGGAGCGCACCGATGGCGGTGCAGGAGAAGACGGTCACGAGCAATGCCAGGGCGGCCACCGCGATCGAGCCGGGCGCGAGACGAACGCCAAGGAAAACGACCCCCAATCCAAAGGCATAGAGCGACACCAGCAGGCCATTCACGATGAACGGCATGAAGCGGCCGGCGAAGACCGCGACTCGGTTCGCGGGCGTCGCCAGCAGGGCGGGGAGCGTCCCGAACCAGCGCTCGTTCGCGATCGCCATGGTCATGCCGAACACGCCTGCCAGTGCCGATACCTGCACCGCGTTCCCGATCGCGAAGTACGCGGGCGACCGGTCGGTGGCATAGGAGCCCAGCGCGGCGAAGAAGAAGAGCTGGAACGTCGGGCCCCCGATCAGGGTGGGGATGTAGATCGACGGTCGGGCCCAGTTGAAGAGCATCCCGTAGCTCATCCGCCCGCCATACCAGAAGACCCGCCAGGCGGCCCGGAGCGTGTTGGGCGCGATCCGCGTGGGCGGCGCCGTCAGCGCCGTCACTGCAGCGACAGCGTGGCGTCGCGTCGGGCCTTCGCCAGCACGAAGACCAGCGTGACCCGCGCCGCGATGTAGTAGACGACGGCCAAGACGAAGCACATCGCGATGGCCAGGGTGGGCGGCGCCGCTCCGATCGTCGCCCCGCGGATCGCTTCCATCCCCCACGTCGGTGCCAGTAGCCAGCTGATCGGATGAACCCACCACGGGAGCGTGGCGACCGGCACGAGGAGGCCGGTGATGAGCCAGATCGGGTACTCGAGCAGGTTGCCGAGCGCGTTGGCGTGCCGGTACAGGACGAAGGTGGTGGCGATCAGCATGCCGAGCGATCCCAGCGACACGATCGCCGCCAGCAGGGACAGCGGCAGGATGAGGGGATACGTCGCCTCGATCGGCATCCCGAATAGGAGGACGCCCCACGCGAGCGTTGCCAGGATTCCATAGAAGCCGAATACCACGGCGCCGAGGGTCTGGCCGACCAGGATGTAGTCATAGCGGGAGGGAGCATTCACAAGAAGTTCCAGCGTCCCCTCCCAGCGCTGCCAGGCGATCGCACCTCCGCAGCCGAACAGGGTCGTGCTCCAGACGCCCATCATGCCTGCGCCGAGGGCGACATAGAGAAGCGTCTGCCCGGCCGTGCCGCCGCCTGACCGGAACAGGAAGAAGGCGAGGGTGGCGAAGATGAGTGGCGCAATGAAGGTGGTCAGAATGAAGAATTCGCTGGCCAGCAGGATCCGCACGTTGAACCAGGTGACGAACCAGATCAATCGCACCGTTCTCCCCGGAGTCATGGCGTCCAACCTACTGAACCGATGCGGCCCGCGCCGCTCGAGCCTCGTCGTGGCCGGTGGTGGCGATGAGGTGAACGTAGGCGTCCTCGAGGGTCGGCTCGCGCGCGACCACCTTGCCGACCCGCGTGTCGCCGAGCAGAGACAGGAGACGCTGGGTGATGTGTGCGCCCCGCTCGCTCTGGACCAGGAGGATCTGGCTCTGGTCGCGCTCCTCCATGTTGACGGCGCTGACGTCATCGTCCCGGCGCAGGCGCTCGACCGCCTCGTCGGTCACGCCGAAGGTCTCGATCTCGACGATCGTCCGCTCGGCGATCGCGTCCTTCAGGTCCGCGCCAGAGCCGAGCGCAACGATGCGGCCCGCGTTGATCACGGCGATCCGATCGCAGAGGGCATCGGCCTCGAACATGTAGTGGGTGGTCAGGAGGACGGTCTTGCCGGCGTCGACGAGCGACCTCACGGTCTGCCGCAGCTCACGCGCTCCAACCGGGTCCAGGCCGATCGAAGGCTCGTCCATGAAGATGACCTCCGGATCGTGGAGGAGCCCACGCGCGATGTGGAGCCGTTGACGCATGCCGCGGCTATATCCCTCCACCTTCTCGTTCTCGCGCCCGGTCAGGCCGACCAGCTCGAGGAGGGCAGCGATGCGCCGTCTCTGCTCCGACGGCTCGACCCCGTACAGCTCGGCGAAGTAGCGCAGGTTGTCGATGCCGCTCACGCGGTCATAGAGTCCGCGATCACCGCCGAAGACGTAACCGATGCGCTGCCGAACGGCGGTCGTGTCGTGCACGACATCGAAGCCCATCACTCTGGCCGCCCCGGAGGTCGGGAGCAGAAGGGTGATCAGCATCTTGATCGTGGTCGTCTTGCCGGCTCCATTCGGCCCCAGAAGGCCGAACAGCTCGCCTGGCTTCACCTCGAAGCTGATGCCGCGCACCGCCTCGACCGTCATCGGTCGGCGGCGCAGGACGCCGGTGTGCGTCTGGTAGGTGCGCACCAGGTCGATCGCCTCGATGGCGGGGGTGGCAGCCCCCGAGGCAGCCATCAGAACCAGTCGCGGGCGCGGAAGAAGAGCGCCGAGCCGACCATGGCCAGCAGCATCACCCCCAGCGCGAGGGGATAGCCGAGCGGCCAGCTCAGCTCGGGCATGAAGTGGAAGTTCATGCCGTAGACGCCTGCGATCAGGGTCGGGACCATGAGGATCACGGTGAACGCTGTCAGGCGCTTCATGATCGCGTTCAGGTTGTTGCTGGTGACCGACAGGTTTGCCTCGAGCGCCGACGCGAGCAGGTCGCGCTGCAGGTCCAGCTGGTCGAGCACCCGGATGGTGTGGTCGTACAGGTCCTGGAAATACGGAGCCGATGTGTCGTCGACCAGCGGCAGGTCCCGGCGCAGGACGGCGTTGGCCACGTCCCGCTGTGGCGAGAGGTGTCGTCGCAGCTCGAGCAGCTTGCGCTTCAGGCCCAGGATGATGCGCAGGGTGTCGTTGCTCCGCCCACCCGCCAAGATTCGCTCCTCGAGATCCTCGATTTTATCGGTGAGTCGGTCGAGCAGCGGAAAGTAGCCGTCCACCGCGGCGTCGAGGATGGCGTACACGAGTGAGCCCGGCGTCCGGGCCACCGCGTCGGGACGATCGCGGAAGCGCCCCTCGACCTCCTCGATCGCGGGCGAGCCGTGCCATCGGACGCTGACGACGTAGCCGGGTCCCGCGAAGAGGTGGAGCTCGCCGAGCTCGAAGTGCTGATCGGGCTCTGATGGCTCGAGGACCTCGTAGGTCACGATGATCTGCTGCTCGGCGTACGTATCGAGCTTCGGGCGCTGGCGTCGCTTCTCGATGTCCTCCAGGGCCAGCGGATGGACGGAGAATTCGTCGTGGAGCAGCTTCAGGTCGTCGGCTGTGGGCGACGCGATATCGAGCCAGACGACATGGTCGGGCTTCTTCCGCAGGCTATCAATCGTGTCGTGCTCCCTGGCGCTCAGCTCCTTCAGCTCACCGCCGGGGAGTCGCGCAAGGCAGGTGCGGTTCGAGTTCGTGGGCATCGGGCGTGAGTCTACCCGCCCCGGGCTTCAGGTCTGTTGCGCTGCGAAGGACCAGCGATGGCCATCCCACCAGCCGTGGAGCAGCTCACCTGCATCGCTCCGGACGAAGATGTCGATCCGATCCGGGCCCCAGCTGCATGCCGCCGGATCCCCGTCGACCCGAATCCCAAGCGACTCCCACGCCTGCCAGCCCTCCGGCACGTACGCGCGATGCTGGAGCGTCCCGTCGCGCCCTCGAGCGAATAGGTCGATCCGGTCCGCTCCCCAGCTGCACGCCGCGGGGCTGCCGGCGAGGTCCCCTCCGTGCGCGTGGCGCTCGTGCCAGGCCGCGCCGTCCCAGTAGGTATCCCAGAGCTGGCCATCGGTCCCGATGAAGAAGACCTGCATCTCGTTCTCGGCCCAGGTCGCCACCGCCGGGCGCGACCCGACCTCGGCGCCCAACGACTCCCAGTCTTCCATTGGCTCTCCTCTCCAGGCTCCGATTGGGAGCGCCATGATGGCCCGCGCCCGCTCCGTTCGCTCCGGCCCAGCGCCTATGCTCCCGTCGTGGAGCAGTGGAAGACGATCATCGAGCCGTTCCGGATCAAGAGCGTGGAGCCGATTCGGATGACCTCGGTGGCGGAGCGCGAGGGCCACCTGCGCGAGGCCGGCTACAACCTCTTCAACCTGCACGCGGCGGACGTGATCATCGACCTGCTCACCGACTCGGGCACGGGCGCGATGTCGGCCGAGCAGTGGGCCGGGATCCAGCGAGGCGACGAGTCGTACGCCGGCTCGCCATCCTGGTTCCGGTTCCTGGAGAGCGTCCAGAACCTCTTCCCGTTCAAGCACGTCATCCCGACGCACCAGGGCCGGGCCGCGGAGAAGATCCTCTTCTCGGTCGTCGGCGGCTCCGGCAAGGCGATCCCCAGCAACACGCACTTCGACACGACCCGCGCCAACGTCGAGTTCACCGGCGCGGAAGCGGTCGACCTCGTGATCGAGGAGGGGCGCCACGCATCGGTCATCCATCCGTTCAAGGGCAACATGGACCTCGAGGCACTGGACGCGTTCATTCGCGACCGAGGCGCGGATGCGGTCCCGGTGGTGATGGTCACCGTCACCAACAACTCGGGCGGCGGACAGCCGGTCAGCCTCGAGAACCTGCGCGGGGTGCGCGAGATCTGCGACCGATACCAGCTGCCGCTGTTCCTCGACGCCTGCCGCTTCGCGGAGAACGCCTGGTTCATCAAGCAGCGGGAGGCCGGCTATGCGGACCGATCGATCCCCGACATCGTGCGCGAGATGGCGGCACTTGCCGACGGGATGACGATGTCCGCAAAGAAGGACGCGATCGCGAACATCGGCGGCTGGCTGGCACTCAACGACGACGGCTGGGCCGATGCCGCCCGCAACCTGCTCATCCTGACCGAGGGCTTTCCCACGTACGGCGGCCTGGCGGGTCGGGACCTCGAGGCAATCGCGCAGGGGCTGCGCGAGGTCGTGGACGAGGACTACCTTCGCTACCGGATCCGCTCCACGGCGTACCTGGGCGAGGCGCTGGTCGAGTCCGGCATCCCGTGCGTGCAGCCGATCGGAGGGCATGCCGTCTACCTGGACGCCGCGGCGCTGCTGCCCCACATTCCTCCGCTGCAGTACCCCGGTCAGGCGCTGGCGATCGCCCTCTATCGTGAGGGTGGCATCCGCGGCTGCGAGATCGGAACGGTCATGTTCGGGATCCGCCCTGACGGGACCGAGAGCCCCGGACCGATGGAGCTGGTGCGCCTCGCAATCCCGCGGCGGGTCTACACCCAGTCGCACATCGACTACGTGATCGAGGTCGTCCGCTCCGTCGCCGTCGATGCCGCCGCGCTGCGCGGCTATCGGATCGTCGAGCAGCCGGCGCAGCTCCGCCACTTCACCGCTCGCTTCGAACCGCTCTCGTGAGCCGTACAATCTCGCCATGACCACCCTCGGGCGGCGCTTCACGACCTGGCGCTACGTCATGAACAACGCCAACATGCCCGAGGGCGTGGAGATGGACTGGCTCAGCAAGTGGCTGATCGTCACCCGCGCCGCAGTCTTCAGCATGACCGCCACGTCGGGCCTGATCGGTGGCCTGCTCGCGATCGGCACCCTCGGCCTCTCGGTGAACTACTGGTACCTGGTGCTGTCGGTCATCGGCCTGGTGATCGCCCACGCCTCGAACAACATGATCAACGACTACTTCGACCTGGAGGGCGGGGTTGACACCGATGAGTACGTGCGCGCCCTGTACGCGCCACACCCGATCCTCTCCGGCTGGCTCTCGAAGGCGCAGCTGCGCAACGCGATCCTGCTGATGAACGTGCTCGACCTGGCGATCCTGGTCTTCCTGGTCTGGGTGCGCGGCCCATTGGTCGTCGCCTTCGCCCTCAGCGGCCTGTTCATCAGCGTCTTCTACGTCGCCCCGCCGATCAAGCTCAAGCACCGCGGGCTCGGCGAGCCGGGCGTCTTCGTGGTGTGGGGGCCGCTGATGATCGCCGGGACTTTCTTCGTGGCGACCGGCGTCCTTCCCGGCTGGGTCTGGATCGCGTCGCTGCCCTACGCGATCCTGGTCACGACCGTCCTCTTCGGAAAGCACATCGACAAGATCTCGGCGGACACGGCCAAGGGCATCCACACCCTGCCCGTCATCCTCGGCGAGACGCGAGCGCGCTGGGTCGCCCAGGCCCTGATGATCGCCTTCTACCCGATCGTGATCGGCTCGGCGCTCGTCGGCTGGATCGGCCCGTTCGTGATGCTCGTGGTCCTCGGCATTCCGCTGCTGCTGAAGGTGCTTGGCCAGTTCTCCTCGCCTCGACCGGAGACGCCGCCGCACAGCTACGTCGGATGGCCGCTCTGGTTCGTGGGTGGGGCCTTCCGTCACACGCGTCGGGCGGGCGGCCTCCTGATCCTGGGCCTCTTCCTCAACGCGATCCTGCCTGGGCTCCGCCTCCCCTGGACCTAGCCTCCATACTCCTCACCGATGTTTCCGATCGGTGACGAGAACCTCCCCGGCAGGGGGCTGGCCTGGGTCACCCTCGGCCTGATCGCCGTCAACGTCGCGGTCTTCGTCTTCCTGCAGAGCGCGAGCGCCGATAACACCCTCACCTACGGCTGGAGCTCGATCGCGCGCGAGATCACGACCGGCGTGGACCTGACCCACGCGGTACCTGTGGTGATCGGCGGAACGGAGTACCTCATCCCCCAGGCGCCGGGGCCGGAGCCGATCTACCTCACGCTCATGTCGAGCATGTTCATGCACGGCAGCTGGCTGCATCTGGGCGGCAACATGCTCTTCCTCTGGATCTTCGGCGATAACGTCGAGCACCGAGGCGGTCGGATTCTCTACCTGGTCGCCTACCTGGCCGCCGGCCTTGTGGGCTCGCTCGCGCAGATCCTGAGCGACCCCGGCTCGCAGATCCCCTCGCTGGGGGCGTCGGGCGCCATCTCGGGCGTGCTTGGTGCATACCTCGTTCTCTTCCCGCGGAACCGGGTGACCGTCTTCGTCTTCCGCTTCCTGGTGCAGATTCCGGCCTTGGCCGCCATCGGGATGTGGATCACGCTCCAGGTATTCTCGAGCCTCGCCGACCCGACCGGGGCAGGCGGCGTCGCCTACCTGGCGCACATCGGCGGGTTCGGCGCCGGCGTCCTGACCGGCCTCCTGTTCCGGACACTGCCCGATCGCGGCGCCGGTCCCGCCGCGATCAGATGAGCCGGACGGCCGATCACGGTCTGTTCGGCCCCGACAGCGTCTCCTGGCGGATCGATCGCGAGGTGCTCGTGCTGGCCGGTGGCAGCTGCGCGCTCCTGATGCAGCTCGCCCATCCGGCGGTGGCCGCGGGCGTGGCCGAGCACTCGGACTTTCGGGCCGATCCTTTCGCGCGGCTGCGCCGTACCCTGGCGGCATCGTATGCCGTCGTCTTCGGCAGCACGCCGCGCGCCGAGCGCGCAATCCGCCGCATGAACGCCATTCACGCCTCGGTCGGCGGCATCGTCCCCGAAACGGGGGAGCCTTATTCGGCGCTCGATCCGGCGCTGCTGCTGTGGGTGCATGCCACGCTGGTGGACACCGCCATCCGCGTCTACGACCGCTTCGTCGCTCCCCTTCCCGACGCTGAGGCGGAGGCCTATCACGCCGAGGCGCGTCAGATCGCTGTCCGCCTCGGCGCGCCCGACGGGTCCCTTCCGGACACGCTGGAGGACCTGCGCGCGGAGATGGACCGGCTGATGGGCAGTGGCGAGGTCCGGGTGACCGCCACGGCCCGCAGCCTCGCGCCCGCGGTGCTCTACCCGACTCGCTTCCCGCCGCGACCAGTGTGGGATCTCGCTCACCTCGTCTCGCTTTCGGTGCTGCCGCCGGCCATTCGGCGCGGCTACGGGATCCACTGGTCGCGCCGCCACGGGCGCGGGGTCGAGCTGCTCGCGTCCGCATGCAGGCGGGTGCTGCCGCTGGTGCCGGATCCGCTCCGCCACGTCCCGGCCGCCCGTTCCGCCGAATCCAGGCTGCGGCGGGCCAGGTCCGGGCGGTGACGTGGTCGATCCGGCTCGGTATGATGCCGGCAGCCCATTCCCAACTCTGATCAGGAACCACCGTCGCGGCGTGGTTCGAGGACCTCGTTGAACCGATTCGCGAAGCTCGCCGTCGCCGCGTCGATCGCAACCTATGTGCTGATCGTGGTCGGCGGGCTGGTGCGCGCCACCGACTCGGGGCTGGGCTGCCCGGACTGGCCGGCCTGCTTTGGGAGATGGGTCCCACCCTCCGAGCTGCACGCGTGGATCGAGCACAGCCACCGGCTCGTGGCGGCGCTCGCAGTCGGGCCGCTGGTCGCGGCAGTGGGGCTCATCACGCTGTTCAGCGCCCGGCGCCGCGACCGTCCGCTGCTGGCCGCCGCGCTGGTCACCGGCGTACTCGTCATCCTGCAGGCGCTGCTCGGCGGCCAGGTCGTGATCCAGCAGCTCCGTGCCGAGCTGGTGACGGCCCATCTGGCGATGGCGCTGACCGTCCTGGCGCTGACGATCGTGATCGCGGATCGGGCCACCAGTGGTGCCCTGCCGCCCGCGTCGGCCGGACTGCCCGGTGGACTGGTCGCGGTCACGGGTATCGCCGTCTTCGCCCAGATGCTGCTCGGCTCATGGGTCTCGGGGACGGGGGCCGGGCTCGCCTTCCCTGACTTCCCGCTGATGGACGGCGTCCTCATTCCGTCGACGGTGGCGGACGGAGCGATCGTCCAGCTCGCGCACCGTGTGCTTGCGGTGGCGGTGGCGCTCCTCGTGCTGTGGACCGCGGGCCGCGTCCGTCGGGCGGCCGTGACTCCCCGCACGCGAAGGCTCGCTGGCCTGGCCGTCGTCCTGGTCCTCGCGCAGATCGCCCTGGGCGCGGCCAACGTCTGGTCCCGCCTCTCGGCGTTGTTCGTGGTGCCGCACCTCGCCGTCGGGGCAGCGCTGTGGGCGACGGTCCTGCTCCTCTACCTGGCAATGCGGCGATCCGCGGCGCCAGAGGCCTCGACCGAGCTGCTGGTGGAGGGGCCGACGAGCCCCCGAGCGAGCGTCGGCCAGACCCTGCGGGCCTATCTGGCGCTCACCAAGCCGCGCATCATCGAGCTGCTGCTGGTCACCACCGTGCCGACCATGGTCCTGGCGCAGCGCGGCATCCCCTCGTTCTGGCTCATGGCTGCGGTGGTGCTGGGAGGCTCGCTGGCTGCGGGCGGCGCCAACACCATCAACATGTACATCGATCGTGACATCGACGACCTGATGCGCCGCACCCGCCACCGTCCGCTGCCCCGCCACGCGGTGATGCCACAGCGGGCGCTTGCCTTCGGGATCGTGCTGAGCATCCTCTCCTTTGTTTGGCTGACCGTGACCGTCAACCTCCTCTCCGCGCTGCTGGCGGCGAGCGCGATCGGCTTCTACGTGTTCGTGTACACCCTGTGGCTCAAGCGATCGACGCCACAGAACATCGTCATCGGCGGCGCCGCCGGATGCGTCCCGGTCCTCGTCGCATGGGCGGCGGTGACCGGCACGGTGCAGGTCCCGGCGCTGGTGCTCTTCGCCATCGTCTTCTACTGGACGCCGCCGCACTTCTGGGCGCTGGCGTTACGCTATCGAGGGGACTATGAAGCGGCCAGCGTGCCGATGCTGCCGGTGGTGCGAGGCGAGGCCGAGACCGCACGCCAGATCGTCGTCTACACAATCCTGCTGGTCGTGGTCTCGCTCCTCCTCTTCCCGGCGGCGCGGATGGGCCTCATCTACCTGGCTGCCGCCCTGATCCTGGGTGTCGCCTTCGTCTGGTACGCACTGCGGGTCCAACGCGACACCACCGACGGTCGGGCCGCGATCCGCCTGTTCCGGTTCTCCATCAGCTACCTGACGCTGCTCTTCGCGGCCGTCGCCGCCGATTCGCTGCTGCGGCTCGCGCCGGGCTGACGGTCAGTCGGCAGGGGGCTGCATTCGCGCGATTCGGGCGTCCTCGCGCGCGTCAAGGCGTGCTGTCCGACGGTCCTCGGCTCGCACCCACGCGGCGACCACGAACCCCATCGCCAGCAGGAAGACGATGTCGCCGCCGACCCACATGAGCATGCCCCCGACACTCTGATCGACGGCGGGAGTGGGGCCCCAATCCCGCACGTTGGACAGGTAATGCGGGTACAGCGCGGCCGGTGCACTCATCAGGGCGATGCCCAGGAACGAGTTCTGGGGCATGGCCAGGAACAGGTAGAAGAGCCGGACGGGGTGCGGGAGCCGCCATCGGACCGGGTCGGCGCCCACCACCGGCCACCAGAAGAGGAGCGCGGCACCGAGGAAGGTCACGTGCTGGAGATCATGCAGCCATGGCGTCTCGAGCGCCTGGTCGTACAGCGCGCTGAAATGCCAGCCCCAGTTGACCGCGGCGAACAACACCCAGGCCAGCAACGGGAACGAGAGCGCGGTCACGACCCGGCTGTGGAGGACGGCAAGGAGCCGGGCTCGCACCGCGGGCGTGGCGGCCCGCAACGCCAGCGTCGCGGGCGCCCCGAGCAGCAGCAACGGAGCGACGACCAGCTCGAGCAGCATGTGCTGCAGCATGTGCACGCTGAACAGCTCTCCCTCGTATGCCTCGATCGGGGAGAGGAGGGCCAGCGCCAGGACTGCCAGGCCGGAGAGGAAGGCGGCACTTCGCCATGCCGGATGCGGGTGGCCAGGGTGCCTCGCCGCCACGCGGCGGGCCAGGATCACCCAGGCGATGGCCGCAGTCGCCAGCGCCAGCAGCACGATCGGCTCCATGCGCCACTCGAGCAGCAGGCCCGGAAACGAGAGCGCAGGAGCCGGGCTGCCATGGGCGAGTAGCCAAGTGTGCATGAGGACCGCATTCTGGCCGCCGACCGTCATTGCCGCAGCGTGGCGGAACCCCACGGTCCGGTAGCGCGTCCAACGCCCATGAATCGAATCGCACGCCCCGCGCTGCCTGCTGCCCTGGTCCTGTCCCTGCTCGCTGCCTGCTCCGCGGCGCCGGGTGGCTCGACCGGCCCGATCGCGCACCCTGCCGGCGACGACCTGGTCCTGCGCGTCGAGTTCAGCGGCGGCATGATCCGCGACTTCTTCCTGACCGGCTTTCCCCCGTTCACCCTGACCGGAGATGGACGGGTCATCGTGCCGGGGGCCCAGATCGACCTCTTCCCCGGAGCCGCTTTGCCGGCGGTCAACGTCCGCAAGCTCAAGGAGAATGGCATCCAGGCGGTGCTGCAGGAGGTCGCCCGCACCGGCCTCTTCGCGAGCAGCCGGGAGTACCTCGCCGCCCAGAACTTCACTGCGGATGCGGGCAACACCGTCTTCACGCTGCACGCCGAAGGGAAGGACGTCACCCTGACGGTGTTCGGGCTCGGGACCTTCGACACCGAGGGAAACTACCCCGGGGTCTCTGCGGAAGAGCTTGCGGCGAATCGGACCCTGTCCCGCCTCTTCCAGCAGCTCGGCAACCTGGATGCGATGCTCCCTGCCAGCGCCTGGGCGGATGCCAACTGGCATCCCTATCAGCCCGAGGCATTGCGCATGCTGGTCCGCAACGCGGATGCGGATCCGCCGGACGAGAACGGAATCGGCAACGCACTTCTCGACTGGCCGGTCGAATCCGATCCAGCCGCCTTCGGCGATCCAACGTCCGATGGAGCCCAGCGCTGCGGCGTCGTCAGCGGCCAGGAGGCGAAGGATTGGTTCGTCGCGCTCGGTGGCGCGAACGGGCTGTCACGCTTCGTCAGGGGCGACCATCGTTACCAGGTGACGGTTCGCTTCCAGCTGCCGGACGAGCTGCTCGACTGCCCCACTCCGGCCATCTAGGCCGCCGCTGACTGCGAGCCGCGCAACCGCCCGAGGAGTGCGCAGCCGAGGACGCATCGGTACAATACGCCGCGCGTGCCGCCGCCCCGGTGGACGCGCCCCGGGTAGGGACCGAGTCGGACGCGGAGCCTCGAGACAAGCCGCGTCCTCGTCGCCGATGAGGAGCCTCGAGACGAGCTGATGTCACGACCGATGGCCCGGCCGCGCACACGGTCCTTCCTTCGCGCCGGAGCCCTGCTCGCGCTTGTCCTCCTTGCCACAGCCTGCGGCATGGTCCCCCCGGAGCCGCACACCACGGAGGCCAAGGAGGTCTTCTGGCTCTACAACGTGATCCTAGTCATGGGCGGCATCGTCTTCGTCGCCGTCGAGGGCTTCATCGTCTATTCGGTCCTCCGCTACCGCCGCCGCGACGATCGGCTCCCGACTCAGATCCACGGAAACAACCTGGTCGAGCTGATCTGGACCGCGATCCCGACCGTGATCGTCCTGATCCTCTTCGTCTTGTCGACGTTGACCCTCAACTCGGTCTCGCAGGCATCAACGCACCCCGGCGTTACGATCGAGGTCGAGGGCAAGCAATGGTCATGGGTCTTCCACTATCTCGACGACGACGGGGATCCGTCGAATGACGTGATCGTGCAGGGCACCGCGCTCGACGGGGCGGTCATGGCCGTTCCGGTCGGGGAGCCGGTGAAGCTCATCCTGATCTCCAACGACGTGATCCATTCTTTCTACGTGCCTGCGTTCCTGGTGAAGCGCGACGTCGTCCCGCTGCCGGAGGCCAAGAAGCCTAACGAGCTCGAGTTCACCGTCACCGAGAAGGGGACTTACAGCGGGCAGTGCGCGGAGTTCTGCGGAGACCTGCATGCGCGCATGACCTTCAGCGTGCAGGCCATGGCGCGCCCCGACTTCGATGCCTGGACCGCCGCCATCCGCGCCGGAGAGACGCCGGCGCCCTCCGTTCCGGCCGGCGGTGGGGTCCTGAAGGTCAGCGCAAAGAACACCGCCTTCGACACGAAGGCGCTCGAGGCGGCGGCCGGCCAGCCGTTCAAGATCGAATTCACCAACGATGACTCCTTCGATCACAACGTGGGGATCTGGAATGGCAGCGAGGAGCTCTTCCGCGGGGAGATCTTCTCCGGGCCTGCAACGAAGACCTATGACGTCAGTGGCCTTCCAGCGGGCGATTACACCTTCGTCTGCGACGTCCACCCGGCGATGACCGGCACGCTGACGGTCAAGTAGCACGAGGCGAGCGAGGAACCGATGGCAACCACGGCCCTGACCCCAACCTCCGAGACCTACCGCCGTTCGTGGGTGATCGAGTGGCTGACCACCGTCGACC
This sequence comes from Chloroflexota bacterium, assembly GCA_013816405.1. GTDB lineage: Bacteria > Chloroflexota > Limnocylindria > QHBO01 > QHBO01 > CF-167. Next base: position 8,087 of record JACDEL010000022.1, on the reverse strand, counting down.
ACAAGAAGATCGGGATCCTGTACATCGTCAACTCGTTCGCCTTCTTCTTCGCGGCGGGCATCCTGGCGTTGCTCGTACGGTCAGAGCTGGCGGTGCCGGGACTCCAGTTCCTGGACGAGCGGACGTACAACCAGGCCTTCACGATGCACGGCACGATCATGATCTTCCTGTTCGTGGTCCCGGTTCTGTCCGGCTTCGCGAACTACATCGTGCCGCTCCAGATTGGCGCGCCGGACATGGCATTCCCGCGCATCAACGCCCTCAGCTTCTGGTTCCTGCCGCTCGGCGGCCTGCTGATCTTCTCCGGCTACCTGTTCGGTGGCGCCGCCGCGGAGGGCTGGACGCTCTATACGCCACTCAGCGGCGGGAAGTTCTCAACCGGCGTGGGCACCGACCTGTGGCTGATCGGTCTGCTGCTGGTGGGCACCGCCTCGATCCTGGGCTCGATCAACTTCATCGCCACCATCTTCAAGATGCGAGCGCCGGGGATGACCCTCTTCCGGATGCCGATCCTGGTCTGGACCGTGCTCGTCACCGCCACCCTGATCCTGCTCGCCACTCCCGTGCTGGCGGCCGGCATGATCGCCCTGTTCATCGATCGGAACTACGGAGGCAGCTTCTTCGACCCGAACACTGGCGGCAACCCGATCCTGTGGCAGCACCTCTTCTGGTTCTTCGGCCATCCGGAGGTGTACATCGTCATCCTGCCGGCGATGGGCGTGGTGAGCGAGATCCTGCCCGTCTTCACGCGGCGCCCGCTCTTCGGCTACCGAGCCTTCGTGCACGCCACGATCGCCATCGGCCTGCTCAGCTTCAGCGTGTGGGCGCACCACATGTTCACCACCGGACAGGTCTTCATGCCGTTCTTCAGCTTCATGACGGCGCTGATCGCGGTCCCCACCGGGGTGAAGATGTTCAACTGGCTGGCCACGCTGTGGCGCGGCTCGATCATCCTGGCCACGCCGATGCTCTTCGCCCTGGGCTTCCTGTCGATGTTCTTGATCGGCGGGATCAGCGGCGTGATGCTCTCCGCCCCGCCGATCGACTTCCATCTGCAGGACACCTACTTCGTGGTGGCGCACCTGCACTACGTCTTCTTCGGCGGAAGCGTCTTCGGCGTCTTCGCGGCGACCTACTACTGGTTCCCCAAGATGACCGGGCGACGCCTGAATGAGCCCCTCGGCAAGGTCCACTTCTGGATGCACTTCATCGGCTTCAACCTGGCCTTCTTCCCACAGCACATCCTCGGCATCCAGGGGATGCCGCGCCGCGTCGCCGACTATTCGCCCGATGCCGGCTGGACGCTGCTGAACCTGATGTCGACGGCGGGAGCGGTCCTGATTGCCGCCAGCGTGCTCCCGTTCCTGGTGAACGTGGTCGCGACCTTCATCAATGGCGAGCGAGTGGGGGACGACCCGTGGGAGGGGAACACGCTGGAATGGGCAACGAGCTCTCCGCCCCCGGCCCACAACTTCGACAAGCTGCCGCCGATCCGCAGCGAGCGCCCCGTCTTCGACCTGCGACATAGGCACGACGCCGAGCGCGTCTCGGTTGCGAAGGTGGAAGACCAGTGACCGTCCAGGTGCCGACCAGCATGAGCGCGGACACCACCACGCACACCGCGCTCGCGCACCGCGAGGCCGGGATGCCGACCCCGCTGGTCGGGATGCTTCTCTTCATCGCCAGCGAGGTGATGTTCTTCGGCGGCCTCTTCGCCTCGTATTTCAACGCCCGCGCCGTTCACATCGGGGAGTGGGGGCCGCCGGCTGGAGCGCCGGAGCTGGAGATCTTCCCCATCGCCCTGCCGATCACGATCATCCTGGTGGCATCCAGCTTCACGATGCAGTTCGGGGTGTGGGCGATCCGTCGCGGCGACCAGCGCGCGATGCGCAACTGGACGCTGCTGACCCTGGTCCTGGGCGTGACCTTCCTGATCGGGCAGATCTACGACTACACCCAGCTGGGCTTCGGAATCAGCGACGGGGCCTTCGGGACCGTGTTCTACACGCTCACCGGCTTCCACGGCGCGCACGTCTTCGGCGGGGCGGTGGGCCTCACCATCCTGGCGGCGCGAGCGTCCCAGGGCCAGTTCAGCAAGCAGAACCACGTGGCGGTGGAGGCCATCAGCATCTACTGGCACTTCGTGGACGTGGTCTGGATTGCCCTCTTCAGCACCCTGTATTTCCTGCGCTAGGAGGCTGATCGAATGACGGACGTTGCATTCGGCTACCTGCTCCTGGCGATCGGCATCACCTTCGTGCTGGGCGTCGTCTACGCCATCACCAGCCATGTCAGCGTCTCGAGCGTGCGCCCCAGGCCGCCGCGCGGCGTCCACCTGCCGAACCCGAGCGCGCTGCCCGTGATCCTGGCGGTGGGCGGCGCGCTGTTGGGCGCCGGGCTCGCCTTCCGCGCCGACAATCAGCTCGCCAACCCCTTCCTCGCCATCCCCGGCCTGGCCGTCTTTCTCTACGCGGTGGTGGCCTGGGTTCGTGCGGCCGGTCGCGAGTGGGACGAGGTCGAGCGCGGGCCCCACGACGACGCCGCAGGGCATTGAGGAGCCGATGACCGCCACCACCGGCGAGGCGCTCCGCGGAGCGGCGGTGCGTGGCGGCGTGGGTCGTCTTCCGCGCTGGTACTACCTCGCGGCCGCCATCGCCCCGATCCTGCTCCTCGCCGTCTGGGGCACGGTCCTGCTGGTCAGACCGCCGGCGTCCGTGATGACGCGGGTCGGCGCGCCTGCACCCGCGTTCGAGCTGGCCGACCTCGACGGGAAGCCGGTGAGCCTCGCCGAGCTGCGCGGACGCCCGGTGGTCATCAACTTCTGGGCCAGCTGGTGCGGCCATTGCGTCGAGGAGTTCCCGCTGCTCAGGTCCGCTGAGGCGGCACACCGGGACGAAGGGCTTGCCGTCGTCGGGATCGTCTTCCGGGACGGTTCGCAGCCCGCACGCGACTTCATGACGCGCTTTGGAGCGACCTGGCCCGCGTTGACGGACCCGGGTGAGACGGTCGCGTCGCGATTCGGCATCATCTGGCCGCCGGACACCTACTTCATCGACCGCGGTGGTGTGGTGGTGAGTCGTCAGATCGGCCAGCTCAGTGCCGCTGACCTGGAGCGCGGGCTGGCGGGCATCCTGGGAGAGGAGTGATGGTCATGGAACCGAACGTCCCCACCACGCCCGAGGAGACCGGGCTGGTGCTCGACACGACCCACGACCTGCACGGCGATCACGTCGACCCGCAGATCCAGGTCGTGCGCCAGAACGTCCGCGTCGCTCTGCTGCCGCTCGCGATCATCGCGTTCACCGTGATCGCGTTCATCGCTGCGGCGTGGACCTTCCTGACCGCGTTGCCGCCGGCCTGACCTCCAGACAGCTTCAGGAGGGCGAGGTGGCGAGAGCCTCCGGGTAACGCTGCTTCACATAGTCCTCAAGGATCTCCAGGAAGCGCGGCACGATGTCGTCCCCGCGCAGCGTCGTCCGCAGCTGCCCATCGACGAAGACGGGCGCCACCGGCTCCTCGAAGGTCCCCGGCAGGCTGATCCCGATATCCGCATGCTTGCTCTCACCCGGGCCGTTCACAACGCACCCCATGACCGCGACCCTGAGCTCCTCGACGCCCGGATGAATGCGCCCCCAGACCGGCATCTGGTCGCGCAGGTAGGCGCCGATGTCGCGGGCCATCTCCTGGAAGAAGGTCGACGTGGTCCGGCCGCAGCCCGGACAGGCGCTGACCTGCGGCGTGAAGCTGCGCAGGCCAAGGGACTGAAGAACCTGCTGGGCGATCTGGACCTCCTCGGTCCGGTCGCCACCCGGCGAGGGCGTGAGGCTGACCCGGATCGTGTCGCCGATCCCTCGCTGCAGGAGGATGGCCAGGCCCGCGGTCGAGGAGATGATGCCGCGCGATGCCATGCCGGCCTCGGTGAGCCCCAGGTGCAGCGGGTAGTCGCATCGCTCTGCGAGGCGCGTGTAGACCTCGACCAGGTCCTGCACGCCGGACACCTTTGCCGAGATGATGATGCGGTCGTGCCCAAGCCCGGTCTCCTCGGCCAGGCGCGCCGAGCGCAGCGCCGACTCGAGCATGGCGTCGATCATCACGTCCCGGGACTCGCGCGGCTCCGGCAGCGCGGCGTTGGCGTCCATCAGCTCGGTCAGCAGCTGCTGGTCGAGCGAGCCCCAGTTCACGCCGATGCGCACCGGCTTGCCGTTGGCGATCGCCACCTCGACGATCTGGCTGAACTGCTCGTCGTGGCGCTTGGTGCCGACGTTGCCCGGGTTGATGCGGTACTTGGCCAGCGCGGCGGCGCAGGCAGGGTACTTCGTCAGCAGCAGATGTCCGTTGTAGTGGAAGTCCCCGATCAGGGGCACGCCCACGCCAAGGCCGTCCAGCTTCTCGCGGATGATCGGCACGGCCTGTGCGGCGGCATCGTTGTTGACCGTGACGCGCACCAGCTCCGACCCGGCGTGCGCCAGCTGGGCGACCTGGATGGCGGTGGCATCCGCATCGGCGGTGTCGGTATTCGTCATCGACTGGACCACGATTGGATGTCCGGAGCCGATGAGAACCCCGCCGATGTCCACGCTGACGGTCTGGCGACGATCGATCATGGCCCGAGTGTACGGGGATCGAGAGGGGGACGCCCCGCCGACGACATCGGGCCGTTCGACGACTTCGCTAGACTGAATTCATGACCGCGACCATCCCGCCCAGCACGGGCACCGCCGACGCCACCAGCACCGATACCCGCCATCACAAGCTCGCGATCATCGGGTCCGGGCCCGCCGGACTGACCGCTGCGATCTACGCCGCCCGCGCGAACCTGGAGCCGATGGTCTTCGCCGGCAACACCCCATTGGGCCAGCTGATGATCACCTCGGACGTGGAGAACTACCCCGGCTTCCCGGGCGGGATCCAGGGACCGGAGCTGATGCAGCTCTTTCGCGACCAGGCCGAGCGTTTTGGCAGCAAGCTGCTGGACAAGGACGTGACGCGCGTCGACTTCAGCCAGCGCCCCCATCGGCTCTGGGTGGGCGACGACGAATACCAGGCCGATGCCGTCATCGTCGCCACCGGCGCCTCCGCGCTGTGGCTCGGGCTCGAGTCCGAGGAGCAGTTCCGTGGTCGCGGCGTGAGCGCCTGTGCGACCTGCGACGGCTTCTTCTTCCGCGATCGGGAGATCGCCGTGGTCGGTGGCGGCGACACCGCCCTGGAGGAGGCGCTCTTCCTGACGCGCTTCGCTTCCAAGGTCACGATGCTCGTTCGACGCGAGGCGTTCCGCGGCAGCAAGATCATGCAGGACCGCGCCTTCGCACACCCGAAGGTCGTCGTGCGCTGGAACACCGAGGTCACCGACGTCCGCGGGGAGATGACGGTGAACGAGCTCGGACTGCGTGACACCGTTACCGGCGAGGCCTCCACTCTCCCCGTCCAGGGCCTCTTCATCGCCATCGGCTACAAGCCGAACACCGACCTGTTCGCCGGCCAGCTCGACCTGGACGAGCGCGGCTACTGCATGGTCGATGGGGGCACCCGGACCAAGGTCGAGGGCGTCTTCGTGGCGGGCGACGTGCACGATCACCTCTACCGCCAGGCGGTCACCGCCGCTGGGGACGGCTGCCGCGCGGCGATCGATGCCGAGCGCTGGCTTGAATCGGTCGGCGAGATCGAGGCCTCGACCGCGACGAACTGGTGACTGCCGGGGCAGGCTAGCCCAGCAGCGTCTCGGCCAGCTCCGGGGTGATGCCCTGCTGCCCGGCATCGGCGAGGTGCTGCAGGGTCGTGCGCCAGCGTGTGTCGGCCGCGAAGGCGACCTGCAGCTCACGCCGCCCGGCCTCCACGTCACCGGCGGTGGTGGCCAGCTCGACGCCTCGCCAGAAGACCAGCTCGTAGGCCTCGGGTGACAGCTGGCGGGCCATCTCGTAGCGCTCGGCCTCGCTGCGGCCGGCCTTCGCCTCGTCCCCCTCCTCGTCGAGCAGGTTGTAGGCCAGCTGCATGGTGACGATCCGCCGCAGCTCCGGCACCGGGTCGGGATGGTCCTCGATGCGCAGGTCCATCAGCCGTCCGCGCCAGGCGGCGGGCTGGAGCTCGGCCGAGACGACCATGATGGCCGCCGACTGGCGACCCCGGACATCGCCGCCTTCTGCCTCGGCCGCCTCCATGGCGCGCAGCAGGCGCTCCACGAAGGGCGCCTCCTCGGCCAGCGCTCGCTCGTAGGCGGCGGCCATGGCCGGCCAGCATGTATCTCGCTCAATCAGGTTGCCCTGCACCGTGAAGCCATCTCGAACGAGGTGTCCACAGGCCGGGATGCAGCCGGCGCCGGTGTGCGCGGCCGCGCGTCCCTCGCTATCGACCACGCCCAGCTGGCGGACGTTTGACTGCTCGTCACCAGCCACCAGTGCCGCCACCACTGCGTCGGCCGGCTGGCCGGCGCGCAGCATCTCGAGCCCCATCGGTCCAAAGCTGACGTTCACTGATGCCTGCGTGGCAACGGCGCCCACCCCCGCCTCGAGCCAGGGGACGACCGGGCCGACGCCGAGGTAGTGCGACTGGACGGCGACGCCGAAGCGCCCGGTTACCGGGTCGCGGGCGACGATGCTGTAGGTCACATGCGCAGCGTAGCGGCCTCGGCGATTGCAGGGATGATGACAGCCACCTGTACACTCCACCGATTCCGAATCGACCAGCAAGGAGGCGGGCATGAACGCATTCATCGTCGAGCTGCCGAACCGGCCGGGGAGCCTGGCCATGATCTCGGAGGCGATCGCAGAGCGCGGGATCAACATCACCGGCATCGCGGGTGCCACCTCCGCTGAGCTCGGTTCGGTCGCGTTCATCACGGACGATGACTCCGGCACCCGGAACGCGCTTGGCGAGAAGGGCTGGGTCTACCGCGAGGTGCCGGTCGTGACGGCCAGCCTCGACGACCGGCCGGGAACGCTGGCCGCCGCCGCCCGGCGCCTGGCGGATGCGGGAATCAACGTCGAGACGATGTTCGCCACCGGCAAGGACGGGGACAAGGTGAAGATGGCGTTCGGGGTCGATACCCCCGAGGCAGCCCAGCGCGCCCTCGGCTAGGGCCGCTCCCGCCGGATCACTGGCTGGCGCTCGGACCGAGTGCCTGTCGGCCGATGTCCGGGACATCGGTGACGAAGCCCCACAGCCCGTAGGCGGCCAGCTGCTGCATGCGGGCAGGGTCGTTCACGACGTAGCAGCCCATCAGCCGGCCGTACGCGGTGGCAAGCGAGAGGATCGGTCCGGGATCGAGGCCGAGATCCCCCTCGTACGGGTGGACCGCAGCATGACCGTGCTCGACGGCGTACGTCAGCGCGGGCTCAATCGGCTGGGACGGAACCAGCAGGTAGCCCGTGGGGATCGCGGGGTCGAGCCCGCGGGCCTCGTCGATGATCGCTTCCTCGAAGCTGATCAGGCTCACGGCCCCGCCAGCGCGCACTCGGGATTCGTGCAGTGCCTCGATCGTGGGAGCCGTGGCGGCGCGCGCCTTGATCTCGACCACCAGCCCGATGCCCTCAGGCAGCCAGTCGATGATCTCCGCGAAGGTCGGGATCGTGAGCCCCTTGCCGCGGAAGGGAGACGTGCCGTCGGCAGCCTCGAAGTGGAAGCCGGCATCGGCTGCGCGGAGCTCCTTGAGCGTCATTGAGGCGATCGATCCCGTGAGGTCGGTGGTCCGCTCGATCGTCTCATCGTGCATCAGCACCAGCTCACCGTCAGCGCTCAGCTGGACGTCCAGCTCGATCGCGTCGGCGCCCATCTCGACCGCGCGGCGATACGCCTCCATCGTGTTCTCGGGCGCCACGGTCGACGCGCCGCGGTGCGCAACCACGACCGTCATCGGTTCACCCCCTCGGGTACGCGGCGAACGATCAGGTACCCGACCAGCAGCAGCGCCAGCAGGCTGAGGATCGCGGCCTGGTAGGCGATCTTGCCGAGCGGAGGCAGCAGAACCAGCACGATGACACCGTAGAGCACTGGGCCGATCACCGCGCTGAACTTTCCGACCAGCCCGTACAACCCAAACATCTCACCCACCCGCTCCGGTGGCGCAAGGCGCAGGAGGAGCAGGCGATCGGTCA
>JACDEL010000072.1 GCA_013816405.1 Chloroflexota bacterium | reverse complement strand
CCTGCTGGCCAGCAACGTAACCCTCCGTAGCGGCGACAGCATCGGAGCCGGGGCACAGACGGTGGCGCGCGTCGCCGGGCTCGCGGGCATGGTGGTCTTTGGGCTCCTCACGCTCGTGGCGCTCTGGCTGACAGCCCGCCGCAGGCGCTGGCGGATGCGACGCTAGCGGACAGCTGGCGAACGAGAGCGCCTACGCCAGGGGCGCTTGCCTGCCAGGACGCCCGGCTGCTCGAGGAACTCGATCCAGCGTTCGGGCTGGTCGAGCCAGAGCGCCAGGTACTGGGCGATCCGCGGCCCGGCCAGCCGCAAGGTCGGCCCGGCAGCGGCCAGAAGTGGCAGGAGCCGTTCCGCGGCGAACACCCGGATCCCGTCGATGCTGGCCAGCTCGACGTACCGCTCGCCGGGAGGCTGAGGCCGGAACTTGGCGGTTAGATCGCCGATCACCACGCTGCAGCGCCGAGTGGCGAAATAGTCGAGGATCAGCATGCCGCCCCGCGCGCGGCTGGCGAGCTCGGGTCGCAGCCCTGGCTCCACGTCGATGCTGATCTCCGAGCGCGGGACCACTCGATTGTGCGGGACGTCCATGGCGCCCCTAGCATCCCACACCGGCCGAAATCGCCGAGCGCAGAGCACCGGCGTGCTCAGGCCACTGGGCTGGACCCGGGGCTGCCCGCGATCGGCAAGTACAGCTACGGTCAGTTGACCGTAAAGCTGGTGTGCAGCCCCTGGGCGTAGTGCGATGTCCCGCTCACGACCAGGTTGCAGAAGACGACGTACTGGCCGGGGGTCAGCGTCACCGCCAACGTGTTGTCGGTCGATCCCGCCGCGATATCTTCCTTCTCGTCGACGGCCGTCAGCTGCGGATCGCTCTGGTCCACCGAGCCGTCAGCCTTGGTCGGTAGCTTGTCGTCCGCCAGATCGGTCTTGACGACGATGAACTCGTGCGTGAACGACCCGTTGTTGGCGATGTTGAAGGTGAGGGCGCCGGCGGTCCCCGTCGCGGGATCCAGCGTGATGCTCCACTCCTTCATCGCGGCCGCGACGGTAGCGCCGGCGGCGGCCGAGCTGCCGGGAGCGACTGAACCCCCGCCGGCCACCGAGTTCCCCTGACCCGGTGAGTTCGAGGCGGTCGAGCAGGCACCCACCAGGACGCCTGTCACCACCAAGACCATGACATGTCGGATGCCCATCCCACTCCTCTCGGCACTCGTGCGCACGTTGCTATCTGGATATACGCCTGTGGTTACAGCAGAGTCTGGAGAGGAGGCCACGCGGACAGGAGCCGCTACAGATGGCCACCGTGGTCGCGAAGGTGAAGGTGTCGGGCGCGGCGACGCGGTAGGCGAGCCGTACGGTCATGACTCCTCAGGCGCCCACCAGATGACACACCCAGATTGCGATCAGGGCGCTGACTGGAGCCGCCCATTCCACGGGCACCGAGAGCCGGCGATCGACGCGCTGGCCACGGCCCCGCGCCACGAGTTCAGCGATGCGGATCTCCGCCGCCGCAGAAAACGCGGGGCTGGCTGACCCGGGCAGACCCGCGCCGCACTTCACCAAGGCGGATGCCAGGGTCGCTGGTGCAACCCCACTCGCGATGGCGGCCGCATCGGCCTCGATCTCCAGGGCGGCCAACCTCGCTGTCAACGCGCGTCGCGCGGGCGGCAGCCAGCCCAGCGCACGCTGCCAGCTCTCGAGTGCCAGGCTGCGGAGCGGTGCCAGCGTCTGGCGATGGTGCTGTTCGTGGAGCAACACGCCGTGCAGCTCGGGGCGGTCGAGGATCTCAATCAGGGGTGGGCTCACATAGATCCGGGGTCGAAGTAGGCCGCTGACGAAGGCGGCGGGGCTGCCGATGTCCAGCAGGCGCACCTCGTTGCCGGCGACGTCAACTGGCTGGCTCCCAGCCGATAGGCGCGTGGCCTCGGTCAGCGCCTTGCGCACGCCGCGTCCGATGTGCACCGACCATGTGGCCAACAGGCTGAGCGCAGCCAGCTCCACGGCGAGCATCGGATCGCTACCGGTCACGGATGCGATCAAGGCACAGCCTGCCGTTAATGCCATCGGGACGATGGCCACACGCCCAAGCGTGCTGAGGCGGGTCATTCGCTCGGGACCTCACGAGCCGGTCGATGGCGGCGAGCCAGGTCGATCAGCTCGCGGCGCAGGCCAGGATCGATGTCCCCCAATCGCGTCGCGAAGTGGCGGAGGGCCACGTCCCCGAAGCGGGCGATCACGGTGTCTACAGCGTGCTCAGTGGTTGCCTCGACGAGCTGGGCTTCGGAGACGACCGCACGGTATACGGCGGCCCTGCCTCTGCGGCTGCGCTCGACCAAGGCTCGCTCGCGCAGGCGCGAGAGGATGGTCGTGACGGTCGTATATGCCGGACGCCGCTGCCCTTCGCCCAGGCGTTCTATGACTGTCCCTAGGGCCGTTTCGCCTTCGGCCCAGAGGATGCGCATGATCGCGGCGCCGAGCGGGCCGAGCACCGCATCCACCGATGGCCGGCCTTGAGATGACATCCGCCCACGCATGGCCAGAGCCTAGCAGGTGGCAGCCGCTCGCACGACCACCTATCCTGAGCACGACAGCCGTGTAGTAATAATCCGGCGAACGCCTCGGATGGCACGACGCCGAGCCGTGCGGGATTGACCGGTAGGCGACATCGTCGCGGACGGGCGATCCGAGCCCCGAAGCGCGGCCTGTAGCCGCTGGGGCCACGGGCATCCAAATGGACGACAGGTGGACGACCGGTGACGCGACGAAAGGTGGGCCACCAGGCCCGATCGAGACAGATTGCTCGCGTTGAGCGCAGCTCCAACACCGAGCGCATCGGCACGAACGCGCATCCCACCAGCGAACAGGCAGCCGCGGGCAGTGCCGTCGAGACGGAAGCGCTCTCCGTCACTCATTGGTTCGATGCCGAGCAGGACGGCGAACCATACGCCGCGACCATTCGGTTCATTGGCCGACGCATCGGGGTCCCTGGAAAGCCCGGGTCGCGGGACGCCTTCGTGAAGGAGGAGACCGTCGGTGGCATCGTACCCGGCAGCGGCGCGGTGTCGATCACCACCTGGGTGTACGGACTTGAGCCCGGCGCGTGGACCGTCACCGCCGACCTCCTCCGGCATCCTAAGAGCACCCGCGCTCGCCACCCGTCTGCGGGCGAGAATCGTGGCGGCGCTCATACGCTGCCTCGCGCAGCCTGGTCGTGGAGGCGGTGGGCGCTCTCCACCGGCCAGTTCACCCCGGTGCAGACGCGTTGGGCGCCATTGGTCCGCTTGGCCAGAACCCCGGCGGTGATCCCGGGCAGCTGGTCCGGGCTGATCGCCGTCGGCGTCCTGGTCGGCGCATTCGTCCAGGCGGCGCTGTTGGCGCGCGCGAACATCTCGGTCGGTTTGTCCTTCATCGTGGACCTGGTCGCGCTCGTGTCCGGCCTGGTCCTGGCCAAGCTGTGGTACCTCGCCTTGCGGCCGCGCGGATCGTGGCGGCAGTCCATCGGCGAGGGCTGGACCGTGGATGGATTGCTCTTCGCCGCCCCCGCGGTGGGGATCGCCGCGCTGCTTGCATACAACCTGCCGATCGGCCTGTTCCTCGATGCGAGCGCGCCGGGCCTGTTCTTCGGCGTCGCGATCGGGCGCCTTGGATGCTTCTTCACCGGCTGCTGCGCGGGGCGCTGCACTCGCTCGCGCTGGGGCATGTGGTCCTCGGACCGCTGCGTAGGAGCCCGTCGCATCCCGACCCAGCTCCTTGAATCTGCTACCGGCCTGCTCATCGGTATCGTGACCACGCTGTTGGTTTTGCGCTCGCCCAGCCCTGCGGGCGCCATCTTCGTCGCCGCGGTCGCGGCATACGTCCTCGTCCGGCAGTTCCTCCTCCGGCTGCGTGCGGAACCGCACAATCCCGTCCGGTCGCGGCTGACCGCCGCGGCTGCCGGTCTGGTACTGCTCGCCGACGCGCTGGTGCTGCTGCTGAGCGCGAGCTGACAGCCCTCAGCGCCCGAGACCAGGCCAGCTCGTGGCGCAGCGACCACGCCACCCCGCTCCGGGCACCCGACCGAACGACCGCCTATGCTCAGCACGAGAGAACGACAGGCATGTAGTAGTGAGTGCTGAGGTACTGGCGTGGAGTGGCTGTTCAGCGATCCACCCCCGATTGCCTGGCCGATTGCCGGGTTGACTGTATCCGGCCTGGTGCTGGCCGCTGCGTTGACCGCTCGGTGGCGCGCGGCGCGGCTCGAGGGGACCGTGCTGGAGGTCTTCTGGCGGGATGTCGCGACGATGGGGCGGACGCTGGCGGGGGTGATGGCCGCTCCCTCGCTCGCCGCGATCGTGCCAATCGAGGGCCTCGGCCAGCCGCTCTGGATCGTCGTCGGCGCGGCCGCGGTGGTTGTGGCCGCCGCGCTACTGCTCATTCGCTGGCGCAGCCAGGAGCTCGGAAAGGCCACTCGCCAGGCGCCCGTCACACCCACCGGTGCGCCGCAGCGGCGGCTGATCTCGACCGGCTGGGAGATCGGCATGCTGGGCGCCGGCGGAGCCGGCCTCCTGACGTACCTTGTCAGCGCGGGCCATGCCTTCGGCCATCCGATTCACTGGCTCATTGCCGCCCTCGGGTTGTTCATCGGCTACGCCTTCGGGATCGGCGCTGTGACGCCGCGCTTCACGCTCGAGAGCCCGAGCGCGCGGCGAACCTGATGTCGAACCTGCGGCTCGGCCGGTGGGCTGGCTTCGCGCTGGCCAGCGCCTTCATCGCGTATCTCGTCTGGAGCGCCCAGGGGACCATCACCGTCTCCCAGCGCGACGCTCCCTTCGATCAACGCTTCATCGACATGATGGTCCCGCATCACGAGGCGGCCATCGCCATGGCCGAGATCGCGCGGTCGCGTGCCTCGCACCGCGAGCTTCGCGCGCTCGCGGACGAGATCATCGACGACCAGTCCGCTGAGATCGGCCAGTTGCGGGCGTGGCGCGAATCGTGGTTCGGCAGCTCCGAGACGCCGCCGATGGAGGCGATGCCGATGTTGCCCGGGGTGCAAATGCTTGGCCAGCCGATGAGCGGTGATCGGATGGATATGCGCGCCAGTGTCGAGCAGCTGAGGTCGGCCGAGCCGTTCGACCCGGCCTTCATCGACGCCATGGTCCTTCACCATCAGTCGGCCATCGAAGCCGCGCAGAGCGCGCTGACGCGCTCGTCTCGACTGGAGATCCGGCGGATGGCGGAGGCGATCATCGGCGCCCAATTGGGCGAGGTCGACCAGTTGCTGCAGTGGCGGGCAGACTGGTATTAGGCACCGATGGCTACAGCCGCGGGGACGGCGTGCCAGTCAAACTGTAGCCGTGGATGATTACACCGTCGTCGTGGCTGCGCTGGCGGGCGCCGCAGCCGGCGCACTCCTGCTACGGATGGCAAACGCGCGTGACGCACGGACCGATCACGATCCGACGCCACCCCCGTCCGGGCCTCCGACGCCGACGCGGTACGCACGTCGCCCGGTCAATACCGCCGCACCGATCCTGCTCGCGGTCGGCCTTGCGCTCGTCGGCGTCGGGCTGGCGATCGGATCTGGCGACGGCGCGCTGGACGTCCGGCCGGTCGTTCCCGGAGTAGCCGTGCTGCTGGCAGCTCTGGTGTTGCTGTCGCGTCAGGGCAGACACGCCAGTCCCTCCGATGGGCAGGTGCCAAACAGCGACGCGACCGCCGCAGAACTCACGCACGCCGATGAAGTATCGACCGCTCATGGCCCGAATTTGGGATCAGGCAGGAGGTAGCCGCCCCACGATCGCGAGCAGACGCCTTGAGTCGGTGGTTGGGTTCAGAGGTCCTGTGGGTTCCGGTCGCGGCGCCACATCAGTTTTCTGGCGGCGTCGGCTGCGCTCCCCCCACACCTATGAGCGTCGCCAGGTGATCGTCCATCTCGGCGTAGCTCAGCCGCCCGAAGGCGCGCGACACAATCGTGCCGTCGGCGCCAATAAAGTAGCGGATGGGCGTACCGATGGCGCCGAAGGCGTCGACCGCGGTGCCTGATTCATCGAGCAGGACGGTCCAGGGCAGGTCGCGTCCCTCGACATAGCGTCGTACGATATTGGCCTCTTCGCCCACGTCGATCGTCAGGAGCACCAGACCGTCGGCGCGGTAGGTGTCAAATGCCCGGCGCATGTCGGGCTCCTCCAACTTGCAGGCGTGACAATAGGTCGCCCAGAAGGTGACCCACACGGGACGTCCAACGTAATCGCTAGCCGGCATGGGATCGCCGTCGAGCGAGGTGAGTCCGAGCGAATCGCCGCCATGCGTGAAACCCGGGGCCAGCTGACCTTCAGCCCGACCGCGTCGAGCGGCCTCGTCCTTCAGTAGCGCCTCGCCATCCATGGTCAAGCCGTACTCGGTGGTGGCCGGCCCGAGGGGCCGGGTCACCACCCACAGCACCCCGCCGAGCACCGCGACGAGCAGGACGGTGTTGACGACGACGAAGATCTTTAGCCTGCGAGGGACGTCTGACCGTCGCGGTGAAGAAGAAGGGGCGTTGTTCACGGCTGCCCTGTGGGGTCTGGCGAGCGGCTATCGTCGGCCAGCAGCGGCGGCAGCTGTTCGTCCAGGACAGCGGGCGTGACCGCACCATACTGCTTGTAGCGGACCACGCCGGCAGCGTCGATGAAGAAGCTCTCCGGCACGCCGGTGACCCCGTAGTCGATCGCCAGGCGGCCGTCGGGATCGAGGAGGTTCGGCCAGCCGCCGTCGCCGTAGCGGGCCAGGAAGCCGCGCGCGTCCGCGACCGTGTCCTGGTACAGCACGCCGACGATGGCGAACCGCTCCCCGTACCGTCCCTGCGCCTCCATCAGCACGCGGTGCTCCTCGATGCACTCGAAGCACCAGCTCGCCCAGAAGTTGAGGATCAGCGGCCGGTCGCGGTACGCGTCCAGGCGGACCGTCTCGCCGTCCATGCTGAGCGCGACGACCGGCGGCGCCGGGCGATCGATCAGGGCGGAGGGGATCGCGCGCGGGTCGCGGCCGAGGCCCTGGAACAGCAGCCAGGCCACCGGCAGCACGATCAGCGGCACCAGTCCGAGTCGGGCGAGGCGCATCGCACGAGCCTACTACAGCACCGTAGCAAGATCCGAGGCCACGCCGTCAGTCGGCGCAGCTACTGGCTCTGCGGTGGCGGCCCCAGCAGCTCGTCGAAGAGCGCCACCATCTGGTCGGGTGGCAGCTCGCCGGGGATCTCGCGGATGACCGTGCCGCGGGCGTCGACGAAGTAGTGCCGCGGCAGGCCAAACTGCGGGCTCCAGCGGTAGAAGGTGTCGAGCGTCGGGTCGAGCAGGATCGGATAGCCGATCCCGTAGCGATCCACAAACTGGCGCACCGCCGACGGCTCCTCGCCGAAGTCGACCCCCAGGATCAGCAGGCGATCGCCGTAGGCGTCGGCCAGGCGCTGCATCATCGGCATCTCGGTGCGGCACGGCGGGCACCAGGTGGCCCAGAAGTTCACCCACACCAGGCGCCCACGGCTCTCGCTCAGCGTCCAGCGCCGGCCGGCAAGGTCGAGGAGACCGATCGCCGGCGCCGGTCGGTCCAGGAGGCGGCTTCTCGCGGCCGTATTGGTGCGGCCGAGCGGCACCAGCACGAGCATCAGCAGCAGCGCGGCAACCGCCAAAATGAGCCCGCCCCACAGCAGGGATGCCCGGCGGCGGCGTGCTGGCCGTGCGTTCATGCCCGTCCCGTGCTGGCGGGGCTGAGCCGTGCGGCGAGGTCGTCGGCAAGGCGCTTGAGTTCGGCGCTCGGGTTATCGAAGCGCTCCGCCCGGAGCGCGAGGCGTAGACGATCGCCGGCCGCCACCACGCTGACCCGGCGTCGGGGGAAGTAGAGGGCGAGCGCCAGCGAGGCGACGAGCAGACCGCCGCCGGCGAACAGCACGGCCATGCCGGGATCGCGGCGCGACACGAAGGTGACGTACGCGCCGAAGCGGCGCACGGTGACCCAGGTCGGACCCACTCGTAGCCGCTCGCCGGGCTGGAGGACGACCGACTCGAGGACCTCGGCTCCGCGGGCGGCTATGACCCGCAACCGGTTGGTCGCGGCGTCGTCGAGGACCGCGCCGAGGGTGACACCCAGCGCAGGCAGCTCGATGAACGGGGCCCGGCTGCCGGTCGATGCGGCGCCGAGCGCGACGAAGCCGTCGAACTGCGTGCCGCCGGCGAGGTCCTCGACACGCAGCTCGACAGCAGGCCCGTAGGTCCAGGCGTGGATCAGGTAGCCGTCAAAGCTTCCCGGGTCGTTCACCTGCAACACCGTCTGCCGAACTGCCCGGCCGTCGCGGATGAACGTCACGTGGGTATCGAAGCGCAGTGGCGCCCCGGCCGGGTCGAAGGCCGCGTCGAGGCGGTCGAGACGGACGGCGGCGGTCATTCCGGCGCGGGGGGCGGCGAGCAGCGACTGATCGCCGGGAAAGAGCCCGAAGCGCGTCTCCTCGGCGAAGGCCGTGCCGAGCCCAGCGCCGACGACCAGGAGGGCCAGCGCCAGATGGCTGGCCAGCCCGGCCAGCCGGCTGAAGCCATGACGGACGCAGTGGATCGCCCAGCCGTCGCGCAGCTGGCGGTCGGCAAGCCGGTAGCCACGGCCGCTCAGCAGCTCGGCGACGAGTGCGCGCTGCGCTGCCGTCGGCGGCTCAGTGAGCGCCAAGCGAAGTGATCGGGTGCCGCCGCCGTCCGGCAGCGGCCCCGGCCGCCGCCATTCGCGCCAGGCGGCGGGCAGGCGGACTGCCACGCCGGCGATGCCCGAGGCCAGCACCAGGCCGAGGAGTCCGAGGTAGGGAGGCGTGTCGAGCACCCAGCTGCGCTGGGGATGCGCGGCGATGAGATTCACCGCGGCCGCCACCGCGAGCAGCACGCCCGCCAGCCGGGCGTCGCCGAGTCGCCGCAGGGCATGCTCCGTCCAGGCCGCGGCGCGGTCCAGCGGGTGGACGATCAGCGGCTGAGGCGCGGCGCGGGCCATGGCTAGACGCCGGAGTAGCTGTGCTGGCCGGGAATGACGAGATTGGCAGCGAGGTAGGTGAAGAGGATGGCCCCGAAGCCGAGGACCAGCAGCCACGGCGCGGAGGAGCCCCAGCGGTCGCGGCGGCCGGCGAGGTGAAGGTAGCCGAGATAGATGAGCCACGTTGCAGCGCCCGCCAGCTCCTTGGGATCGTTGTTCCAGTAGGAGCGCCAGGCGAGGTTTGCCCACAGCGCGCCCAGGACGATGGCCAGCGTCAGCACTGGCAGGCCGAGCAGCACCGCCCGATGCGCGACGGCGCGGCTTACCTCTGTCGGCGGCAGCCAAGTTAGGCGTTCCTTCGCCCCGCGTTGCAGCAACTCGGCCGCGGCCGCGACGCCGGGATGGCGTAGATCCCGTAGGCGAGCATGGCGGCCCCGACGTGGACGGTCAGGAAGACGGGCGTCTGCAGCGCCGGCGGAAGGGGGCGCACCGCTGCGGACAGGGTGAGGCTGTAGGCCACCAGGCCGCCGGCGACCAGCGCCGCCAGCGGGGCGAGGCCGCGAACCGGATAGCGCCGCTCGAAGGCGAGATACGCCATCAGCCCGGCTGCGGCGAAGGCCTGGTTGAACTCGTACATGTTCGACCACGGGGCGTGGCCCACTCGGATCGCCCGCAGCACCAGCGCGGCCAACAGGAAGGTCAGGCCCAGCAGCACGCCGGCGTGGGCGAGGCTGGGCAGCGACGGGCGCGCGCCGAGCGGAGCCACGGCCGGGCCTTCGATGGTTGCCGGCGCGCGCAGCGTCCCGACGACGCCAGCCAGAACCCCGGCCAGGGTGCCGCCCAGCAGCGCCATCAACGTGGCGGCAAGCAGCGCGCTCTCCATAGCCTCTCGTCCTCGCCTCTGTGTGGTCCTACGACGCGGCCGTCCGCTTCGGAGTTGCGATCGGTCCTGCAACCGAACAGCGCGCCCGAGACAGCGACCTAGCCTTCGGGTCCCGGCCAACTGGCGCCGCCATCCAACGAGCGGTAGAAGCGCGTGACCTCATCGATGACCGCGACGTCCAGCGGCTGGCCGGGCACCACGGCGACGGCCAAGGCCGCACCGGTGAACGCGGTCGGCTGCCACGATGCGCCGCGGTCGGTCGAGCGTCGCAGTCC